>PANG01000005.1 GCA_002708345.1 Planctomycetaceae bacterium | reverse complement strand
TGCCAGCCTGCAACAGTTGCACCAGTGGCTGAGCTAGAAAGACTGTTGTTAGAGAACCCGTCTAGGAGATTCTGCCCGCTCCTGCCACACTGGGATGATTGGCCCAGATGGGAGGCCATCTCCAGGTTCCTGGTAGTAATCCCCGATGGAAACCAGCCAGATTCGCAACTTCTGCATCATCGCCCACATCGATCATGGCAAGAGTACGCTTGCCGACCGGTTGATGGAGTTTACCGGTACGGTCAGTGAGCGGGAGATGAAGGAGCAATTACTCGATGACATGGATCTGGAACGGGCCCGGGGAATCACGATCAAGGCTCGTGCTGTCTGCATGCAATATGAAAAAGACGGCGTCGGGTATGAACTGAACCTGATTGATACCCCCGGTCATGTCGACTTCCAGTACGAGGTGTCGCGTTCGATGGCCTGTTGCGAGGGAGCGCTGCTGCTGGTGGACGCTTTCCAGGGCGTCGAGGCGCAAACCGTCGCGAATGCCTATTCCGCGGTGGAACATGACCTCCATATCCTTCCGGCGATTAACAAGATTGACCTGAGCCATGCTCGCCCCGAAGAAGTTGCCGAGGAAATTGAACAGTCGCTGGGGCTGGATGTGACTGGCCTGCTGCAGGTCAGTGCCAAGGCAGGCAAGGGGATCGCCGAACTGGTGGATGCCATTATCGAGCAGGTACCGCCGCCTGGTGGAAAGATTGAAAAACCTCTCACGGCGATGGTGTTCGACTCGCATTATGATGAGTTCCGGGGAGCGATCACCTACGTGCGGATCATGGATGGAGTCGTCCGCAAGGGAGTTAAAATCCGCTTCATCCGCGGAGGGAGTGAGCACGAGGTGCTGGAACTGGGCCAGTTCGTGCCGCGGCAACAGGCTTGTGACCAGCTCCAGGCCGGACAGGTCGGTTACCTGATCTGTAACATCAAGTCGCTCGAGGATGTCCTTATCGGGGATACCATCACCACCGTGGCGAGCAGGGATATCTCGCCGTTACCGGGCTACCAGGAACCACGCCGGATGGTCTACTGCGGCCTCTATCCCTCCGATGGCCAGGATTTCAAGGAACTTCGAGAAGCACTCAACCGGCTGGCGCTCAATGACCCGAGCTTCGAGTTTGAACCGGAGACCAGTGACGCACTTGGTTTCGGTTTTCGTTGTGGGTTCCTGGGGTTATTGCACATGGAGATCGTCCAGCAGCGACTGGAGCAGGAATCTGATATTGACCTGGTACAGACCGCCCCGAATGTGACCTACGAGATCACCACCACTCATGGTGAAGTGCTCGAGATTCACCGGCCCCAGGAAGTTCCTGATGCGGGGGATATTGCCGAGTTCCGGCAGCCTGTCGTACGGGTCAGCCTGGTCATCCCTGCGGAGTATATCGGTCCGGTAATGACTCTCTGCCAGGATCGCAGGGGGGTTCAGCGATCAACGGAATATCTTAGCCCAACCCGCGCCATGCTGGTCTATGAGATGGCGCTGGCCGAGGTCGTTTATGACCTGCACGATAAGCTCAAGAGTGTGACCCGGGGCTATGGAACAATGGACTACGAGTTGATTGGCTACCAGGCTGCGAACCTCGTGCGGCTTGATATTCTCGTCAATGGTGAGCCGGTGGATGCTCTCAGCGTGATCTGTGAAAAAGAGGATTCGGATCAGCGCGGCCGAGCAGTGGTAAAGAAGCTGAAACAGGAAATTGACCGGCACATGTTCGAGATTGCCGTGCAGGCTGCGATTGGCGCACGTGTGATTGCTCGTGAAACCGTCCCCGCTTTTCGAAAGAATGTGACGGCCAAGTGTTACGGTGGCGACATTACCCGCAAACGCAAGTTGTGGGCCAAGCAGC
Organism: Planctomycetaceae bacterium; assembly: GCA_002708345.1. The sequence goes on along the minus strand of PANG01000005.1, from coordinate 18,531 downwards.
GTGAGGGGAAAAAACGGATGAAGTCGATCGGCCAGGTCGACATCCCGCAAAAAGCTTTCATGGCAGTGCTTGAATCCGGTGCCGGAAAGAATCGCTGATGGCAGGCCAACCATCCAGGGGCAGAGCACCGCGTCGCTTGGTCACGCAGCTGCCCTGGCTGGGACTCTTCCTGGTGCTGATTGCAGGTGCCCTCTGGCTGCTTCGCCCTCGCCTTCCCGCGGCCATCGAGATTACAGGTCATTCCATGCTGCCGACACTCTGGGGCAGTTCATTGGAGATGCCCTGCCAGGACTGTGGTTATCCGCTGCGCTGCAGCTCTCCGCTGGATGCCGCCACCCTTCTCTGCTCCAACTGTGGTTATGACGAGAACCTGGCCAGCTTGGCCACCGAGCGAGAGCCGGATCGAGTGCACATCATGGCGCTGCCACGCGGATCTGGGCCGGCCCGCTGGGACCTGGTTGCCATTCGCCTGCCCGGGAAATCCGCTTATGCAGTCAAGCGTGTTATCGGGTTGCCGGGAGAGTTGATCAGGATCCAGGGCGGAGAGATCTATGCGGACAAGCAGCTGCTGCAAAAAAGCTGGCAACTGTTCGAGCAGCTGCGGGTGGAAGTTCACCATCTCGGCTACCAGGCGGCGAACCCAGATGATGGGCCGTCGACCTGGAAAGCGGAACAGCTGCCAACGGGCTGGACAATCTCCCCCTCGCTTCAATTCCAGCCCCGGGAGGAAGGCACGTGGGACCAGCTTGTCCTGGAACGACAGCCTGCGATCCCGGGACTGGTGACTCCACCGGATCAACCCCTGAGAGGGATTGTCGACTACCAGCCGGCAAACCAGGGCCTTGCCCGTCCCCGGCTGCACCAGCTGCGTGACGTGATGGTCGAGGCAGATCTGGCTGCCACGCCGCTGGCACGTTTTCGCCTGGAGATCCGGTGCGGAGATACTGTTTACCGGGCAGAGCTGGATCTGCCGGAGCAGCAGGTGCGGCTTTATTCGGGCCCGGACGTCCTGGCGAGCGCCCCGTTACCGCCATCCACAGATTCCCGCTGGAAAATAGGACTGGCAGTATATGATCGGCAACTTGTCATGACAGGGGCTGCAGGCAATCACCTGGTCCCGCTAAAGATCGATCGTGAAGGCGACGGTTATCCCGTCCTCCTGCTGGGTGCCAGCGGGGCCGCGGTGCAACTCAAGGGGCTACGGGTCTGGCGAGATGTCCACTACCTGGGCCCTGACCTGACCGATGAGTCCTGGAACCCGGGCAGAATACTTGGAAAGGAAGAGTATTTCCTGCTGGGTGATAACATGCCGGTCTCNGAGGACAGTCGCCAGTGGCGGACATCCATTCAACGCCGCGATATCCTCGGAACAGTTCGCGAGTGACGCTTGTGAGCCCGCGCAGCGATGGCCCTGGTTTTCCGCTATATTTCGATCAGGCAGAAGTGAACGAGCTTTGCCCTGGAGCCGTAATACTGACGGCTCCTCTTTCTTTCAGAGGTGATGGAATCCGGTGATGGTGGTATCGAAAGACGACAGCACGACAACGATGGAACAGCCGATTGACTCCACCCGGGAGACAATCGAGTCGGTTGCCATGGCGATNATCCTGGCGTTCATGTTTCGCACGTTTATTGTCGAGGCATTTGTCATTCCCACCGGTTCGATGGCCAGCACGCTGCAGGGCCGGCATATGGACCTGGATTGTCCCCAGTGCGGCTATCGCTACCAGGCGGGAGCGAGCAGTGAGAATCCGGATACCGAGTTTTATCACGAGGTGGTGGCGACGACCTGCCCGCTTTGCAGGTACACGCACGAGCTGGACAAGAAGGCAGATCCGGACCAGCGATCGCACACGGGAGACCGGATCCTGGTGCGCAAGTTCTCCTATGCCCTGAAAGACCCCGATCGATGGCAGGTGGTGGTCTTTCGTTTTCCGGGAAACCCGAAGCAACCCTATATCAAGCGNCTGATTGGCTTGCCCGGCGAGTCCCTTCGGATCACGGGTGGGGACATCTACACGACGAATGATCCGGGAGCAGGCGAGTTCACGATCGCTCGCAAACCAGATAACCGGCTCCTCTCNATGCTCCAGCTGGTCCACGATTCCAACTACCGTCCAGCCGTCTTCGACGAGATTCTCTTCCCTCTGCGCTGGCAGCCGTGGAAGAAGGGGGGAGGGGCAGAGGACGACTGGAGCCGACTGGATGGAGGTAACGGCTACCAGAGCGAGGGAGTCTCACCCACTGACAGTTACCTGCGGTACAACCATATCGTGGATCGCATGATCTGGTTAGAGATCGGGGTGCTGGAAGATTTTCGTGCTGCGGGGCAGCAGGAAGAGTTCAAGAAACAGGTCGAGATGCTCAAGCAGGTTGCCCAGGATCATACCGTTGGAAAACTGATCCTGGACTACTATGCCTACAACGATCGGAANCATCGTCAAACAGACGGCCACTACTGGGTTGGAGACCTGGCAGGTGAGTTTGACGTGGAGGTGCAGGGCCGGACCGGGACGTTACTGCTGGACCTGGTGGAGGGAGGAGTCCATTACCAGTGCCAGGTGGATGTGAGCAATGGTAAGGCGACGCTCTCGATTGATGATGGCAGGGGCATGTTCATGGCAGCGGATGGNCACCCGCTCAAGCAACTGACGGGCCAGACCGGTGTCACCGGTCCTGGTCACTACCAGTTGCGTTTTTCTAATGTCGATAACGAGCTTCGCCTCTGGGTGGACGACGAAAGAATTGACCTTGATGGTCCTGGCACGTACGAGTCAGGTGCTCTGAGGACTCCCCAATGGACAGAGAAGGACCCGCTGGATGCGGCACCACTGGGCATTGGCAGCCGGCAACTGGCAATGACCGCACACCGGATGAGGGTCTACCGTGACCTTTACTATGTTGCCACCGGGCCCCATGACAGCAACGAGTACGAGGGGTACACGAACTTCGATGCCCGGGACCGGCTGGCGGCCTACCGCAACTGGAGCAGCGAGCAGATGTTCCAGCGGCGAAAGAAGCTCGATTTCACACTCAGCGAGAATGAGTTTTTACCACTCGGGGATAATAGCCCACAGAGCAAGGATGCACGGCTCTGGACCAGTGACCGGCTGGATGAATTCAGCAGTGACGTGGTAATCAAGCTGGGAGTGCGGATTGCCAATGAAACCGGCCCTCCCAGGATCGCTCAGCTGATGCCTTTTGGTGGAGCGCATGCGGTGGATATCCGCCCCGGAGATGTGATACTCAGTATCGACGGAATACCGATCAGCAATCGCGATGTCCTGCTTGACCTGGTGCAAGGGCGATTCGAAGAAACGGAAATCGCTCTTGAGTTAGATCGAGGGGGAGAGACAATAAAGCGAGTTGTGACGCTGGGCCTGTTGCCCAGTTTTCATCGAGACCTGCTCGTGGGAGAGGCCTTGATGATCTACTGGCCACATCCCTGGCGNCTGAAATCACTGCCGCTTATTCCGCATTTCAAACGCATGGGTTTGATTCGCTAGGGAATGGATGGTTTTTACACCCGCCTGGCCGTCAAGGAGGACAGGACGATGCCACTGCTAGAGGTTCGTGGCCTGGTCAAGTCATTTGGACGCCGTCGTGTTGTCGACGGCGTTGACTTTCACGTCGATCGAGGTGAGGTGGTCGGGCTGCTTGGTCCCAACGGCGCTGGAAAAACCACCAGCTTCCAGATGACCTGTGGTCTGCTCGAGGCGGACGAGGGGCATGTCTTTCTGAACGAGGTCGATGTGACCCGCTGGCCGATGCACCGTCGTTCACGTGAGGGGGGGATGGGTTACCTCGCCCAGGAATCGAGCGTCTTTAGCAAGCTAACGGTCGAGCAGAATATTCTCAGCATGCTGGAACTGCTGGGAGTGCGGGGCAAGGCCAGGCGACAGCGCTGCGAGATGTTGCTCGAACAGTTTGATATTGTCCAGATCCGCAAGTCGAAAGCAGGAAAGCTTTCCGGAGGCGAACGTCGGCGGCTGGAAATTGCTCGTAGCCTGATCGCCGACCCGGAGATCATCATGCTGGATGAACCGTTTGCCGGGATTGACCCGGTCACGGTCCAGAATATCCAGCGGATTATCTGCCGGCTGCGGGAGAAGGAAATCGCGATCCTGATCACCGACCACGCCGCGCGGGAGATTCTTCAGATTGTTGACCGCTGTTATGTCATCAGCGAGGGTACGGTTCTCTGTAGCGGGACACCGCAGGAGATCCGGGCCAACCCGCTTGTCCGTAGTACCTACCTGGGGGACATGGAGAACGACGAGCCACCCCAGGTTGGAGCAGCCTAAGGGGGTCGGGAGATGAACCTGCTGGGACTTGCCAATGCCGATTACGGGGTGCTTGTTGTCTACCTCGTCGTGATGGTGCTGGTGGGTATGTTATTCAGCCGGCGGCAGAANTCCAGCAGCGAGTTTTTCCTGGCCGGTCGCTCGATGGGCTGGTTCCCGATCGGCATCTCGGTGATGGCGACACTGCTCTCGGCACTCAGTTATAGCGGCGTGCCAGGGGAATCCTATTACGTGGGGTTTCATTANCTGCTGCTGCCGGTCATGGTCTGGCTTTGCATCCCGCTGATGCTGAAAGTGGTACTGCCCCTTTATCACAATCTCGAGATGTACTCGGTCTACGAGTACCTGGAGTTNCGNTTCGACTCGCGGACGCGGGTGGTCAGCAGCATGGTCTTTGTTGTCTGGCGCCTGCTCTGGCTGGGAGCGGTACTCTATGCACCCTGCAAGGTGCTGATCATTGCTGCCGGTATCCAGATCCCGGAATGGATCCTGCTGCTCACGCTGGGACTGATCAGCACGCTCTATACCTTCCTGGGGGGAATGCGGGCTGTTATCTGGACCGACGTGGTCCAGTCGATGGTGATGGTGGGAGGTGTCGTGCTGATCCTGCTTGGTGCCTGGAGTGCCATGGATGGGGGTTTTTCTACCGTCATCAGCATGGCCGTGGAACATGATCGAGCCAGTGTCCTGGAGACACAGTTCAGCTGGCAGGAGCGATGGTCCACCTGGGGNATGGCTCCCCACCTGCTGATCTCGATGCTCTCTTTTTACGTGGCAGACCAGATCACGGTACAGCGATTCCTGACGGCAAAGTCGCTCAAGGAGAGCAAGCGGTCGTTTCTCCTCAATTGCCTGTCGGTCTCGATCATGATCCCCGCCCTGGCCCTGGTCGGTGTNTCGCTGTTTGCCTATTACCAGACCCACCCGGCCGANATGCGGCCGATCTGGGTTGCCAATACCGCCGAGATGGAAGGGGAGCCACTGCTCGACTGGTACCAGGATGGNCGGTTGATGGACCGGGGGACGTTTGATGAAGAGGCGGTACGGAAGATGATCNCCGAGGGGAAGATCCTGCGTCCAAATACGGGTGAGCCGATGNAGGATCCCGAGCGGGTGGAACAGTTATTGAGNGGTNGTAATGGACAGCTCAATGTGAAGATGCTGGCGCGCAGGGATGTCAACCGTGAATGGCTCGTTCATCGCAAGGCGCAGGATGAGTTCATGCCCAGGTTTCTCACGGACCAGTTGCCGGTGGGGATTGCCGGCCTCATCCTGGCGGCCCTGTTTGCCGCCTCGATGTCCTCGATGGACTCCGGTCTGAACTCAATCTCCATGCTGGTGATTACTGACTTCCATCGCCGCTGGGGTTTCGGCCGGGCCTGGCTGGCGAGGAAAAAGGGGAAAGCGGTGGAGGATCTGAACGAGGAAGACGAGATCATCCTGGCACGTCCGCTGGTCCTGTTAATCGGGGTGCTGGCAACCCTCTTCTCGCTTACCTATCGTCATATCGAGAGCATTTTTGACATCATGATCGCGATCGTGAACACCTTCGGAGGGCCGCTGTTTGCCATCTTCATGCTGGGGATGTTCACCCGCCTGGCGACAGGCCGCTCGGCACTGCTGGCACTGGTGGCCGGGACGTCCTTCACACTCTGGATGATGGCGGCCAATACCTACGAGTCGCTCTCTTATCTCTGGCCCTGGGAACAGACCATCTCGGGAGTCTGGCCGCTGATCTTCGGCTTCGGTTTCACCGTCATCGTGGGCCTGGCCGGGGGCATGCTGCTGGGGGGCCGCAAATCACGCTCGGAACTGCGGGGGCTGGTCGTCGGCCTGGGACCGCTCGGTGACCGTGGGCCGGAGGAAGCATCAAGGGCCGTCACCATCACCGTGCCAGAAGCGGCGGATGAAGCAGAAAGCGGCCTGCCGGAAGAGTGATCCGACTGCTTGGTTGCCGCGCCGCGGGGCTTGGGGTATGAAAGAAGCAGGATGGACGCCGGTTCGTTCTCTCACCCAAAAAAGTGATCAACAGCAAGCATGACTGCTCGAGCAGAGTCTCCAGGTGGGAAATGACTGAACCCTATTTTCAAAAGCTGTTCGCCGACCGGATCGGTGGCGCCGATTACGGCAAGGGAACAGAGATCTACAAGTTCGAGAAGATCAAGCGGGCCAAGCGGCAGGCGATGGAGGACCAGCCGGACCGGATGCTGGTCGATTTTGGTATCGGCGAAAACGACAGCACGGCGGACGAGTCGGTTCGCCAGCAGATGGCCGAGGAGATCCACAAGCCGGAAAACCGGGGTTATGCCGACAACGGGGTTGTCGAGTTCAAGCAGGCGGTGGCCCGCTTCATGCAGCGACAGTTTAACGTCGAGCTGGATCCTGCTACGGAAGTGAACCACTGTATCGGTTCCAAGACCGCGCTCTCGATGCTGCCCGCCTGTTTTATTAATCCTGGCGACGTGACACTGATGACCGTGCCGGGTTACCCGGTCGCCGGCACGCACACGCGGTACTACGGCGGCTCGGTCTTCCAGCTGCCGCTGCTGGCCGAGAATAACTTTCTGCCGGACCTGGAGTCGATCCCTGCGGATATCGTACAGAAGGCCAAGTTGCTGGTGATCAACTATCCCAACAGCCCCACCGGACGGCTGGCGACCGGGGACTTCTTTGCCGAGGTGGTGGAGTTTGCCCGCACCAACGAGATCGTGGTTATCCAGGATGCTGCCCATGTGCTGCTGACGTTTGACGGGCCGCCACGGAGTTTCCTCGAGACCCCGGGAGCCCGCGAGGTGGGAGTGGAGATTCACTCGCTGTCGAAGGGGTACGATATGATCGGCTGGCGGATCGGCTGGGTCTGTGGTAACCGGACGATCGTACAGGCCTTTTCGGATGTCAAGGATAACTCTGACTCGGGCCAGTTTATTGCTATCCAGAAGTCGGCCGCGGCGGCCCTGGATGACGAATCGATTCCAGGAAGGATACGTGCAAAGTACGAGCGCCGGCTGGAGAAACTGGTGGCCATGCTCGGCTCGCTGGGATTCCAGTGCGAGATGCCGGGAGGATCCTATTTTCTTTACATGCGGGCGCCGGTCGGTGTTGAAGGGGGCCCCTCTTTTGAATCGGCCGAGGCAGCCAGCCAGTACCTGATTACCGAGCATGGTATTGTGACGGTGCCGTGGGATGATGCCGGGTCCTACCTTCGGTTCTCGGTGACCTATGTTGCCGATGACGAGGATGCGGAGGACCGGCTGATGGAAGAAACCGCCAGCCGCCTGGCCGGGATAAGGTTTCACTTTTAAGAGGATGTTGGAGATGAAGTCGACCAGGATCTGTCTTCTGCTTGCACTGCTGCTGGTGGGAATGCAGCCGGGCTGTAGTACCAAGCCACAGAAGATAAGGACAGCGAAAGACGATTTCCAGGTAGCAACCAAGATTGCTGATGCCCGCCGCAGGGCCAACCGCATGCTGCAGATTGCCCAGCAGCAAAAAGAACAGGGCAACCTGGGGGATGCGTCCAAGTCGGTGGGGTCCGGGATTGATGCTGCCCTCAAGGTGGAGGATGTCTACGAGCGCTGCCGAATCCTCAACCGGGCGATCTATCTCTACAACGGTATCGGGTACGGACACCGGATCGATGAGTTGCCCCATCCCCTGAAGAAGGTGGCGGGTGACTGGGAGCAGATCGAGGACCTTGGTAACCGCATCGAGATTGGTGCGCAACTGTCTGAGATCTACAAGAAGTTCATGGAAAAGAACACGACCGCGGAAATGTACCTGGAGGAATGCGAAAAGTGGGCCGGCCAGATCGAGTCACTCGGTGCGGAGGTGCGGGCATGGATGGTGATCGCCTATTACTGTCACCGGCTGGGGCATGACGAGGACAGCGAGCGGCTGGTAATGGTGGCACTGGAAAAGGCGACCATGGTAGAGAGTGGCCGACCGCAGGCGGACCTTTACGGGGAGCTGGGAACCCGGCTTCTGCGGCTGGAACGCAAGGAGCAGGCGGCGGAGGTGTTCGAGATTGCCCAGCAGGGTGCCGATGCGATCGAGGAAGATCTCAGCCGGGCTTACGCCTACCTGGACCTGGCACAGCGGCTCAAGGCGAAGGGGGATTCCGAGAGCAGCAGCCGGCTTCTTGGTGCAGCGGAAAAGATTGCCGAGGGACAGGCGGAGGGGGCCCTGAGCCGGGAATTACTCGATAAAATTCGAGCGGAACGGTAGCTCGCCGCCGGTAATTCGTGGTCTATAATGGAAGTAAGCTGCCAATCTGGCCGCCGAAGTGACGAATGACAGGTAGTATCAACGAGACTTTACGTGAAAGGGGGCGAACTGGATTCGACCGGATAGCAAGAAATGCCGGTGGCGTGCCGTGGTTGGTCAGTTGGCCACGTTAAAAGCTGACCACATTTTATGTGCTGAGGATAACCTCGTACTGGCTGCCTAAATAAAGGTAGCCCTGGCCGATGGACTTCGCCGGAGAGTCCTGAAGGCTGGTCACCAATTCCGGATCGTTCACGGTCACTGTGGGCACGCCGTGAATTAAATTAGTTCCCGCATCGCCAACCTGGAACCCTGTCGATGGGGGTCCAGCGTGGGTTAAATTAAATAATCGACTATGCACGTAGAAGCTGTCGTGGAAATATCTCGGGACGCGGGTTCGATTCCCGCCGCCTCCACTTGGACAAAATGACTTGTCCTGAAGGTTTAGGACCGACCACGACGCGATAGAAACCGCGTTGTGACCGGTCCTTTCTTTTTGGCATAAAGAGAATTCGAAGGGACAGGTGCCACCAGCTCTCTCGATTCCAACCAGTCCCGTTGAGCGATACACTTGGTATGAGCTTGTGTAACGAAAAATACTGTTGATGTTGTCGAGCTGGTGGAATCATGCGCGTCGTCCTGTTTGATCTCGACGATACCCTGTTCGACCACCAGTATTGCAGTCGCGCCGGCCTGGCTGCAGTCCAAAGAACGTATCCGGGACGAATCCATGGATCGATCGAGGACGTGGAGGCCACCTATCACGAGTTGCTTGAACAGTGGCACGGGAAAGTTCTCGCCGGCTTGATATCGATCGACGAATCTCGACTCGAGCGATTTCGCCTGCTGTTATCCAGCACGCACGCTGTTGCCAGCGATGTTGAATCCCGGGCTGCCGCACGCTGTTATCGCGACGCATACGATGCTGCATATCGACCGGTTCCAGGGGCCATCGAAGTGCTGCAAAGTATCAAAGTGGAATGTCCGATCGGGATCGTGACAAATCACGTCGTCTCCGAACAAGTTAAAAAAGTGGCGACCATTGGTGTCGAACCATTCGTTAACGAGTTGGTCGTATCGGAAGAAGTTGGCGTGGCCAAACCCGACGCGAGGGTTTTTGAAGCCGCCCTGTCGCGACTGGGCGGTACAGCGGACGAAGCGGTAATGATCGGCGACTCCTGGTCGTCTGATATTCTTGGAGCGACAGGGCTGGGAATACGGGCAATCTGGCTGAATCGGTACGACAGGCCGTGTCCCGATTCTTCTCTTGCGACCGAGATCCGATCGTTAGAACCGGTCGAAAAAATTGTCAACTTGATTCTCAGTCCGTCATGATTATCCTCGTAACGTCGACCAGCAATTTCAGCCGACTTCAACGGCCGACCACAGTACGTGCCCGAAAATCGCCAGGTCGTGCGCGAGTTTCTCTAACGAGCCTTGCATGCCTCAACGGGTATTCTTTCGGAGAAACATCATGAACCGTATCGCCTCGCTTGCTTTTTCCATTGCTGTCGCCTGCATGTCGACGGCGACAGCCGATGACAACCGACAGGTTACCGAAATAGAAATCGATGCCAGCATCGACAATGTCTGGAAGGCTTTTAGCACGACCGAGGGCCTTAAGTCGTGGGCTGCTCCGCTTGCCGCAGCCGCAAAGCAGACGTGGACTGTCTTCTACTTCACTCCCGTCACTGAATCGCGAACCAGGGTCCGCGTCGTCGGACTTGGCTATACAGAGAGTGAACAGTCGCAGCAACTTCGGGCTTTCTTTGAAGAGGGTAATAAGCACTCGCTCAAGCAACTCGCCCAGGCCTTAACAAAGAAACAGGTAGAGAAGCAGAAGTAAGCCAGGCCTCCCCTGTCACCGCAGGGGTTTTCGTGTTGGGCAATAGCCAGTTTCATGGTGATCTGTGTGATCCGCTGCTGGCGTCTTGACGATGGCTGCCCTCAAGGCGATAGTGTCCTCAACCACTCTAAAGACAGTCCCACCCTGGACGCCTGTTTGACTCGCTGGGAGTCGGCCAATGAGGGGGAATGGCTGGTCTAATCTCGAACAGCTGGAAAAGACATTTAGCAAGTGATCGGAGAATGAATGAATAGCGAAGGTACATGCCCGATGATGGGCGCAGCTCACCGACATACCGCAGCTGGATCTCTTTCCAATCGAGACTGGTGGCCGAATCAGTTGAAACTGCAGATTCTCCACCAGAACTCTTCCCTGGCAGATCCGATGGGGGAGGAATTCAACTACGGGGAGGAATTCAAAAGCCTCGACCTGGATGCTGTAATAAGCGATATCAATGACGTGATGACCTCGTCCCAGGATTGGTGGCCAGCCGACTACGGTCATTACGGACCATTCTTTATTCGCATGGCATGGCACAGCGCGGGGACATACCGTATCGCCGACGGCCGGGGTGGCGCAAGCTCCGGTACACTTCGCTTTGCACCTCTTAATAGCTGGCCCGACAATGTGAATCTCGACAAGGCGCGGCGACTGCTCTGGCCGGTCAAGCAAAAGTACGGCCGGAAAATATCCTGGGCTGACCTGATGGTCCTCACCGGCAATTGCGCCCTGGAGTCGATGGGATTCAAGACGTTTGGTTTTGCCGGCGGACGAGAGGATGTCTGGGAACCTGAAGTGGACATTTACTGGGGACCCGAGAGTGAGTGGCTGGGCGATGAACGCTATAGCGGAGAGAGGGACCTGCAGGATCCACTTGGCGCCGTTCAGATGGGCCTGATCTATGTGAACCCGGAAGGGCCGAATGGCAATCCGGATCCGCTCGCTGCTGCAATAGACATTCGGGAAACATTCGGTCGCATGGCGATGGATGACGAAGAGACCGTTGCCTTGATTGCCGGCGGTCACACTTTTGGCAAAGCCCATGGTGCCGCGGATGCAGACCAGCACGTTGGCCCTGAACCAGAGGGTGCGGGTCTCGAAGAGCAGGGCCTCGGATGGCGCAGTAGTTTTGGCAGCGGGAACGCTGGTGACACGATCAGCAGCGGACTGGAGGGTGCCTGGACGACCGAGCCGGCGCAATGGGACAACAATTACTTTGACAACCTGTTTGGCTACGAGTGGGAGCAAGTGAAGAGTCCGGCCGGCGCCACGCAGTGGACTCCCACGGATTCCTCTGCGGTGGATACCGTGCCCGATGCTCATGATCCATCGAAGAAGCATGCCCCGATGATGTTCACGACGGACCTCGCGCTGAGGATGGATCCTGCCTACGGGCCAATTTCCAAGCGTTTCCATGAGAATGCTGATGAGTTTGCAGACGCCTTCGCCAGGGCCTGGTACAAGCTGACGCACCGCGACATGGGGCCCGTCTCACGCTGCCTTGGCTCATTGGTTCCCGAGCCGCAGTTGTGGCAAGACCCCGTCCCGGAGGTGGATCATGAAATCATCGGGGAGCAGGAGATCGCCGACCTGAAGGAAAAGATCCTTGCATCAGGACTCTCCGTGTCCCAGCTGGTCTCGACTGCCTGGGCATCGGCGGTCACGTATCGCGATACCGACAAGCGTGGTGGTGCGAACGGGGCACGGATTCGTCTCGCCCCACAGAAGGACTGGAAAATCAATGGCCCGGATGGCCTGGCGACGGTGCTGCAGACGCTGGAGCAGATCCAAACGGACTTCAACGGCTCCCAGGCCAATGGGGTCAAGGTCTCGCTCGCGGACGTTATTGTCCTGGGTGGATCTGCCGCTATCGAGCAGGCTGCCAAGAATGCCGGTCATGATCTGGAGGTCGCCTTTGCCCCTGGGCGAACGGATGCGTCGCAGGAAAACACGGACGTGGACTCTTTTGCCGTACTCGAGCCGACAGCAGACGGGTTCCGTAATTATGTCGGCAACGGGCACCCCCGGCCGGCGGAAGAGCAACTGTTGGATCGGGCGCATCTGCTGACGTTGTCGGCTCCGGAGATGACTGTTCTGGTCGGCGGCCTGCGTGTGCTGAATGCCAATGCCGGGCAATCGGAACTTGGCGTTTTCACGGACCGGCCGGAGACATTGACCAATGACTTTTTCGTGAACTTGCTCGACAATAACATCCAGTGGCAGGTCTCCCCCGAATGCGAACACTTCTACGAGGGTCGTGATTGTGGGACGGGTGATGTCAGCTGGACTGGTTCTGCTGTGGACCTTGTCTTTGGTTCGAACTCACAGCTCCGGGCCATCGCGGAAGTTTACGGGTGCGACGATTCGCAGCAGACGTTTGTACAGGACTTTGCGGCTGCCTGGACCAAGGTGATGAACCTCGATCGTTTTGACCTTTCCTGATCTGAGCGAAGCGAATCTGCAGGTGAATGTCCGGCTCCCTGGCGAGCCTGGCGTCTCGCTCGCGCTTGGATCCATCCTTAGGGCCTACCAATGATGTGGATGGGAAACTCCCTAAGCTCACTTCGATATGCAGCCATCATGCTGTGCTTCTGCTGTGATTCCGCCCTTGCGAAGGGCACGGGGTCGCGATCGATTCCGACGATGTCGTACGAGCGTCCCGTAGCGATCCAGGCCAACGGCAAAACGATCACCCTGGGGGACCATGCGGTAACCCGCTGTCACGACTGGGACCAGGATGGCGACCTGGACCTGCTTGTCGGTGGTGGAGATGGCCGGTTATGGCTGTATCGCAACAACGGGACGTCGAGGAAGGCCCGCTTCCAGGAAAAGGAACTCCTGGTGGCCGGCGACCGCGACCGCTGGGGGACGTCCTACACGGGACTCGTGCTGGTTAACCTGGTCGGCAATGAGCTGCCCGACCTGGTGGTCTGTCACTCGGGAGACCAGGTGACAATTCACCAGAATACAGGTACAGCCAGGACTCCCAGGTTCACCGAGACGGGCCTGGACTTCCAGGTTCAGGAGAGTTGCCAGGGCCGCTTCGATGTTGCTGACTGGGATGGTGACGGGAGGAGAGACCTTGTCACCGGATCGTTCGGGGGAAAGCTTGTCTGGTACCGCAACCAGGGCCAGGCAGGGATGCCCCAATTCGGACAGGGGGAACCGTTTTTCGATATCACGCTTGCCTACAATTCTCACCCACGCATCCTGGATTTCAACCAGGATGGCCGGCTGGATATGCTGCTGGGGGTGAACTGGGGTACCGTATCGCTCTACTCCAACACGGGGACAGAGAAAAAACCGTCCCTGGGCAAAAGCCGGCTGTTTCAATGGCCGGATGGCACAAACCTCAATATCCGTAATCAAAATGGCGATGACACCACCCCTGAGCTGGCGGACCTCGATGGCGATGGCGTGCTCGATTTAATCAGCGGGGGCAAGAACGGACAACTCTTCTTCATGCGAGGCGTGGGCTTTTCATCGCGCGTGGAGGATTTCCAGGAACTGCTGGCACAGCACTCGAAGAATCTCGGGCAGGTGCTCCGCGATAATGCGGCAGTTCGCCGGCAGGTCTTTGGATCGCTCTCGGCGCTGCAGGCAGACCTGGCCGGTGGGTTGATTCCCCGTTTATCCCGGGAACAGCTTTTCGGGGAACTCGCCCTGCTGGCGAATCAGTACCCGGACGTTCTCCGTCGCTCACGGTTCGACCTGGAAGCCGGGCCCCACCTGCCGCTCCTGGCCGGGCAATACTGGGTGGTGCTGCTGGAGTCGCTTCCTGACTCGGCCTCGAACCGCACGCGCGTGGCAGATGCCCTCGATTTCCAGGCAGGCTACCGCCGTCTGCTCGTCGACCTTGGCGTGCTGTTTATCGACAACGACACCGCCACGCCCGAGCACCTGGCGGCGATGCACCGGTTGATGATGGCGATGCCGCGTGCCAGCTGGGATGTTGAAATGATCACGGCAGCTGGCTGGCTGGGACCGGCAATCAAAACCCAGAAGATTCGCGCCCGGACAGGCATCAATATCTTTGCCCTGCCACTGGGACACCCGGAGAACAGCTTTGCTGGCGATGCTCCCAGGCCTGGCATTACCGATGTCTACCTTATCTGCCTGGCCCATGAACTTGCTCACAACATGCTGGACACGGTCGGCAGACAGACTCGCCCGGAATTATTTGAAAGGAAGTTCGAGGGCCTCGCCCAGGCGGCCGGTCCCGAGGTCGTTTACCGGTCACCCGGGTCCCGCGGCATCGACTTTGAGGCGACCAGGAAAAAATTCCAGGAGATTGGTGCCTGGGATGGTAATCAGGCGAGCTGGAACGCAGCCTGGGTGAGTTACTTCAAGGGCAAGGAAGAATTTGACCGGGCCTACACGCGGGGCAATATCCAGTTCTTTTTGAACGCACCCCAGGAAGCCTTTGCAACGTTGGCCAACCAGTACTTTGCCGACAGCCAGCTGATGCTCGATTTCTGTAAAGTCCGCTGGGATGCAGGACATCACTCCAATATCAACCAGTTCCTGCTGATCGCCGACTACCTGAGCGAAGGTACCAACAAGGTCAGGTTTTACGTCTTGCGACCGGGAGGTGACCTGAAGGTTGCGCCCGTTCGATTGACTCGTGATCGCCAGGGTCGTATCACACGGGTGCAGTCGCAGGATTCGACGGCGAACTTCGATTATCAGGAGGGAAGCCTGGTGACCGGTTTCCGGCGAAATCCCATTTCGCGATGATCCGGTATTCAATGGACGATGCCTTCGTGCCGCTCGGCACAGCCATGGCATATATCGCCGTGCATGTTTTCCGGGGCGACTTTTGCATTAGCCAGAGCCGGACCAAACGCAGCGCCGATTTCAGTATAATTCAGCCTTACCTTCAGCGCGCGGAAATCATTCCGGTGCGAAGCAGAACCGAACGGTTGTTCGGCTGATCACCAAAATCAACGTGCTACTTCGGCGTCCTCGGCCCAATTTTCGGTAGCGGGTCGAGCGGCAAACCCGTTGATACGAGTTCGATTCCGCTGAGCAGGCTCTCGCTTTTGTGCGCGGTGAAGGTGAGCGTGCAGTCGCCATCGAGTTGGATACCGGTAAATTCTTTGACCAGGCACTTCATCCTGCCCCGGGCCGCGACGAAGATATCGAAATCCGTTAGCACAGGTTCGCCCTGCAGAGCGACATCGAACACGCGGGCCCCGGCCGCGGTGTGTTGTGGTTCGACGAAGTAGAGCCTCACGGTAAACGTTCCGGACTTCAGTTCCGTCAGACGCAAAGACTCGATGCCTTTTGCGCCAGAGGCACAGACCCAGGGCCAGCCGTTTCCTGCCTGGATAAATAGGGAATGGTGATAAAAATAGTCAGGGCTCGCCGGCTGCGTCGTGACTTTTACTGTGGGCGAAGGCCCGCCGACGCTGGGGTGGTCGAGAAACAACGTTCCGCCGTGGGTCATCCGGTCGCCGGGCGCTCCCAGGTTGATGCCGATACGCACAAGTGGTTTGGCGGTGCCCGAGCCCCAGGCAGTCCATTGTTCGAACGTCTGCGGCATACTGATCAGCGCGGCACCGGTCGGCAACGGGTAGCTGCAAGTGCAGCCCTCGTAGAAATACGGCATGTTCAGAACGCCGTTAGCCGGAATGATACTATTCGTACAACCGGAGCGTGGGCCGGCAATATTAATGGTGCCGCTTTCGATTCGTTTGTCATAGAAGGCGGGAGTCGCCGAACGCATTGTTATCAAGTGGCCGTAGTCCACACCGCCGTCGCAACCATAGCTCTTGACATAGCATCGCGGCTCGACGAGCCCGGTCAGCGGATTCGTCATCTGGCCCTTGTCGGCCTGCCTCTGGAACGGATAGATCTTTGGCTTCTCGCTCCGGGACTCCAGTTCCTGCAAATACTTCTCGACATACGGCGGACGAAATTGATATGGCGGGCGAAAATCGGAACCCTGCGTTTTGGGGACTTGTTCTAACCGCGACTCGGCTTCGTCACGCGACAGGACTCGGCCGGTATAGACGTCCATGAAGGATGCATTGAGCAGACGGAACCGCCCGGTCCCGTTTCGATGGAGATGGTTGACGGGACCCATCTTGTCGACTTTGCCCTGCCAGTCCTTGTCCTGAGAAA
The DNA here is from genome assembly GCA_002708345.1 of Planctomycetaceae bacterium. The sequence continues at coordinate 1,992 of PANG01000005.1, read as the reverse complement.
CCATGACGCCGCCCACGATCGTCGGTTGCGGGGCGCGTTTGAAGTGTGCAACGGAATCGTCGAACCACAAGATACCCAAAGGAGCCCGGACGCGGGCGTCGGGCGCACTCCAGTTGTTTATGTAATCGACGGCACCGGGCAACGCGCCCGCCCGGCGGACGAGCAGGAGGTCTCCGTGGCGTTCAACCCGGGCTTCGCTATGTCCGGCCGTCCGGAGCCATGCGCGGATTTCCTCGTCGCGCGTCGGCTCTACGGCGAGGCAGGCGACGCCCCCGTATGGCTTGAGTCGTTCATATAACGTCAGGAGGTAGTCAGCACCCGTGTTGAGTCGGGTCGCGCCCCAATCTTCTGCCACAATCAGATCGGCCAGATACTGCGGAAACGCGACTTCCTCAAGCTGGCCCGCCACGATCGACAGTCGGCCGGCCTGCGCGGAGGGTTCAAGGACACGTTGCCGTATTGCGTCGGCATTGGATTCAACGGGGGCTAACGCAATGACGTGGAAATTCGTCTCGGCAGCCAGTTGCTCCGCCAGCCGGCCATCGCGAGTACCGAGGACGAACGCGTAACCGTCGCGAACGGGGGTTAGCGTCCGCAGGTGGGTGATGGTAGACGCCAGCGCCTTGTCGACGTCGGGCTTAGGCGCAGGTTGTGCCGGGTGAAAAAATGGTGAAACTTCCGGTTCGCCAAAACAATAAATCGTTCCCTCGCGGGTCGTGACGAACAGCCGGCCGTTGGCGGCGACGACGCTGTGAATATCGCCATCGACCCCTTTCACTCCATCTGCGTATTTCAACAGGGTGCCGCCGAGCGTCACCTGTGTCCGCAATCCGGCGACTCCTTTGCCCGTGCGCAGACCCCCCTCATGCAGATCACGATTGACGACACTGTCGAACTCAACCTTGCCGCGGCGAACATCGCGGGCAAGTTGAGGGTCCATCCGCATGAACCAGCCGCCGGGAACGGTTCCTTCGGACGGGAGTGTGAAGTCGAGCAATTCGCCGCTGTGGCGATCGAAAGTGGCCGGTCGCGCTGCACCACAGGGGACGAGCAGTTTATCGCCATTAACCAGCAGGTATCCTTGCGGAGAGAGTCCTCCCAACGCTTCGGCGCCCACGTGCGGTTGCTTGCCATACAATGTTCCGCAGCGATCGTTGACCCATTTGACCTGACCCGACCAGGCGTTGAGCGCGTAGACAAAGACGCCCTCCAACGGCCAGACTCCGGCAGCGAAATAGAGGGTCTCGTCGGCCAGCACCGGACCCCCGCGGACAGGCCAGACAGAAATCAACCGGCCATTGCCCAGGATTTTCCGAGCTGAAGGGACGGCACGAAACTTCCATTGCAGCTCTCCGTCGGTCGCACTCAAACAGTACAGATGGCCGTCGTCCGATCCGAAGTAGAGCCTGTCGCGCCACGCAACCGGTGCCAGACGCACGGGACCGGCAGTGTAGAACCGCCACTTCTCTTTACCGGTCTCGACTGCATAGGCGACAACCGCATCGATGTGCGGCAGTGCCACGTACATTGTGTCGCCCAGAACAATCGGCTCGTAACCCTGGTCAAATTGGAGCCGGGACTTGCGGAAAGCGGGCGTCACCGGCGGAAGTTGCCGCTTCCATTGCAGACGTAGCGGAGAGGGAATTTTGTTGGCTGAGATATTCGTACGGCCGGCGTCATGCCGCCAGGTGGGCCAATCCTCGGCTGTCGCTATGCTGGCGAACGACAATAGCCCAAATAGTGTAACAGCGGAATAACTTGTGAGTCTGTGCATGGGAATGCGTCTCCGGTAACGCAACGCCAGTTTCAAGCAGGCCGGACCAGGCGAATCGCCGTTCCGGATCCGTCAGTATAAACCGGCTTCACCATTCATTCCATTGCCGGAGCGACGTCGCTTCGCTCCTTGTTCAGCCTACTCAACTTTCCCTGTGACTGCTTTCGCTTTCACCGGAGCTTCACGAGTCGCGGCGATGCGGACATTCTTGAATCGCG
>PANG01000004.1 GCA_002708345.1 Planctomycetaceae bacterium | reverse complement strand
GGCTTGGCTCCTCCGCCGAAGGGATCGGCTGGCTTGGCAGCGGGCTTGGCCGGAGGCTTGGCTCCTCCGCCGAAGGGATCGGCTGGCTTGGCAGCGGGCTTGGCCGGAGGCTTGGCCCCTCCGCCGAAGGGATCGGCTGGCTTGGCAGGTGCATTGTCGGGCTGGGGGGCGGGTCCAGGTTCACCCGTCGCGTCATCACCACCGACGCTCTTGCCCACCCCGACGCCGACCGCCCGGAAAAGAGATCCAAAAACGCCTTTCTTGGGAGCTTCCCCGGCGGCATTTCCAGCAGCAGGCTTGGCAGGAGCAAAGGGATCAGCTGCGTCACCGCCAGCTGCCGGTTTTGGAGCAAAGGGATCAGCTGCGTCACCGCCAGCTGCCGGTTTTGGAGCGAAGGGATCAGCTGCGTCACCTCCGGCTGCAGCAGGCTTATTTCCTGCTACCGGATTGTTGGCAAACGGGTTAGCCGGATCACTTCCAGCCGGCGGCGCATTGCCGGCTGTTGCCGTGGGTTCTGGAACCGTCGGCTTGGCGAAAGGATCATTACCGGCAGAAGCGACAGGCTGGCTGGCAATTGGATTTGCTGTCGACGGTCGACTGTTTGCTCCACCAAGCAGATCCGAGGAAGCCAGGTTCTCAACGGGTGCATTGAAAGGGTTGGTGAGATTCCTGGTTGCGTCGGCAGGAAGGGTGGGGAGAGTGACAAGGATCTTTTCGCTCGCCTCGACAATCTGTGCTCCCTGCTCGGGGGTTTTGCGGATCGCAGCCTTTTCGTTGATCACGTTTTCTTCAAAGCGAACACGACGACGTTCTTCCTGGAGTACTTTTAGATCTTCCTTGGCCTGGCGCCGACTCGCCTCGATTGTTACACGAACCTGGCCCTGGATGCGGGTCAGGGCCTTGGAGACAGGATAGTTTCCTCCCACGTCAAGCGCTTCCAGGTCACTCCCGTTTTTGAAATCGGCAGCTGCCTTCTCCTGTTTGTCCAGCTTGGCATATGCCAGTCCACGGAAAATATGACATCGTGGATCGGGAGATTTCAGAGAGATCGCCTGGCTCAACAGCTCAACGGATTTTTCGTACTCCCCGTTGAAGTAGGCCTGGACGCCGCGGCCATAAGATTCTGCCAGCGTGGCATCCTGTCCCTGCACGGTTTCTCCCGCAGGTAACAGTAGCACCAGTCCCAGGATCGCGAAACCAAAAAACCTGGCCATCATCGAAGGCTCCCTCGTATTAATTTAATGCTGTGTTATCTTTGTCCCTGCTCTGACGCGTGAAAAGCCGGGCAATCACTGTCTGCATGCCGTTCCAGTGAAGAAGTCTATATGGCTTTATCGTAGTACTCCAATATTGAATTGGCAACGTTTAAGTCCACGCTGTGCCTGACTCAAGTGCAGAGTACTACCTATTGGTTAAATTCGGCCTGTAGAACAAGTCGAAACAAGCGTTTTCTGTTTTCAGGGGACGCTTTTTACGTCTTCCAGGCTTCCTGAACTACCCAACCCGAACCCCCCTGGGATGTCTCCAGGATAGTGTTTGCATTTTATGGGCCTTGATTCCATGCTGATATGAACTGTACGCACGAAGCCAGGTAACATTTATGGACCCATTCCCGCGCTATGACCGTAGCCAGAGCTACGAGTGGAACTACGACAATGCCCCTGGTCTCCAGGACATTCCGGTTGCCGATGTACCCGGCCAATGGCAATTCTGTGGATTGCCGGTCGATTCACCACTCGGCATGCCGGCCGGCCCGCTGCTCAATGGAGATTGGTGCCTTTACTATGCCAGCCTTGGGTTTGACGTGGTGACTTACAAGACGGTGCGAAGTCGTTCTCGTGAGTGCTATGATCTTCCCAACTTGCAGCCCGTTCGCTGTAGCCAGCTTCACGGTGGCGAGTCCGAGTTGTCGGCAATCGGCAGAATGGAAGGGAGCTGGGCTGTTTCCTATGGGATGCCCTCCAGGGAACCTGGATCCTGGCGCGAGGATATTCGGCGAACGCGGGAGCTGCTTCCCCCGGGAAAGCTTCTCAATGTTTCGGTCGTGGGAAGCGTCCTGCCTGACTGGACAATCGAGGATCTTGCCAACGACTATGCCCAGTGTGCACGGTGGGCTGTGGAGAGCGGTGCGGATACGGTGGAAGCAAATTTCTCCTGCCCTAACGTGAGTACCTGTGATGGCCAGCTTTACCAGCAACCTGGAGATTGCCAGCTTGTGGTGCGTGCAATCCGGGAAGCGATCGGGGAGACACCATTTATTGCCAAGGTGGGTCGGATTGCCACCCAGCAGGATGCCGAGCAGCTTGTCGAGGCGACACACGATGACCTGGATGCCATGGCCATGACAAACAGCATCGCCTGTACCGTGGTCGCCGATGATGGCACCCTGCTGTTTGATGGAGAGCGCCGTGGAATCTGTGGCGGTGCCACGCTCTCAGCATCGATTGATCAGACCCGGATGGTGGCCGGGATTATCAGGGACCATCAATGTGATTTGCAGTTAATTGGTGTTGGCGGGGTCGGCTGCATTGAGGATGTACAGGCTTACCTGGCCGCTGGTGCCCACGCGGTCCAGATCGCCACGGCCGCGATGGTCAACCCGCAGCTGGGCCTGGAGATTCGGCGACAATGGCCACAACTGTAGCTCCTTGCTGTTTCGGTGGAGCATTGTTTGACCGTGGGATCGCAACGCATTCCCTTGACCTTCCAGTCACCGGGAAAGAGGATGCCAGGCGGCAAGTGGTTGCAGTCAGTGTTTGTCAGCAACCCTCGTCCGTGGAGAAAGCTCTCATCCCTGGATGCGCTGCTCGTGACCTTCCCATTCCTTGTCCCGCAGGGCATATTTCTGCACCTTGCCGGTACTCGTCTTGGGCAGCTCAATAAACTCCACGCTGGTTGGGCACTTGAAGTGAGAGAGGTTGTCGCGACAGAATTCAATCAATTCCTCTCCCGTTAACTCCTGGTCCTGTTTGAGCGCCACAAATGCTTTTGGTGACTCCCCCCACTTTTCGTGGGGGATCCCGATCACGGCGACTTCCCGCACAGCAGGGTGCCGGTAGATGACCTGTTCGACCTCGATGGAAGAGATGTTCTCGCCACCGGAAATAATGATGTCCTTGCCACGATCTCGCAGCTCGATGTAGCCATCTGCATGCATCACAGCCAGGTCTCCTGAGTGGAACCAGCCTCCCCGAAACGCTTTTGCCGTGGCCTCCGGTTCGTTGTAGTACCCTTTCATCACGTTATTGCCCTGCATCACGACCTCCCCCATGGTCTCNCCATCCGCGGGCACATCCTGCATCTGCTCATCGACCACCCGAACCGGCTCGGTGGCGATGTAGCAGACTCCCTGGCGTGCCATCAAGCGGGCCCGTTGCTCCAGGTCCAGGTCAACCCATGTCGGCTGTGTGGCACTGACCGTGTGGGGGCCATAAGTCTCCGTGAGTCCATAGATATGGACCAGTCGTGCACCGAGTGATTCCATCTGTTCGATCAGGGTCGGAGAGGGGGGAGCTCCACCGGTGCAGACAGTCAGCGATGTCTCCAGCTGTTTTGGACGAGCCGGCTCGGCGAGCAGGCTACTGAGCACAACAGGTGCTCCGTTGAGATGGCTTACCTGGTGTTCATCGATCAACTCCCAGGCCAACGCAGAATCGACCCTTCGCATGCAGATGTGCTTTCCACCGGCTGCGGTAACTGCCCAGGTGAAACACCATCCGTTGCAGTGGAACATCGGCAAGGTCCAGAGGTAGACCGAGTCTGCCAGGAGTACCGTCTCGATCATCTCTCCGAGCACGTTGAGATAAACGCCACGGTGGCTGAACATCACCCCCTTCGGGGTTCCCGTTGTTCCGGAGGTGTAATTGATGGTGATCAGCTCATCTTCTTCTTTCACCCACCAGTCAACAGGTCCAGGGTCGGCGTCCGCCAGGAAGGACTCGTAATCGGTTCCTTCCAGGGGTTCGCCGGGACCGGCCGGGTCGATGATGTTAACGATCACATCAATTTGCCCCAGTTCGCCAAGGACCGGGCGAATGGAATCTGCCAGTTCGCTGTCCACCAGCAGGAAACGGGCACCACTATGGTTAATGATGTAAGCAATCTCACGAGGAGAGAGCCTGGTGTTGATGGCGACCAGGACTCCACCCGCAAGGGGGACACCAAAATGGGCCTCCAGCATGGGTGGCGTATTTGGGCAGAGAATCGCAACCCGGTCGAGATGCTCGAGCCCTGCATCCCGAAGGGCGGAGGCGAGAGAATTCACCCGCTGGTTAAACTGCCGGTAACTATAAGTCGTTTCACCGTAAACCACGGCTGTCTTGTCAGGATAGACCGCAGCACTGCGACGCAGGTAATTCAATGGAGTGAGAAGACTCTGGTTGGTCTCTGCGGTCATATTAAATGCCCTGCTCCTGGAGAATGTCATCCGCATTGCTGGCAACCGCCCGGAGGAACCGTCGGTGCTTCAGGTTACTTTGTCCAGAAGGCTGAATCCAGCCATCCGACACTCTCTCGAAACGCACGCTAAACTTCATGCCTTGCTGCTGCCGATGAAAGGTGCTAATCGAATAACTGGTCACTTTCGGCAGAGGGACCATTATTACGCGTTGGCCAGGATCATTTTGTGGCTTGTGCAGAAGCACGCCCGATCCTCGCTTTTCTCGCAGCGACTCCATTTGTTGCATCCGACTAGTTTTTTGATTTTCAGGCCCGGCTTTCTCCAGGAAGGCCGGGCTTTTTTTATAGGCGAGTCGTACTAGCCAGCGGTATCCAGGGCCTCGCTATTTCCCGCCGGAATCCCCTGCGGACGTTCCATTGATTTCTCCGCAGCAGAACCGGCATAACCGTTACAGCGTGAATGAACATGGGGAGGAATAGGAGGGAAATGCGGTTAGGGGAGAGTTCCGGATGATAGGTGAGCAGGTGTTTTACGATAAATAGGGTATGCAGGGGAGATAGGGAAATTTCCTCCTGCATGCGATCTTCCGACTGGCCGAATCATGTGGGAATTGACTGGTTGGATGATTGAAAGGGACTCGATGGCAGGGTTTTCTCTGCCAGGAAACAGGACAGGTTGAAGTGGAAACGGAGCCGTACTTCCTCCGTGATGACTGGGTGTCAGCCACATCGACCGGTGATCGCCTGACAGGCGATGGGTAGTTTCTTTGAGTTTCAGGTTATNTCAGACAAAGAAGGGCCGGATCCAGCACGTCTCATCTCCAGCTGANATGAGGCAGCAGGGTCCGGCCCTTTTTTCAATGCCTAATCCCCCTGCCCCATGAAAGCCTCGACCTCTTGTGCATCGATTACCGGGCAGGAATNNTCGACNGTCATTTTCTCGACGCTACCAGGATCCTTNAAGCCACTCCCGGTAATCATGCAGACAACGGTTGCGTCGGCTGATATTTCTCCTGCCTCGACAGCTTCCAGCGCACCCACCACGGAGACGGCTGCNGCCGGCTCACAGAAAATNCCCTCCTCNCGGGCCAGCCGTTTCTGCACGTCCCAGACTCGATCATCCTCCACCAGGTAACCGTTGCCATCGGTTTCCCGACAGGNCTGGATGGTTCCATCTGCATCNGTCACGCTGGCAACCTGCAAGCCGCTGACACGGGTCGTGCAGTTGACGTCCTGGCCCTGCTCNTTCCCTTCTCGCAGTGGTCCGGCNATCGTGTTATTNCCGGCAGGCTGAACAACATGTACTCGTGGTGCCCTCTGGATNACTTGTTCATGGACCAGGGTCAGGAATCCTGCCGCGGTTCCCATCGCCAGTCCTCCTCCGCCGGCCTGGCAGAAGACGTGGTCGATGGTCCCTTCCAGTTGCTGTTGGAGTTCAAAGCTCACCGATTGAATTCCACTCATGCCAAGAGGGCTGTAACGAAAAGCACTCACCTGNANTGCCGNATCGGGTCCAGATGCAATNTGNTCCAGGCGATNGAAAACATCTGCCGTGACATCGATCTCCAGCCCGAAACCNCGGATGCGAACGATCTGGGCCCCGTANGAGAGCATCTGCTGGAGTTTCCCAAGGGGGGCNGTTTCNACCACGGCNATGTGGCATTCGATTCCGGCGACGGCACAGTAGGCAGCCAGGGAGGCCCCCGTATTCCCGCTCGACGTGGCAATACAACGCTGCTGGCCAGCGGCACGCATGTGCGAGATTGCCACAGCCGCATATCGATCCTTGAAACTGGCAGTGGGATTGCAGTGGTCCAGTTTCAGCCAGAGTTGATCCAGTCCGGCAGCGGGGCCGATACTGCGGGAGCGGATCACTGGCGTTTCCCCCTCCCCNAGGGTGACCTGGTGCTCAACTGCCACCGGTTCCACGCCATANGGCCATTNCCAGAGTCCCATGATAGCTCTCTCCCAANNCGATTTATCTCCTGNCAGATNACCTGTCAGGAGCNTGCTTCTTCCTGTTTNTCCATNACCACTGCCAGCGAGTCNCCCTGTTGCACGTTNGGGCGACTNCGNAGCACGATCACCACTCCCTCCTGCTCNGAAACAATTGTCTGTTTTTTCTGTCCGGNCAGGTCGGTGACAGAACCGAAGGCGGTGCCCCTGCGAATNAACTCTCCCAGTTTCACCGTGGGCAGGAACAGCCCGTCGCAGGGAGAGGGATTACAAACCTGAAGGTGCCCGGATCCTTCCCGTGGATCCTCGACCAGATGTTCCACCTGCGATGGCGGTGGATCGCGGTCAATCATCCCCAGCCAGCCCATCACGTTGAGGCATCCATCCACGTAGTCCCTGGTTCCCGCCGGATTACAGCGGCTTCCTCCCTCGTANTCACAGTAGATTGCAGGCACCGATGCCTCGCAGGCGATCGACAGGGATCGCCCCTTGTGGCGATAGTCGGTCCCCCAGATGATNGGCAGGTTGAAGGCCCGNGCCATCTGGCGCTGCTTGTCAAGGACCTCGATATCAGGGTGAAGCGAGTAACCGGCAAGCGGGGCNACCATCAGNGCGGTTCCNCCCGTGTGCAGGTCAATAAAATAGTCCGCCTGGCGNATCAGGCGAGTGAGCGCATCTGCCGCTCGCTCGGTGACTGACCCTTGCGGATCCCCGGGACAGATGCGGGCCAGGTCCAGGCCGTCCTCGGCGACACGATCCCCTCGCCAGAATGCAGCCTCGTTGACGACCGGTACCAGNGTGACGGTTCCATTGAGGAGCTGGCCTGGNAGCTGCTGGAGAAGCTCGTGNATTGCAACAATGGGTTCATACTCGTCACCATGGACACCAGCAGAGATCAGTAACCGGGGCCCGGCAGCGGCCTTAATTTCCTGGTATTCCATCAGGTTTCTCTTTTAAAGTGTCAGCGACAGTTTAGTCTTCAAACGGGAACAGTGGTTGTCGACGATGCCGGTAATCCAGCTGTCGCATGTCGGCTGTGGTTACGCCGGCCGTGTTGACCCGGACCATGTGATCACAGACTTCCTCGTAAGCGGCGACTGGAAGGTTGACACCCTTGGCAACCAGCAGGCGGAAGCTGGCTGGATCCACTCCGAAGCTGGTCAGCTGGGAGAGACTAAACGGCGGCATCCGGCGACTGGTCAGCATCACTGTTACCCCGGTTGGCGAGCGGAGGAGGACGGTTGGCCCCTGGTCGGCATCGGTCATTCCACCATGCCGTGGACGGCTCTCATGAAAATGGCCATCCTCGTAAAACTCCAGCACCTGCATCTCCGATTCAAACGGCTTGCCATGCAGTTGGTCGGTACGTGCACCAAGTGAAAAAGAGCCAGTCCCTCCTGTGCCGACCTGCCTGGCGTGCTCAATAGAGGGTGGATCATAAAGACAGACAAAACTGTTATCCTGGCCGGTTTCTACCAGGGCATGCAGCAGCAGCGTGCTGTCGGCAGGAGACCCTCCGCCCACGTTGTCTCCCATGTCCAGCAAGCAGATGCGCCCTTCCAGTTCCCTGGTTCGTGTCATCGCCTGATCGATGGAGAGAAAGGTCCCCACGAACTGCTGGCGTTGCTCCCAGAGGTAATCACCAAGCTGATCAACCAGTTGCTGAGCCAGGGCGGGCTGGTCATCGGTCACCACGATCGCCGAGGATCCCATTTCCTCCACATCGGCATAGGGAAAACCGAGCAGGATACTGTTGGAGAGGACCTCTTCCTGGTCAAGTTGCTGGTCTGCCAGCTGGTAAAGTGGCAGGCAGGGGGGCAGGGCTGTCTGCTGCTTCTCGATATTAATGGCCATNGCNGGCATCGCGGCGGCCATCGTGGGACGGAANACGCCCTCGAGGGTGCCAGTCATCAGGCGGGCAGCTTCAAGACCCACGGCCAGCTGGTCCAGGTGGGGATTGGTGCGGTAGGCGACTAGTGCGTCGGCAGCTGAGACCATCTGCCGGGAGAGATTGGCATGGGCGTCAAGGGTCCCAATGATCGGCATCCCGGGACCAAACCGATCTCGAAGCATGGCAAGCCAGTGGCCATCGACATCCGGATAGGGTTCACTCACGGTGGCCCCGTGGGGAGCCACCAGCAGCCCATCAAGCGAGCCTGCTCTGTCCAGGGCCGCGTTCATGGTATCCATCAGTTCTGCATGGGTGGCAGCGGTGATGGTTCCATAGGGAGTTGCCCGGCCAGCGAAGATCGGTACAGGTTCGATCGATTCGGCCAGTTCCAGCCCCTGGAAAAACCCGGCTACCTCGTGATGGCTGTCGGCCATCTGGCAGACCTCGTCGTCCACAAGCAGCGTGTTTTCCCGAAAATGCTCGATCGTCGTCGGTTCCGAGATGAACGTGTTCGACTCGTGAAGCAGTGCAATAATGCCAACNCGCATGATGACCTGCATCCGGAAAGAGGAAGAAGGGGAGATCCTGCCATGAGGGGGAAATCGTACACCGATGCCACGGTGATTTCAAATCAGCAATCTCCCGGTGAGAGTGTGATCGTGGTATCGTGCAGGGATCGAGTGTGCCTGGTTTCCCTGTTGACGGGAGTTGCTGCAACATGTCCCACGAGACACCGGACAAGATCACCCTGGAGATGATGCGATCGAGTCTCTACTCGGCCGTCGTCTCGGATGCCCTGGACGCGCTGGGATATCCCCGGCAGTCACCACGGATCCCCCTGGCTCCGCTGACAACGGACACGGTCCTGGTTGGTTACTGCAAGACGACGCTCTGGGAGGAGATCGATGCCATCGATCCGAGTCCCTATGAACTGGAACTGCAGGCGGTGGATGAATGCGAGCCCGATGACGTGCTGATTGCCGCTGCCGGTGGTTCGATGCGCTCCGGGATCTGGGGAGAGCTGCTCTCCACTGCTGCTGGTAACCGTGGTTGTGCGGGGGCGATTGTGGATGGAGCGGTNCGGGACGTGGACAAGATGGCCAGCATGGGGTTTCCCGTGTTTGCCNGGGGCACTTCNGTTTATGACAGCCAGGATCGCCAGCGGGTAAGTGCCATTGATCTTCCGGTAGAAATTGACGGGGTCGGTTTTTCTCCNGGAGACCTGGTGATTGCGGATCGAGATGGAGTTGTGGTTGTTCCTCGAGAGATCCACGAGCAGGCGGTGCGAGCTGCCTGGGAAAAGGTCCATGCAGAAAACGTGACACGGGATGCAATCCGGGATGGCATGAAAGCAACCGATGCCTATCGCAAGTACGGAGTGCTCTAGCGGGNGAGTGCCAGGTTAACCAGCTGCTGCCTTGAGCATTACCAGCACCGCGATCACGAAGGCTCCAATCATGCTGGCGCTTATCATCAGCGCGGTCATGGCCTGTCCAGGTGTCGCTCCATGAGCTCCCTCGCTCCCGCTCTTGAGCGAGATCGGCAGGCTAATGAGCAGCACCAGTGGAAACAGGGGCAAGGCAATCAGCGTGACACCGATACTGCCGATTGCATAGGCAACCACGCGGACTGTTGTCTCGAGCGACGTGTTGGTGGACTGGGAGAGGACCAGCGACAGGTGGTGGACAGCAGCCAGCAGGTAGACCACAAGCAGTGTCCCCAGGCTGGTTGCCGCCAGGATCATTCCGCAGCCTTTGCCGATCGTGATGAAATATCCGTTGACGGGAAAACTGTCATAAATTCCGGCATTCACGTCATGGCGTAACTGGAAAATGAGAAAGATCATTCCGTAGAGGATCAGGGCAGCTCCCCCAAGCATCATTCCGGACACGGCAAAACCGAGTGGCGATCCCACTCCCCCCTCGAGTTTCATGCGTTGATATGCCTCACCCGGTGCCAGCAGCACCTCTCGTGCCGTGTTCCATAAACGGAAACTGGAAATGGTATCGTCTTCCCATGGCATGCCCGAGCGGACCTGTTGACGGTAATAGGAACGACCACCCCCCTGGCTCCCATCCCAGTTAAGGGTTTCTCCGCCCCCGCTGGTNTCCCAGCTTCCCGCCATCAAGGGGTCTTCAGATGTCAGTTCCATGGACCCGACACTGCCAAGTCCAAGCGGATCGACAGCCATCGGAACCGGCTCGCTGGCCCTCACGAGCTTGGAGAACTCTGGNATATCGATCGCNGCCTGGCACTCTGGGCATGTCCCCGCCTGGTTTGCCAGCCGTCCGTCCACCTGTACGGTTTGCAGGCAATCAGGACACTGGAAACGAATCCCCTCTCCTGTCTCACTCGTGCCGATCGCTGCTTTATTGGACAATCGCATCAGGATGCCGCAGCCGGAGCACTCGACTTTCTTGTGTGTCTTGTCGGNCGGNAGCCAGAGTCCCTTCGTACAACGCAGACATTGAAAACGAAGGGCATCCACGCCATCACGCATGGTTGCCGCCATGCTCTGCTGGACCAGGAAGATCCTGGATTCATCAAAGTCCTGCCAGTTGCCTGAGGTGGGTGCCGGGTGAGGAATGATCATCACCGTTTCACAATCCACGCAACGGCCCTTTTTGCCTCCTGCCGAATCCGGCGTCTGCATCGGGCTGCGACATTTTTTGCACTGGAAGTCAATCGTCATGGCACTGGTAGCGAGGGAGGGAATAATCTGTTTCTGGAGTATAAACCATCCCGGGGATCGGTTTCAGCTGTCGCAGCGGCCCGGCGAGTGAATCGCACAATCGGTATTCGTTACCCTGCAACTGGGGTACATTACCGGTAAATCATGTTGTCTTCTCTCGATATCCTGGGTCCAGAGGGCCGTATTGCTGCCCGGCTGGACAACTATGAGCACCGCCCCCAGCAGTTGGAAATGTCGGCGGCAGTGAGTGCTGCCCTCGCGGACGGGCATCACCTGGTTGTCGAGGCGGGGACCGGTGTCGGCAAGAGTTTTTCCTACCTCGTCCCGGCGATCCTGGCTGCGACCGACACCGAGGCTCCGGAAGACGCCAAGATGCGGCGGATTGTCATCTCGACCCATACCATCACGCTGCAGGAACAATTGCTTAACAAGGACCTGCCGCTCCTTAATAGCGTGATACCNCGGGAGTTTTCAGCCNTGCTGGTAAAAGGGCGTGGTAATTACATCAGCCTGCGGCGGCTTGAGTCNGCCGTTCGCCGCCAGGCAAACCTGTTTGACCGCCAGGCGGACCTGGACGAACTGGACCGCATCCAGGCCTGGTCGAAGGAGACCACGGATGGTTCCCGCAGNGACCTGGACTTCGGTCCCCAGCCGGCGGTTTGGGATGAAGTCGTNAGTGACAGTAGCAATTGTATGGGGCGCCGGTGCCCTCGCTTCGGAGACTGCCATTATTTTCGAGCCCGGCGGAGAATGGAAAATGCCCAGCTGCTGATTGTCAATCACGCGCTCTTTTTCAGTGACCTGGCACTTCGCCGCCAGGGTGTTAGTATCCTTCCGGATTATGACGCGGTGATCCTTGACGAGGCTCACACGATCGAGAACGTGGCTGCCGATCACCTGGGGCTGAATGTCACGGNGGGCCAGGTTCGCTATAACCTGAACCGGCTCTACAACGATCGAACCAACAAGGGNTTACTTGTTCATCTTGGTTTCCGGGATGCACAGCAGGAAGCATTCATGTGCCAGATGGCGGCGGACGAGTTCTTTGGGGACCTGTTCGCCTGGCGCGAGGAGCATGCCAAGGAGAATGGCCGGATCGATGCTCCCCGCCAGTTCACCAACCGGCTCAGCCCGGCCCTTTCCAAGCTGGCCACCACGATCCGCCGCCATGGTGAACAGATCGAGGAACCGGCTGCCCGGCAGGACCTGGTTTCCATGCACCAGAGACTGAGCCTNATNGCAGATTCCATNGATCAATGGAACCGNCAGGATCTGCCGGGGATGGTCTANTGGNTCGAGACCTCCACGNGCCGCCGCCGACGTCGGATCACCCTCTCGGCGGCGCCNGTCGATATTGGACCAGTGATGCGAGCGGAGTTATTTGACAAGGTCCGTACCGTGGTCATGACCAGTGCGACCCTCTCGACCGGCGAGGAGCCATCGTTTGATTTTTTCCGTTCCCGGGTTGGATTGACAGTGGCCGAAACGGCTCGCCTGGGCAGTCCCTTTCGCTATCGAGACCAGGTCCAGNTGGTCCTTGTGCAGGGNATGCCGGATCCGGGCAGGGACCGGGATAAACACCTTGCCGCATCGACCGAAATGGTCAAGCGATACGTGGGCCGCAGNGATGGACATGCCTTTGTCCTGATGACCAGCTACGATGCGATGCGGAAGATGGCAGAGGTGCTGGCTCCCTGGCTGGTGGCCCAGGACCTCCAGCTTATCAGTCAGTCGGATGGCACGCCGCGGAAGCGGATGATCGAGCAGTTCAAGGAGAATCCCCGCAGTCTCCTGCTGGGGACGGACAGTTTCTGGTATGGCGTTGATATTCCTGGCGATGCGCTGCAGAACGTGATCATCCCGAAGTTGCCATTCGGGGTACCGGATCAACCGCTCCTGGAAGCACGGCTGGCAAACATCAGCGCTGCGGGTGGTAACCCCTTCATGGACTACCAGCTTCCAGAGGCGGTACTCAAGTTCCGCCAGGGATTTGGCCGGCTTATTCGCTCCCAGAACGACTATGGAATGGTCGTGGTGCTGGATCCCCGGATTCGTACCAAGCCCTATGGACGGGTCTTCCTTGACTCCCTGCCGGGTTGTGAGCTGGTCGAGGATCGCTATGACCTCTGACTACTTTCCCTTGCGAGGGAACGGGTGCGTGGCGATCACCCCGTCCTCCGGGCTGCTTGCAGTGGCATAGAGACGGCGAGGAATGCGACCGGCGAGAAAAGCCAGCCGTCCTGCCTCGACCGCCTTGCGCATTGCCATGGCCATGGCCAGCGGATCACGTGCATGGGCAATGGCGGTATTGAGTAACACCCCGTCCACTCCCAGTTCCATGGCAAAGGCGACATCACTGGCTGTTCCCACGCCGGCATCCACGATCACCGGGTAATCGGGATCATCCTGCTTGAGATACTCCAGGCAGATACGAATGTTATTGGGATTGAGGATTCCCTGGCCGGAGCCGATAGGACTGCCGGCGGGCATCACCGCGACTGCCCCTGCCTGCTTGAGCCGCTGGGCCATCACCGGATCGTCGCTGGTATAGCAGAGGACCTGGAATCCGTCGTTGACCAGCAGTTCGGTCGCTTCCAGCGTGGCAACCGGGTCGGGAAGCAGTGTGCGGGTGTCGCCCAGGACTTCCAGCTTGACCCAGTCCGCTCCGGCGTTGCCAAGCGAACGGAGAATCTCGCGACCCAGNCTTGCCACCCGGACCGCATCCTCGGCGCTGTAACAGCCAGCCGTGTTTGGGAGCAGGACAAATCGCTCCGGGTCGATATGGTCAAGCAGGTTCTCTCCATCCCTGTCGTGCAGGCGCTCGCGTCGTACCGCGACGGTCACACAGTCGCTTCCTGAAAGTTCCAGCGACTCGCTCATCACCTGCACATCCTGGTAACGGCCCGAGCCAACAATCAAGCGGCTCTTCAGGACAAAGGAACCGATCCGCAACGGGTCCTCGCTCGTCACCTGGCTGGATGTTTCAAGCGGTGTTGTCATCGCAATCCTTGCTCAGCCCCCGCCCACGAATGTGACGATTTCCAGGCTGTCGTTGTCTTCCAGTAACCGTGAAGCGTGGTCCTCGTGGGGGAGGATCGCCCGGTTGAGCTCCACCGCCACATGACGGCCATCCAGGTCCAGTTGTTCCAGCAGCTGGACAATGTTACAGGCCCTGGGGACGTCGATCGAGTTTCCGTTAACGACGATATTCACGCCACTCTTTTAACGCGGAAGGAACCTGTCGGATAGTCATGTGCTGGATTACTGGTCACGAATCTGTAGGTTCCGGGCCCGACCTTTTTGCAGCACGATCAGGTTACCACCCTGGGGTGTCAGTGTCGCTTCTGCCTGCCGGTTCCAGGGAACAGCGTAAACCGCGAAACTCCCGGTAGTGGAATCAACCACGTAAACCACGCTGCCGCCCGGCTGTCCGCCACCGGCACCACGTGCGAATTCGTTTTCCCCGGTAACGATCAGGAAGTGAGGCTTCTTTGTTGCCTGGATTTCCAGGTCCTGGAATACGTTGGCGACGAACTTTGCTCCCCAGAGCCCGTTTTTGTAGAGCACCGCGCACTGCAGGTCGCCGGTCAGGAAGTCAAGGAAGAAGATTCCCTCGGAGTCCGAGATCTTTCCGGTTGCAATGGCGAATGTGGATGCACTGTTGGTCGCCGTGGCTTGCAACTGGGCTGGCAGGTGCAGGGGCACCTCGGCATCTGATGCCGAATGGCGGGTCACCCCCACGGCACCAATCATCATGCCGATTCCAACAAGCAAGCCGGTTCCCAGTCCGCTCAACCAGATTCCGGGTCTCCTGATTTTCCGCCAGGTACTCATATTTTTTCTCCTGCGTAGTCCCCACCGGACCCTGCCGCCCAGGTCATTTGTCCGTGAGGGGGTTGTTCCACTCCCATGCTACCGATTTCGGAGCTTACCCGCTAGCAGGATTTGGCATTGTCCCTCGCCCGCAGGACCCCTTACTGGAACCCCTGTCGGGATCTGCTAAAAAGGACGAACCTGTGGTGGCTGTTGCCTGTGAGATGGACACTTGGGTGCCACGGAACGTGTTTTATTGATCCAGGGGAGTATCCAGCCATGGCGACTAACGGGGACCTCAATCGAAAACTGAGAATGGCATTGGTTGGTGGTGGCCAGGGGTCGTTTATTGGTCGTGTTCACTGCACGGCGGCGGTACTTGATAATCGAGCCGTGCTGGTGGCGGGTGCACTCTCTTCCGACCCTGAACGGGCCAGGGCCTCGGCACCCGATTATGATATCCCCGCTGATCGAGCTTATGGTTCGTATACCGAGCTGATCGAGTCGGAACTGGCCCTGCCGGAAGACGAGCGTGTTGATTTTATTTCGGTCACTACTCCAAACCACACGCACTTCGAGATTGCCCATGCAGCGGTGACAGCTGGTTTCAACGTGATCTGTGACAAGCCGATGACGTTTGACCTGGACCAGGCGGAGCAGCTGGCGGCGGCGGTCGACGAATCCGGCGTGGTTTTCGCTCTCACGCACAACTACACCGGGTACCCGCTGGTGCGGCAGGCCCGGGCGATGATCCTGGCCGGGGAGCTGGGGGAGATCCAGGCGGTCAGGGCCCAGTACATCCAGGGCTGGCTTCGAACACGGCTGGAGGATGATGACCAGAAGCAGGCTGCCTGGCGAACAGATCCCTCCCGGAGTGGTGCCGCTGGATGCTTTGGGGATATTGCCACGCATGCTTTCAACCTGGGTCGTTACATGACTGGCCTGCTCCCGGAATCCATCAGCTGCACTCTCAAGACGTTCGAGTCCGGTCGCCAGTTGGATGATTACGGAACCGCCGTGATCCGCTACGAAAACGGTGGGCTGGGAACCGTGACAGCCTCCCAGATCAGCCATGGCCGGGAAAATGATCTGAGTATCGAGATCGACGGCACTGCGGGGTCGCTTTGCTGGCAACAGGAGAATCCCAACCAGAT
The DNA here is from genome assembly GCA_002708345.1 of Planctomycetaceae bacterium. The sequence goes on along the minus strand of PANG01000004.1, from coordinate 18,879 downwards.
GATTGTTCGTCGAAACGGCGAACCTCACCAAATCTACACGCGGGATCCCAATGCCCCCTTCATCAACGAATTTGCGTCCGCTTCCTGCCGGTTGCCGAGTGGTCACCCGGAAGGCTTCTTTGAGTGCTTTGCCAATGTCTATCGCTCGGCATTTGACAGCATGGTATTGCGTTCCGCTGGCCAGGAATTCCCCTCCGTGGACACGATCTACCCCAATGTCAACGACGGCGTGGAGGGGATGTATTTTATCCAGCAGTGTGTGGCAAGCAGTGAAGAGGGGGGTGCCTGGCTGCCGGCGAAACACTCGCGGGCACGCNTCTGACCGGGGTCGCCGTTACTCCTTGCTCGCCTGCTGCTTCAACTGCTCACAGTGGCGCAGGAGCTGCTTTTGNAACTCACCCTGGCAGCGGTTGGCCGCCTGGCGGTAGAAAATCCGTGCTACCCCGTTCTTGCCTGCCAGCTCGGCCTGCTGGCCTTCAATAATCAACTCGTACGCCTCGGCCAGTAGTTTTCGATCCTGCTGCTCCAGTTGCTTGCGTATCGCCACCAGGCTGTCTTCACCGCGGTCCGCCGAGCTGGAAAACTGTTGAACTGCCGGTGCCTTCTCCTTTTGCCCGAGTACCAGGTCTGGTTCCGGTTTCTGGGGTTCGCCTGCCCTGGGAGATTCCCTGCTTTCCGGCTCCGGGTTATTCACGCGACGGAGTTTTTCACGCAGCTCTGCGGCATTGTGACGATAGGGAATGACTGGCTGTACCGACCAGCCCTGTCCCACCACCGGGACCCAGCCGGTGACAAAGGGNCGCAAGGAACCGCTGAAAATNGAGCCGCCATAACCATTGGGAACCGTGATGCTGGGAGCCACCATGGTCATGCTTCGCGTGTTTCCCTGCGCCAGAACCATGTTGAAGTTGAAGCGGGAGTTTCCCTTTCGTCCGCTGAAACCAAACCGTGCACCGCCGCCGGCCCAGCCACCAAAAGGTGGAGCGGCACCGTTGGTGCTGTTGAAATCAAAGAACCAGCCNCCGCGNGGACCGAANTTGCTGTACCCCATGCCAAAACCGATATGCTCGTAAAATCCATCGTGGATGTTTTGAAACGGCGAGGTAATCACCACCTGCTGGGCATGGCTGCTNGCCGGGTATCCGACGCTGACAACCAGAACAAGCAAGNAGAGGCCGACTGGAGAATTCCTGTTCATGATCCTGTTTTCCCTGTTCCCTGGCAGGAAGCACTTTCTGCCTTCCTCCCATTAACGTGATTCTAGGGAAGCTGGTCGTGAGGGGTCAAATTCAATCNNGCTCCNGAAGGAGCNANCCGTGGACTGAAACATCNAGCCATTTCCATGTGTATAATCGATGATTGCACAAAAGAGAGGCTTCGCAGGGGACGACCATGAAGATGACCTGACACTGTTTTCCAGCCCTTCCGCTGTTACGTGCCTGAAGAACATGAATGACACAGNAAACTACCCACTTCAACTGGAGCTCACGACCATGAAAATTCGCAACCTGCTCATAGCTATTGTCTGTACAACATTGGTGATCGGTGTTGCCGAGGCAGACAAGAAGGACAAGAAAAAATCAAAGGATGGCTGGGTCACGATCTTTGATGGCAAGTCGTTTTCTGGCTGGAAGGCCAGTGAGAATGCAGATTCCTGGAAGGTCGAGGATGGGGCATTCGTCTGCCATGGCCCTCGCAGCCACCTGTTCTATACCGGTGCCAAGGAACCGTTCGTGAACTTTGAATTCAAGGCCGAGGTGATGACAACCCCCGGAAGTAATGGGGGAATCTACTTTCACACGCGGTATCAGGAGGACGGCTGGCCCAAGTATGGGTTCGAGGCACAGGTCAATATTACCCACGGGGATCCCAAGAAGACCGGTAGCCTGTATGGCATTGTCGACGTGGCAGATCCCCCGGCCAAGGACAACGAATGGTGGACCCAGCACATCATCGTCAAGGGCAAGCAGATTATCATCAAGATCAACGACAAGGTCGTTGTTGATTACACCGAACCGGAGGACGCAAAGCCGACGAGTGATGGCTTTGTGCGGGTACTGAGCAAGGGGACCTTCGCCTTCCAGGCGCATGACCCCAAGAGCAAGGTCTCTTTTCGTAACGTGCAGGTCAAGCGACTGCCGTGAACCGGTGATTTTGTAGGGTGTCGCTGCTTGAGACAGCACGCCTGGTGATTCATAATGAAGGACTGCACGCTGGTTCTTCACCAGCTTCCTATCTACTTACAGGTACACGTCTCATGAAAAACTCGATCACGCGACGACGATTTCTTGCCCTTACGAGTGCGGCTGCTGCCGGGGCTACTTTCCTTGATGTCCCCAGTATCCTTGCTGCTGATGATCCGTACGGGGGTTANCCGATCGGCGTGCAGAGTTACTCGCTGCGTAATTTTAATGCCCTNGAGGCGATTCGCCACATCCAGGGCATGGGACTGCACCATGTGGAGTTTTACAGCAAGCACCTGGGGCTGGGGGCGACTGATGAACAGATCGCCGAGCAGAAGGCCATCCTGGAAAAGGCAAAGATATCGATCAGTGCCCACGGGGTTAACGGTTTTTCCAGCAACCACGAAGCAAACAGGAAGGTATTCGAGTTTGCCAGGCGGGCTGGAATCCGCTGTATCACGGCCAATCCCCAGCTCGATTCTTTTGACAGCCTTGACAAGCTGTGTGAGGAATTCAAGATCCGTATTGCCATCCATAACCACGGCCCGGATGCCATTTATGACAAGATCTCGGATGTCGCGACCGCGGTCAAGGGACACCATCCGCTGGTTGGTGCATGCGTCGATACCGGGCACTTCATTCGCAGCAAGGAAGATCCGGTCAAGGCAGTTCACGAGCTTGGCAAGCGGGTCTTCGCCCTGCACATCAAGGACGAGGAGAAGCAGGAGAAGCGATCACGAAACGTGGTGATCGGCAGTGGTCACCTGGATGTTGTTGGTATTTTCAAGGCACTTGTGAAAATCGGTTTTCCTGCTGATGGGTCGCTCTCGCTTGAGTACGAGGCGAACCCTGAGAATCCCATTGACGACATGAAGCAGTGCCTGGTGGTGGCCAAGGAGGCCATTGCCAAGGTGAAAAAGGGCTGACCTGGATGTGCCGCCCTTTGGGTCGTGAGTGAACGTGTCGTGGCCAGCATCTCCATTTACTGGATTGCAGGATCCTCATGCTTGCAAAACGAGTGATTCCCTGCCTGGATGTTGACCAGGGACGGGTTGTCAAGGGTACCAACTTCCTCAACCTCCGTGATGCCGGAGACCCGGTCGAGGTGGCCGCGCGGTACGAGAGAGAGGGAGCGGACGAGCTGGTTTTCCTGGATATTACCGCCAGCCACGAGGGTCGGGATATCATGATTGACGTGGTCCGGCGTACTGCCGAGCAGATTTTCATGCCCCTTACCGTGGGGGGGGGTATCCGCACGCTCGAGGATATTCGTGGGCTTCTCAATGCGGGTTGTGACAAGGTGTCGATCAACTCGGCAGCATGCGAGGACCCGGAATTTGTCCAGCAGGCAGCCCGTCGCTTTGGCAGCCAGTGTATTGTGGTGAATATAGATCCTAAGCGTGTTTACAATGGTTCAGAAGAAAGCGCCGGCAGGGAGACGTGGGAAGTCCATATTCATGGAGGCCGTACACCAACCGGGCTGGAAGCGGTTGACTGGGCGCAGCAGGTCCAGCAACTGGGAGCGGGTGAGATTGTTCTTACCAGTATGGATTGTGACGGTACGAAGGACGGCTATGATATCGAAATCACGCGGGCTGTGAATGAAAAGGTTACGATACCCGTGGTAGCAAGCGGAGGGGCGGGTTGCCCCGACCACCTTGCCGATGCGATATTGGAAGGGAAAGCAGATGCTGCCCTGGCTGCCAGTATCTTTCATTTTGGAGAATACACGATCCGGGAAACCAAGCAGGTCATGCGCGACAGGGGAGTCCCGGTACGGATTGAGTGATTCATGAGTATCCCGTCATGCCAGCCGTGACGGGATCAGGTCAAAGAAAGGTCTAACATGGCGACCAATAATCCTGCCCAGCCCAGCGGTGCGGTTGATGGCGATGCCGCAAGATTTCTGAAAACCAGGGATGAGCTCGAGGTTGACAAGATTTTTCGGGCCCTGGTAAAGCTCGAGGGAAGTGACCTGCACATGAAGGTGGGGCGGCCACCTATTGTCCGGGTAGACGGGACCCTGCGTGATCTTACTCGCCCACCAATTGACAGGGAGGAAATGGTCCGGCTTCTGTTTCCCATGATGGACAAGCGGCAGCGAAAGATCTTTGAGGAAGAGGGCGGAGTTGACTTTGCCTACACTGTTGATGTGGACGGAGTGCAGTGGCGATTTCGGGTGAACATGCTGCAGCAACTGGGAAATATCGGCCTGGTTGCTCGCCGGGTTTCCAACTTCATACCTGACTTTGCCGGGCTTAACCTGCCACCGGTGATGGAATCGCTTTGTAAATTTGACCAGGGAATGATCCTGCTGGCGGGTGTTACCGGTTCCGGAAAGTCGACTACCATCGCTTCGATGCTGAACTGGGTTAACCAGCGGGAACGCAAGCATATCCTGACCCTGGAAGATCCAGTGGAGTTTGTTTATACCGAGGAAAAATGCCTGATCAATCAGCGAGAGGTCGGCATTGATGTGGTCGACTTTTCGGTCGCCATGAAGCATGCGGTGCGTGAGGACCCCGATATCATGCTGGTGGGTGAAATGCGTGATGAAGAGACATTCATGACTGCTATCCACGCGGCCGAAACCGGTCACCTGGTGTTTGGCACGATCCATGCCTCCACCTCTCCTTCCACGATCGGAAGAATCCTGGACCTTTTCTCCGAGGACATGCATTCGGCAATCCGTTCTGCAATTGCTTTCAACATGAAAGGCATCGTTGCTCAGAAGTTACTTCCATCGATCAAGGATGGAGTTGGCCGGGTACCGACAGTTGAGATCATGACCTTCACGCCGATGATCACGAAACTCGTACTGGAAGGGCAGGACGAGAAACTTGCCGACGCGATCAAGATTGGTGCCGAGGAAGGAATGCAGGATTTCACCATGAGTCTCAAGAATTTGATTGATGANGAACTGATCGATCGTGAAACTGCTTTCCGCGTTGCTCCTAACGTGGAAGCCCTGAAAATGGCACTGAAGGGTATTAACGTTACGCAGCCGGGTATTCTCTAGTCTTGTCGAACGATTGAAACGTAGATGTTTGGACGAAAGAAAAAAAAGAAAACGGTGAATCCCCTCGAGATGGGGCCTGACGTGGAATTCAAGGCCACGGGNGCGGCATCGGACCAGGAGAACCAGGCCAACGCAATCCAGGCACGGCAATCNCCNGGGATTGCTCCCACGAAAGTGCTGGTNGCCCAGGCGATGGATCAAAATGCCAATCGTATTTTGGTCGACTATACCGCCCAGGGAGTTGCCATCCGTTTCGATGTGGATGGATTCTGGCATAACCTGCCCAGCATGGATCGCAAGGTCGGCGACGTCATGCTGGCAGTCATGAAGAAGCTGGCCAATCTCGATCCAGCGGACCGTCGTAGCAGGCAAGCGGGAGAATTCAAAGTGACTTATCGGCGAGTTGTGAGAACCTGCCAGATTACCACCCAGGGGGTTGAAACTGGTGAGCGTGTGATCATTCGAGTTGTCGACCCGAAGCAGGAGCAGATGTCACTTGAGGATCTCGGCATGCGTGAGTCGATGGCATATCAGTTCATGGAACGGGTTGGTCGGGCTACTGGCGAGAAACCGGCCACTCCCCCGACAGGGATCTATGTGCTTTCCGCACCGGCAAACGGAGGAGGGCTCTCTTCTCTCTGGGCTGCCGGCCTGATGGCGACCGATCGTTACACTGGTGATTTTCTTGGTATCGAGGAGAAAACTCGTCGAGAACCCGAGGTCGAGAATGTCGATGTGCAGGAATTTGATGAGTCCCAGGGTGAAAAAGCTGCGGATATTGTTCCCAAGATGATGCTGCGGCAGCCCGATGTCTTTACGGTTCCCCATATTGCGGACAAGGAGACGCTCGATACCCTCTGCATGGTTGCAGAAACAGAGGGAATCGTGACGATCACCTCTGTCCAGGCCAAGAGTGCAGCAGAAGCTCTCAACAAGCTCTTTTCGGCTTCGACCAATAAATCCAGTTTTATCAAGTTCATCAACCTGGTGGTGAATATGAGGCTTGTTCGGCGGTTGTGTGAGGAATGCAAGGTTCCGTTTCAGCCGAGCCCAGCTATTCTCCAGCAATTGCAGCTTCCCTCGGAGCGAGTACCGGTCCTGTTCCAGGAATACCAGCCCCCTCCAGTGGATCCCCAGGCCCCAAAAAACAAGAAGAATGCTCCGCCCCCGATCTGCCCGCACTGCGGTGGGCTTGGCTACAGTGGCCGGATCGGGATCTTTGAAATGCTCATCGTCGACGACAATATCCGCCAGGCGCTTGCACAACAGCCTGCTGTAGATGTTCTCCACCAGCTGGCAGCGAAANCNGGTATGAGGTCACTTCGTGAAGAGGGGATCGGTATCTTNGCCCAGGGAATCACCTCGATACCNGAACTNCAGCGAGCCCTGCAGTAGTCTCTCNATGCNGGGCCNTTCCNAATCAAGTCNAGCCCGTCGGTTGCACAAGCCGATAAGAAATTATCAGGTGAAGCTATGAATGAATCACATCAGCAGGCGAACCATGAGGGAGCCTACGATGAATGGGGGGACCGTCGGGATTACCAGGTAATCAATGGGTGGAGTGTCGTTGCACTGATCCTGGCCTTGCTTTCCATTTCCGCCCTGTTGATGCCAATCTTCCTCCTGATACTTTCCCTGCCGGCGATCATTATCAGCCTGGTGGCCGTCGCGAAAATCCGGCGAGAACCCCATCTTTTCATGGGCCGGCACCTTGCCACGCTCTCGCTGGTTATTGCCGTTATCGTGGGTGGCTGGACACTCGGTCGGCAACATTATTTCAATGCTCGGATGTTTGCCGCGGCGGCGAACAANANGNACAACTGGTTCCAGNTGATCANGGAGGGAAAGCACGAGGAAGCTCACCAGCTGACCCTGCTGGCAGGGATGCGAACCTCCGGACAAATGACACTCAGAGAGTATTACCAGAATGAGAAGAGAGTCCGCCAGGAAATGCAGACTTTTTTCTCTGAGGTACCGATGCAACAGATTGTCGAGCTTGGCGAGAACTGGTCAGCACGGTGGATTGAAAATCGCAATATTCGCATTACCGACGAGAAGGGGCTCCTTGTCTTCCAGCGATATGAGATTCATTACATGCAGGATGGCCACCCTGTGGCCCTGCCGGTGGAGATCCAGTCGTCGCGAATACTTGACAAGTACACGCGGGCCAGCCACTGGACGGTACTGACAGTCCGGCACCTTCAGTAGAATCGTGCTTTCCGGAGGGCGCAAAAAAAGCCCCCGGAATCGACGGGTCCCAGGGGGGCGAAGGACTCCGTAAGGTTTCCGGGAGCGATTGGACGTTTTGCCGCTCGCATCTTGCTCACAGCCGCTTGTCCAGGTACTCGGTTGAACTGTTACTGGCATGCCGGCAAATCAGTGAGCGTCCGTGCCCAGCCAAACTTGCCTGGCTGTCCACTGCTGGACTCACCAGATCACAATTCCTGTCATCCCAAGCCACGATGAAACGCGGTTCTGAATGACAGGGCGGGAGATTACGGGATTCTCAAGAATCGGTCAAGGCCGGTTTTCAGAAGAAAGATCGCTTTTTGAGAATTAACAGAAACACTTCTTTTCTGAGGTCAGAGATGACCTAGAACGCTTTGGACCAACTGGCCGAGAGCGACCAGTCCGTTTCCAGTTGGACTCCCTCCAGGTGCTGGTAAACCGGATGAACGATCTCAAAATTTAGTCTGCTACCGTCCTTGAGACTGTGGATCAGGCCATAGCCAAGATTAATCCACTCCCCGCCCCGGTAATCCGGTCGGGCCGTGGGCACCATTGCTGGATTGAGATCCGCATCCACTCCCCGGTAGTTGCTTTTCCAGGTCGCCTCGACACGAAGCGTCGCCGCTGTATTCTGCTCCTTGTCGAGCAGGCGGCTGACCCAGGCATCAGCTCGGTACTCATCGCTTACGGAATAGCCTTGATCATTGGCGCCCAGCACGATGTCAGATTGAAGCTGGATACCACGCATGCCAGTTGGGGAGTAGGACTTCCAGGTAATCCCCGGTCGGGCAGTCCAGGAACCCTTGCCGAGTCGCATCGGGTAGGGAAACTCCCCCTGGATTCCCATTGGATTGGCCGTTGTGTTGTCGATGTCCCCGGTGGGAGCACTGAAGCCGAAGTTGACGATCATTTCCGAACTGTCGTCCTCGCGCATTTTCCAGAGACCGCCAAAGGGGAGGTCGGAAAAGCCGGCGTTGGTCTTGCGGAAAGTACTGGTTCCCCCGCCCATTGCGAACAACGTATGGTCCATCGTATTGATCACCCACATTGGCATCACGTAGAGCGTGACCTCATCGCTTGGAGCCCACATGAAATGTGTCATGTGCATCTCCATTGTCATCGCTTCCGGTACGACCNTGAACATGTTGCCATCGAACATGCGTGCCGCCCCTGTACTGATCGCTGTATGCCCCGCCCTGCTACCACCCATGTACATGTTCATGTACTTGTACTCGACCATCATCTCACCCTTNCCGTGAGCATGGTCTCCCATCAGCCCCGCGGGAGCATGGGTGTCGGTGCGGCCTGACTTCAAGCCGTGATGATGGCCCGCTGGTTCCNCGGGGGTATCCTGCAACACCAGGNTGCAGAGTTCCCTGCCAATGTTCGTGAGCTGGATATAGGATCCGTTGAATAATTCCTGGCAGGTTTCCTGTCCCTGGAGCAAGGATGAGGAAAAAAGAAACAGTGAACCAATGATGGAGTAGAAGAAAGGTNTTNTGTGAAACATANACANTNNTTCCGTGCAGGTGGTTCTTNGTTTTTGACGGTACTATCAATATGAATCGTCTGTNNCGGGTGAAATTCTTTATGAGCCTATCAAAGGAGCCTCACAGGAAAGAATGGTGGCATGCATACAATCCATAAAGTTNCACCAGGTTAACGGCCAGAAGAGGTCATGGCCCCGATTTCGGGGGAACAGCGGACTGCTGGTTGTTGTTGGAGATCCTGTTTCGACCCAACAGCTTGGCCTGGTAAAGCGCTGCATCAGCNGCTGCCAGTGCGGANCCGCCNCTTGATTNNNCNGTTTNCATGGCNGCNAGGCCGATGCTGATCGTGGCCGGNAGGNNCTCGCCCTGGTAGAGGATCGNTGCNTCCTCAACTGCCCGCCGCAGGGACTCGGCCAGTTCCCATGCATCATCCAGCTCCAGCGGTAATAGTGAGGCAAACTCGTCTCCTCCCCAGCGATAACACTGCCCGGGCAGGAGCGATTCCAGCTGGTGACCAACGACCTCCAGCAGGTGATCACCAGCCAGGTGGCCGAATTGATCATTCACCTGCTTGAAGTGATCCAGATCCAGGAAGCAGATGACCCGCTTTTCCCCACCCTGCACGGATTCTGCTGCATGGGCAAGGGCCTCGTTAAAGGCCCGCTTGTCCGGCAGGCCGGTGAGCGAGTCAACCTGTTCGCCCCCACGCTGGTGCCACCCAAGGAGATACCCGGCGAGCAGGCAGAAAGCGGCAGTAATGACTATCGCAGGAAACATGATATTCGGAGGTACTTTCCCTGGAGGGCGAAATGAGCGAGTGAGAAAGAATTCCAGTATAAAGAGGTGAGCGGGCCTTGGTGAACCTGGGCCAGCCTGGGGAAAAATGAACACTTGGGAGTACGCCAGATGAAGCGGTTCTACCTGTCTACCCTGTTGCCTGGATTGATCGGTCTTCTTCTCCCGCTTGCCAGCGCCCAGGCTCAAAAAGGTTCCTGGGTCAGGCACGTGGTTTACGAGGGAGAACACTGTAACACGGCAGTGGCAGGTGATTTTACCGGGGATGGCCAGGTTGACATTATCTGTAATGCCGGTGGCGAGACCTTGTTGCTGGTCGCCCCTGGCTGGGACCAGATCCCGATCGGTCAGGAGACAGGACTGAACCTGATTCATGGCGAGGTGATGGACGTGGACCGTGATGGTCGACTTGATTTCATTGGTTGCCGGTACAAGCCGGGTTACATCGTCTGGATGCGTCAGCCTGAAGAGGCAACCCGCCAGCGGTGGGTCGTGGGACTGGTGGACGACAAGGTGGATGGCATCCACGGGCTGCTGGTGGGAGACGTGGACGGGGATCGCCGCCCGGATCTGCTGGCAAACAGTGCCCAGCCGGCAGGACCCTTTGCCAACAGCCTGGTCTGGTACCGGCAGGCAGGCCGCCGTGGCCAGGTCCAGTGGCAGCGGCAGCTGGTTGCAGACGGGGATGCGCCGGGTTTGAGTCATTACCTGGGAGTGGGTGACGTGGATGGGGATGGTCGTGCCGATGTTGCCAGTGCTGCCAAGGGGGGCCCCCAGGACATGTCGGGCAAGGGGAACTGGTTTGCCTGGTGGCAGGCTCCTCGCAAACGCAGGGGACCCTGGACCCGTCATCTGCTGGCCGGCGACCAGCCCGGGGCCACGAATATCCATCCGGCGGATGTGAATGGTGACGGCCTGACCGATTTCATTGCCTCCCGGGGTCATGACCGGGGCGTGATCTGGTTCGAGGCACCGGACTGGCAATTGCACACGATTCACCCCGACCTGTTTGGCCCTCACTGCCTGCAGGTTGTGGACATGGATGGTGATGGGGATATCGATGCAGCAACCTGTGCCAAGGACGACAAGCGAGTTGCCTGGTTCGAGAATGACGGAGCAGGAAATTTCACCACCCACGTGATCGGAGAGGACCAGGCTGCTTACGATATACGGGCCGTGGATATGGATGGCGATGGTGACCTGGATCTGCTCGTGGCGGGTCAGGCAAGCAAGAATGTTGTCTGGTACGAGAGTCCCATCAAGTGAACGAGGAGAGCCAGGAGTTTATGGATACGATTCGTGTAGGTATTGTCGGGCTTGGAGCGAATACGCGGAGCAAGCATGTTCCCGGCCTGCGAGCGTGTCAGGCAGTTGAGATTGCAGGTGTCTGTAACCGGACGAACGAATCAACGGCCCGCGCCGCAGCCGAGTTTGAAATCCCTCGTGGTTATGAGAGCTGGCAGCAACTGGTCGAGGATCCGGACCTGGATGCCGTGGTGATCGGCACCTGGCCATACCTGCATTGCCCGATCACGCTTGCCGCATTGGAATCAGGAAAGCATGTCTTGACCGAGGCTCGCATGGCGATGAACGCTAGCGAGGCTCATGCCATGCTGCAGGCGAGCCAGCAACGCCCCGAGTTAATCACGCAGATTGTCCCCAGCCCACTTGGCTTGCGAGCTCACCAGGTGGTTCTGGAAATACTCGAATCGGGACGCCTGGGACCGCTTCGAGAAATTGCGGTGCTGGCTACCAACAGTGCCTATGCTGATTCCCAGGCTCCCATGCACTGGCGACAGAGTGCCCAGTTCAGTGGCCTCAATGCACTGGCGATGGGTATTGTTCATGAGCCGCTTGTTCGCTGGGTACCGGATCCGGTCGAGGTGTTTGCTGCCGATGCCACCTTTACCAGCAGCCGTCCGGACCCCCTGGGAGGAGAGTCGCTGGAGGTGGGAACCCCGGACTCGACGCATGTCCTTGCCCGCTTGCCCGATGGAGCACGAGCTCTCTATCACATCAGCGGCGTGTTGCATGGCGGCCCGTCGCCCCAGGTGCATCTTTACGGTGAAGAGGGAACGCTCAAGTACCTGATGGCGCCTGAGGACCAGTTGTTACTGGCGATGGCGGGTGGGGATTTCGAAGAGGTGGAAGTGCCCGTGGAGAAGGCGGGTGGCTGGAGAGTTGAGGAGGAATTTGTGAATGCCATCCGGGGCCACGAGCAAATCCAGTTCAATGATTTCTCGGTGGGTGTCCGCTATATGGAATTCACCGAGGCAGTTGCCATCAGTGCCCGGGAGGGACGCCCTGTCTCACTCCCGCTCCAGGAGGATGAGCGGTATTGATCTAGTAAGTCCCCCGCTGCAGGATCCAGCCTTCCTGGGAATCAAGAGCAACTGGCTGCCAGTGAGTCACACCGGGAAAACTGTTCTTGATCACNGCGAGTTTTCCATTGCTGGTGAACTCGGCGGGCAGTACAAGCAACACGCCACCAGGAGGGGTTCCCCTGTACTGCTTTGATTTCAGGTGTNCCAGGGTGCGCAGGTGGGCATGTTCGATAAGCAGTCTCTGCCGGGCAAGTGGCAGGGCCATGCCCGGATCAATCATGTAAATAACGCTCTCCTCCCCCGCAGCTCCGGACACCTCCTGGTAGAACTGCAGGGCATCGCCATCCTTATCGAGCAGGTCATGGCGAATCCCGGCAGGTCCGGACTGGTTGGCCGCGGAGCGGCTCCGGAAAACAGACTTGTCGACGAGCGTGGCTGCACCGTAGGTTGCAGGAATGATAACGAGCAACAGCAGGAATGTTGCTCCCGAGTAGCGAGCCATTCTGTCCCCCGAACGGATCACCTCGCTGGCTCGCACGACCAGCAGTGGTAGCACGGCCAGGGCCGCGGGGCGCAGCAGGCGGGCATCCATGTGAATGGCACCGCCTGAGAGNATGAGTCCTGTGAGCACGAGTGTAAAGACAAGCAAATGAACGACGAGTACCTTTTCAGCCATGCTCCTTGACCGNTCGCTGCCAACGGCNACNGCNGGGAGTTGACGGCGCCGTGAATGGACCAGCAGCCAGGCGACGACTCCCAGGGTAACCGGTGAGACCAGGGCGATCTGCCCACCCTGGATTCCTCCACCGATTCCCGGAAGGAAATTCCGACCCGGCTGGATCGCCAGGAAACGGACGAGCGATTCCAGGTCGGACATGGCAAATGTCCAGGCACCTGGGCCCCAGGCCAGGGCAGCCCATTGCCACTGCCCACTACTGGTTGCAGGGTTGCCGGTCGGAAGTTGTCCGCCGAGCAGGATTGTGGCACTGGCAACGACAGCGGCAGCAGTCCAGCAGCCGAGGCGGGACAGGCTTGTCTGGCGTGTACGTACCATTAGCAGCCAGCAGGAGCCGATACCAAGGGCGGAAATTCCAGCACTGTACTTGAGGAGCACCAGGCAGGGAGTCGCCAGGCCAGCGAGGATGGTGAGATGGAGTCCACCCTCACGTCTCTCGAGGGCAGACAGGTTAAGCAGGATGACAACAGGAAAAAGAGACCAGTACATCAGCTCACCACCCTCGTAGAGGTAACCGGCCACGTGGCAGTACCGGAACAGGAGAAGCGAGAGGACAAGCCAGGGGAGTAGTCGTTCGCTGACAAGACGGCGAAAAAGGAATGTCCAGCCAAGGACTCCAACCGACCAGAAGAAGAGATAGCTGAATTGAACGGACCGCCCCCAGTTCAGGCCAGTCTGTTTTCCAAGCATCGCCGGAATACTGTACGACGGGGGCCACCAGGTAATACGACGGATCCGGTCCTGCGAAAGATTATCAGGATCGACATCGACGAGCTGGTGAAAGCGATCGCTTCGGCCCAGTTGGTATTGTTCTGCCGCCAGGATGCAGGTTCCCGCATCCGTGTCCAGGTTTGGTCGCTGCACGATGGCAGCGGCGATAGACAGAAATCCTGTCAGCACGACAAGGAACCAAGCCACCCTGGTCCCATTAAAATCACCACTCCCTGGATCAGGATGGTTCAATGGGTTCATGCCGGCAAGTCGTCAAGTGACGGAAACCACAACGGGATCCGGGGAAAGAGGGCCTGTGCGGTTTCCGAGGCAATTTGGGTGGATGGAATGATCTGCTCCTGCTTGATTGCCTGTGAGATATTGCACTGGCCAAGCAGCAGTTGAGAGAGAACGCCGGCCGAACAGCTCAGGTAGCTTCGCCCAAGCTTGCCATGGAGCAACCGGGTGCTTCGTTGGTTACAGACAATCTGGAACCGTTCCGTCCCAAGGTTTATTCCCAGCTCACAGGGGAAACTGAGATTGGCATCTCTCACGCGCTGCCGGAAGCTGCTTCGGATATGACGAGTGAATTCAAGTGGATCGAATACTTTTACCATCGTCACCTCCAGTCCCGGTGTGGCCAGCGAAACTCGTTCGCCCCCGGACTGGAGAACAATCTTGTGCAGGACGTCATCTGCCTGGGCATCGATCGTTACATGCTTGTCCTGGTGCTCAATGACGTCACTACAAATTCGCTGCAGGAGCTGATTCCGTACATCCGTTCTTCCCTGGTCTACCATCAGCTCGACCACACGACCGCTCTTGACCACCGCGTAGCCAATAATCGAATGGAGTGACGCTCCCAGGGCAATTTTTTCGCTGCTCTCCAGGGCGACGTAGATCTGGTCAAAAGCCCGGCGATTGAAGAGCCATCGCCAGGCCGCTTCTGTCCGTATGTGGGCTCCATAGCAGGATCCTGTATTCAGCTGGTAGATCCGCATCAGGGCATCCTGTTCCACGTGCCGCCAGAGTCGGATATTAAGTTGCTTCAATGGTTCATTGAGCGGATTGACTGCCCGTTCTGCTTCCTGCTGCCGTTGCTTCCCGATCAGGTGGGAGAGTATCTCGTGCGCACCGGCTACTGATTTCACCGGGGTGGTACAGAGTGACCAGCCCAGGTGGGCATAAAAATGAGGAATCGTGGTTCGCAGAACACCGACAGTGGAACCGTTGAGCTGCATTTGCTGCTCGACAGCCCCCAGAAGTGCCGTTCCTACACCGTGTCCACGGAATTCGGGGATCGTTCCCATTTCGGTGAGGTAGGAAACAGGGAGCTGCTGATCCCCAAACTGAATCTCACGATCGATAACCCGGGAATGGGCAATGATGATTGACCCATGCCGAACCAGCAGGCGGTTCGAGGGTTCGTATGTCGGGTTATCCAGCTGGTTGTTGAAGTCAGCAGCCGCAACAGGGGCCTTGAAGACGTTCGACAGGAAATGATGAATGGCGGGATGATCCCCGGCACAAGCCGGCATGATTTTGCCGACAGGTGAGTTAATCTCTAGCGGGGTTTTTTGTGTGAGTTGCCGGACGAGAGGCTTCCGTTGCTCCGTCCCTGCAACACGGGAACCCATGGATGCCATGGAACAGAATCCCTTCTATTTTGTCTGCTGCGATCCGTCTTCACTCCATTGCCAGATAGATTAAAGGGGTTTTCCCACAAATGCCAGTAGTTGAGGAAATAAAGTTTCCGCAGGAAAAAGGCAGAAAGGGAAATCGCGGGAGCAGAATGCGGTTTTCTGGTCCAGTTGCCGCTCTCGCTGAGCAAGCAATTTGCGCAGTTGTTCAGAATAGGGAGCTGCATGGATAGCCAGTTGCTCGTTCAACTGTTGAAGTTCCTGGTGCCAGGCTGGCCGATCCTGGGGGTCCACCTGCTGATGGACATGGAGCTGCTTGTCCTTTACCAGCGACCGGATCTGCTCGATATCTGAAAATTCGGAAAGCTGTTTTTTTTCAAGCAGTGAAGCCAGGTAGACATCAGGAGAAAACTCGCTGTCACGCAATTGCTGGCGAACCTGGCTAACCTCCTCCTTGCTGACCGGGGGTAATTGGAGTGGTAGAAGAAAAGTGGCAGAAGCGACCACGAAACCTGGAGCTGGCATGCCGAAGAACCTCTCGATGATGACATCGGTAAGCCGATCGTAGCGGGCTCCTCCCACGCCATGGAGGAAGATATTGGACAGTACCAACCGGCTGAACATGGTTGTAACCACCGCCCGGGGCCTGAAGCGGATCCCTTGTTGCTCGACATGTTCGAAGGCTGCCAGGATGTCATGCTCCTGGCCGGCAGGTAATTCCGGCAGAGAGAAACGAGTCCCTTCCAGGTCACTGACCATGATCCGGTCATTCTCGACTTTCGTGTATGCTCGCCTCCGCCGGGGAGCGGTTGAAGTCCATATCCAGAATGGAATTTCCTGCCAGCCGCCATCCTCGTTTAACTCCGGAAAAGGATGAGACCGGCTGCGAATTCGCCGGGCCTTTCGATATTCTGCAAGGGAGTCGTTGTGGATTTCCCGGAATTGCCTGGCCTGCTGGATAAGCATGGTGCTGAACAATCGGAATACTGGGAACTGGCAAATTTCACTAAATGGCAACTCCAGTGTCTTGAGTCCCAGGTCGGATTCCAGCAGATGTCGTGCACGGGCAAGGAGTTGTCCGATGTTTTGTGTTTCCTCGATTCCTTCGACAACATGCTTCCAGAGATCATCCAGCAGGGGATGCCTGAGCCAGTTTTGACCAGCCTCGGCGACCCGAGCCGGGAAGGAGAGAAGCATCTCCCGGTCCACCACGGACCATTCCTCGTAAGGGACTGGTTCATCAAGGTGATCGATGGCGACCGTTGCCAGGTGAGGGGATTCCGCGTCACCGGAAGGAACCTGGATGGACCCATTCCCCTGGATGTCGTTGTCAATCAGGAGGTTAATGGGGGTTGCTCCCTCGGCTTCCGCCAGGCGGCAGAGCAGGAAGTTCTTGAACCAGACACCTGGATGAACCAGGCCAGGCTGATGCCCGGAGAGGATGACAGGAGCCTCACCGTTGTTTTCCGGAAGCGAGTCCTGATCGCGGTAACGGCGGCTGTACTGCCAGGCTGCATCAACCAGCTGAGAACGACCGTCTCTGGCCATCTGCTGAAAATCCTGGCTGGCGAAAGAGGGAGTTTGCCAGTTCTCCTGCAGGCGAATGTTCTCTTGTAGCAGGCCTCCAAGCTCTTCGACTGGCGGATGAACCAGTAACTCGCCATGTTCACCGGGAACATGAATGTCTGCCCCCTGGATATTCCCGTCATCGCCCATGATCTGGTTTCGTGCCGTCTATTCCGGTTCCTGATAACAGGTTGCCCCAGTCAGGATGTCCTCGGCCCCTTTCCTTGTCGCCAGGATGCTTCGATCAAGGACCAGGTGATAGTATTGCAGGCGTGCAGCCGCTTCTTCCAGAACCCCACCAAAACTGCGAGATTCGTCCAGGTAGATCAGTGGGATTGGTAGCTCCTTGATCCGCAGACCATGGTGAACCGCCTGCACCCACAACTCCAGTGGCATCGCGTAACCATCCTCGTTGACTTCTATTTTCTTGATCGCATCAACACGGTATGCCTTGAAGCCACAGAAAGCGTCAGTCAGATCCAGCTTCAACCGCCGGTTTAATTCGGCCAGTACCTGCTTGTTGACCTGCATCCGCTCAAAAGGAGGCTCGGTATCCCCCTCGAATTTTTGGAGATACCGGCTTCCCGAGACAATATCCGCTGACTGGCAGGCAGCAACAAATTGTGGAATGCGCAGCGGTTCGTGTTGACCATCACAGTCGATGGTGACCAGCACTTCATAGCCATGTTCAATCGCGTACTGAAAGGCGGTTTTCAGGGCAGCACCGTAACCACAGTTTTGTTCATGACGAACCACCTGCACGTTTTCGTGCTGATTGACTCGCTCTCTTGTCCCGTCCGTGGAACCGTCATCGATCACCAGGATCCTGTCGCTGTACTGGCTCACGGCATCCAGCACTTCATCGACGTACTCGATCTCGTTGTAGACGGGAAGAGCGGTGAGAAAATGGTCGGGCATGGTGGGCGAAATCCGGGGGAGAGAATCCAGCTGGTATTTTATGGCTGCAGGCAGTCATCGGCAACGCACCTGATCCGAGCTCACAGCAGGTTCACCCTGTATTCCCGGAAGAGTTGGTTACCCAGCGGAGGGGGTCCGATTCCCTGCGACTGGCGAATGTCTCCACACCGGGTAGTTTCTCGGCAATCTCGAGTGCCAGCCGCTCGAGGGCGAAACGCTCGCTGGCAAAGTGACCTGCCAGGATAATCGCGAGCCCGGCTGCTTCTGCCTCCAGGCAGTCATGAAATCGTGCCTCGCCGGTTACCAGCAGGTCACAGCCAGCCTTTCGTGCTTCTTCCAGTAACCCACCTCCACTTCCACATGCAACTGCCGCACGCTGGACCTGCCTGTCGGTTTTCCCGACAACCTGGACCTGGGGGGTATCCAGGAAATCGGAAACCAGGCTTGCCAGCTGATCCAGCGAGAGAGGAGGGTCAAGCTCACCAACACGACCTGTTCCGATCAGGTCGTTTCCCCCTGGAGCCGGTAGCAGCGGCCTGACTTGGATCAGCCCGATCCCCTCCGCAAGTTGCTGGTTGATGCCTCGCTCGCTGGAGTCGAAGGCTGTGTGCGAACTGTAGATTGCCACGCCTGCTTCGATCAACTGCAGTAGAAGTCGTCCAGGGGTCGATTCGGTGGTCAGCCGTCGCAACTCCTGGAAAGGCAGCGGATGGTGAGTGATAATCATCTGCACTCCCTCCTCTACCGCTTCCGCAGCACTGGCCGGCGTGATCGTCAGGCAGGTCATCAAGCGTTTGACCTGGCGAGAGGACTCGCCTACCAGCAAGCCAACATTGTCCCATTCTTCTGCCAGCTGGTGGGGGGCAGATTGCTGGAGCACTTCACAAACAGAAGCGACGGATGCCATCAGCAGTTCTCCACTGGAGACGGGGGGGGTGTTGTCCGGGGGGCATCATACCTGCTGTTCACCCTCCTTGCACGGCTGTCCGCTTCCTGACATGGTGATGGCTGGAATTTCGAGTGGCCTTCCTGGGATGCGGTTGATGTTGCAGGTAAGAATCGCGGTGGATCTCTCCAGTCTCCACCAGCCGTTACGTAAGTCACTTGAGATTGCCTCGGAGCTGGGAGCGGAGGCAGTGCAACTGGATGCCAGGGGGGAGATCTTCCCGGGCCGGCTCTCACAGACCGGGATTCGCCACCTTCGTCGTCTGCTTGACGACCTGAATCTCCGCGTGGCTGCTCTCTGCTTCCGGACCCGCCGTGGCTAT
>PANG01000003.1 GCA_002708345.1 Planctomycetaceae bacterium | reverse complement strand
TCGTGATTTCCGGCTTACCGATGTCCACGGAAACGTGGTGCAGGATCTGCTTGCCTAGGATTTGTCCTGCCCGGTTACACTCTTGAAACTAGGTAAGATAGGCTAATAGCGGGTTCTTCTTTGGGCAGCTGGAACTGCTCCAGGGAGTGATGAATGGGCCTTTTTTTCCAGCCTTTTCTTGACTCCCAGCCTGTTCCTGGATGGCACGCGCAAATTGTTTGACACGCTTGGCAAACTTCAGCAAGATAGGAACTGACTAGTCAATCAATGGCGTCATTGAGGTCCTTTAAGTACCGCATATATTGAGACTTGCACCATCCCCGGGAGCCCCTTTCCCGGAAAAGAGACCTGGATTCGTCATCCGGTAAATGTCCCCGCCATGTATGACGATGGAATAAAAGGGCATCTTTGGGCAGTCCTGGTCCGGGTTTTTCGACAGAAAGTCCTTCCTGATTTTGTCAGGGAGACAATGATCACCGATCTGCCCCCTGGCAGTGAGAGATTAATCATGACAGATCGTGAACAACATTCCGAAACGATCATCCAGGATTACCTGGATGATCGACTGTCAGCGGTTGATCGCCAGCAGGTCGAGGAGCAGTTAGCCACCGATCCCCAGGCCCAGCAGGAACTGGAAGAACTGCGGATGATCGGTTCCGCACTTCGAGAGTTACCGGCGCACCAGCTGGGCGACGATTTTGTCGACGAGGTNATGGTGGGNCTTGCCGAGAACCGCNNCCTTGNGGNTCCGNCTGCAGCTCACGTGGTTACTTCACGTTACAGCCCCGGGCGTCTGCAACGGCTTGTCGTNACCTGGGGTTCTGCAATNGCAGCCNTGCTGGTGCTCGCAGTGGGAATCGGAATGCTGATCGGGGTGTTCTCGGATCCTGGCGGGGATCCTGGCCAGCCACCAGGTGGCATGATTGCCGATGGCAATCTGACNGATGACAACGTGCCGGCTGTGCCGGNTGAAGTACAGCAGCCGGACGAGAANATCGTGCCGGGAACCATCAATGTCGATGCCCTGGTGGCGGACAAGCTGCTGTTCGTCATGGAGATCGGGCTCACCGGCAAGGGAGCGCAGTCGAAAGTTATCGACAGGGTGTTGATGAAGCACGGTATTGTCTTTGACGAGTCGATCCAGGTGGATATGGATATGGAGACGGAGTTACTGGAAAACCGCTTCCTGGATGGTATTGTCCGCAAGCCATCTGACCCCAAGAGTGGNAACCAGCAGGTCGANTTGATCTACGTCGTCTGTAGNGGTCAACAGGTGGATAGGATGTCGATGGACCTGCACAACTACCATGGCGAGGTTGCTGCTTACCGTTTCAACCTGGTAATCATGCCGGGGGACGCGGGGGCTTTTGGNAAGCTGGAAAATGCCATTGCAGCCCAGTGGAAACCGGACAAGCCTGTGGAGCCGGAGAAACCTGCACTGGCTGATTTCCGTAACCGTGCCGGTCGCCTGATGATGGACCTGGTCCTGATCAGTGGAATGGGAAGGTCCCTGTCCAACTCCATTCTCTCCTCTGGCAATGATNTTCCNGACCTGCCGGATGATGCTTCCAGGCGGAAACCGGTGAAACCTCCGCAGCCAGGTGTTGCCCGGATTGGTGACGACCTGGTATGTGAGATCCTTCTTGTCGTTCGAAGGATGTCGAAAGAGGAGATCGAGAAGGGTGCACCCTAAGGGGACATGCCCTGGCATCTCTGCTGGCATGACTACTCGACGTGGATCAACTCGACCCGGAAGCGGAGTGTTTCGTTGGCTGGAATAATAGGTGGGTTTCCCNTCTCGCCGTAAGCAAGGTCAGGGGGNATTACCAGTTCAATCATTCCTCCCTCGCCGATGAACTGGAGTCCTTCACTCCAGCCNAGNAGTGTCTGTTCCACGATGAACGCGGAACTCNNGCCGATTTCATANGAGCTGTCAAAGANGGTCTCATCCTCGAGCCATCCCCGGTAATGGACGAATACCTTGCTCTGNGNNGTGGGGCGTTGCCCCGAGCTNCGGCGCAGGATCCTGTACCGCAGNCCAGACTGGGTCTCGGTAAACTCTGCATTGAGCGCGCCTTCATCAATCACGTCGGGTCCGGGCCAGTAATTTTTTCGGCAACCATTGGCCATTGCCACGACGAGGATCGAGGCAANNGCAATCCNCTGCCGGTATTTCGAGAAGCTCATGGAAATTCCTACGTCTGCGACAGGAAAGGAAACAGTTGCTCACGTCGTGTCTCATCCAGCCTGCGGGCATACTCGCTAATCTCGTAAACCTCTACATACTCTATCGTCGCCGCACGCTCGGAACCGTAATNTGCTACGACCTGCGGATCAAATCGTTCACGTCTTTCCCTGAGCATCTCGGAGTACCACTCAGCCAGCCAGGCCTTCCGATCTTCCTGGTTTTCCGGAACCGGGGTGGCAGCGTGCATGTTCTGTGGCAGGAATTCAAAGAACTGGGANTCATGGCAGGCAAGCATCTCGACGATNGTCTCGANGCAGTCATCCACGGGCACGACCAGGTCGGCACGCAGGGACACCGGGCGGGTAAATGGATCAGGCATGTAAGCCACCACCGGGTCATGCTCCAGGACCGGCACANCTGGCAACACGAGGGGGACAGTGACCATGTAACTGGCATCCTGGACAGCCTGGCCGACCGCCCGGTGATCAGGATGGTAGTCACACGTCCTGTGGGTTAGCAGCAGGTCAGGTTGGAAGCTGCGAATCTCACGGATGATNTCCTCNCGNAGCGGGAGTGACGGCTGGAGTGAACCATCCGGGTAGTCCCAGGTCACGTACTCGGCGCCGATCACCTGNCCGGCCGCCGCNGCTTCCTGTCGCCGTCGGTGGGCCAGTTCGGCAGGCTTCATCTGGTGNTGCCCGGCTGAACCATCNGTCACCGAGACCATGCGAATCGTGGCACCGAGCCTGGAGTAAAGGGTAGCCAGGCCACCGCTATGATATTCAGCATCGTCGGGATGGGCTCCGAGAATCAGCAATCGTGGAGGTGCCGAACTCACGCTTCTTGCTCCTGGTATCAGATCAGGGGACGATGTTGCTGGTACCGAGTAGCTCGTTCAATGCCCGGTTTGCCACTCTCACCACGTACTTGTTCTGACGATCCTTGAGAGCTTCCTTGAGTGCCATGATAGCGGGACGTGCCTGTTCATCCATCTCGTCCAGGACGATGGCGGCGTTCAGTCGCACCCATTCCTCGCTGCTGGCAAGTTCCCTGCTGAGGACTTCCAGTGCCCTGGCTGGCTGGTCCATCCTTGCCAGTGCCCGAGCCGCAGCGATCCTGGCAATCGCCGAGGAGTCCTCGAGGTAGACGGTAATGAGATTAGCGAGGGGAGCAGCTTCGGGGCCCAGGTTTCCAAGTCCGATCAGTGCCCAGTAACGGACTGCGGCATCCGGGGAGGAGAGTGCCTGTTTAAGGTCGTCCAGTCCATCCTTGCCAGCCAGTCCCAGGTTAGCGACCCGCCGAAGTTGTCTGACAAGGTCCTCTGCACCCTCCTGTCTCAGGATGGCATAGCGACTTCCGAGTGCCTGCTCACGGACGATAATCTCCGGTTCCGGGATCAGTCCCACGTCTCGCGTGTCGGCAACCCAGTCGAGGTGCGCTGCCCGCATTCGCTCAAGCACGGTACGATATTCCGGATCATTTGCCAGGTTTTTTAGCTCGTGCGGATCGGCGACGGTATCGTAAAGTTCCTCGGGAGGTTTGGAATCGGCCATGAACAGCCGGGCCGCCTCCGGCAATCTTCCGGCCGCATGCTCCCGACGCAACTCCCGCATGGTGGCTCCCTTTTCTGGCGTGTTCATGTACTGGTAGTACGGCTTGAAGGGCTCGTAATTTCTCAGGTACTTGAACTGCTTGTCCCGTACCGCCCGGATAATGTCGTAGCGCTCATCCATGCGGTCACGAGCCCCGTAAACATATTGTCGCTCAGGAGTGAGCGAGGAGCCCAGGAATGCGCGACCCTGGAAATAGGGTGGGAGTGGTAAATGGGCCAGGTTGAGCATGGTTGGAGCCAGGTCAATCAGGCTCACGAGCTCATCAGTTACCGATCCGGGTTGTCCCTGTTTCTCCGTGCGAAGCAGGGAGGGAATGCGCACGACCAGGGGAACATGCATGCCCGAGTCGTAAAGCCAGCGCTTGGCTCGAGGGAGTCCAATCCCATGGTCCGACCAGAAAAAAACGATTGTCGAATCCGCCAGGCCATCCTCCTCGAGTTGCTCAAGAAGTTTCCCTGCCTG
Source organism: Planctomycetaceae bacterium (assembly GCA_002708345.1). The sequence goes on along the minus strand of PANG01000003.1, from coordinate 8,961 downwards.
CTGGTCCATGGAGCGGATCAGATCATAGTTGCGCGCCCAGTCCTTGCGGGTTACCGGAGTGTCCGGGTAGTAGGGAGGAAGCGTCTTGATCGCCGCAGTATCCGTGAATTGATCCGTCGTCAGGCTGGCGGTGGCAGCCTGGTAACGTTCATCCGAGGCGATCCGGCTTTCGTGAGTCGTGGTGAAGTTAAAGACCGCAAAGAAGGGTTGGTCTTTCTCCGGGCGGTTTCTCCAGTGGGCCTTGCCGCCCGAGGCATCCCAGCTGCTTGCCGGATGCTTGAACTGGTAGTCGGTCTTGGAGTTGTTCGTGCAGTAATAACCGGCCTTCCGCAAGTACTCCGAGAAACAGCGGATGTTCGTCGGCAGTTCTGCCCGGCAGCGCATGTGGTGTGTGCCGATCGCCGTAGGAAAAAGACCGGTGATGATCGAGGATCGACAGGGGGCACAGACACCTGCCACCACGTAAGCATTCGTATAGCGGACTCCCTCGCGGGCGAGCCTGTCGATGTTGGGGGTGATCGCGTGAGGATCACCATAGCAGCCGATATGGGCACTGATGTCCTCGGTACTGATCCAGAGAATATTCGGCCTTGCAGGGGTTTGCTGGGCAGCCAGTGGAGAGGCAAACAGGACCAGCAGCAGGCACAACGAGGGCGAGTTCATTCGCATGTTGGAGAGTTCTCCCTGGTTTACCCGGGAAGCTGGGAACGGTGGTCAAGCAGAGTGTCACCTTAACATGCAGGCATGGTCCAGTGGTAGAATACCCCCGGTAGTCAGCCCAGATGGGGTGACCGTTTTCCGTTTTATCTTCAGGATGGGCCATGTTCCGTTTGTTGCTGCTTGTCACGTTTCTTCTCGGTCTGCTGAACTCTCACTCTGCCCAGGCGGCAGCCCGTCCCAATATTATCTTCATCATGGCGGATGACCTGGGCTGGACTGATATCGGTTGCATGGGGACACGCTACTATGAAACTCCCAATATTGACCAGCTCTCACGGCAGGGAGTTACCATGCGCAGCTACTATACCTGCCAGAATTGTGCCCCCACCCGGGCTGCCCTGATGTCCGGACAGTATGCTTCCCGGACCGGTGTCTACACGGTCGGTAGCTTCAAGCGAGGTCGTGACAAGAATCGGCTGATGGTTCCGCCGAAGAATCAGACGCAGCTTCCGCTGGACCGGAAGACCGTCGCCGATACCCTGCAGCAGGCAGGCTACGTAACCGGCATGTTCGGCAAGTGGCACCTGGGGAATCCGCCGGAATACCAGCCTGGTGAGCGGGGGTTTGATGAGGCAATTGTCTCCAATGGCCGCCACTTTAATTTTGCCACTCGCCCTCCGGTCGCCACTGAAAAGGGGCAGTACCTTGCAGACTTCCTCTCCGACCGGGCGGTCGATTTTATCGAGCGACACCAGAAAGAGACTTTCTTTCTCTACCTTGCTCACTTCGCCGTGCACACACCCATCCAGGCAAAGCAGCCACTGGTTGAGCGTTTCAAGAAAAAACCAACTGTCGGCGGTCACAACAACCCGACCTATGCCGCCATGATCCAGAGTGTTGATGAAAGCGTTGGCCGCGTGATGAAAACACTGGACGAGCTGGGGCTGGCTGACCGGACATTGTTGATTTTTGCTTCCGATAATGGGGGTCTTGGCGGCTACAGTGTGCCGGGAACGGACGAGCGGAAGGGAATCACCGACAATACCCCGCTCCGCGGTGGCAAGGGGACGCTTTACGAGGGGGGAGTGCGTGTTCCCTTCGTAGCCCGCTGGCCGGGCAAGATCCCAGCGGATGTCAGTAGCGAGGAGCCGATCGTGCACGTTGACATGTTCCCTACCTTTATGGAACTTGCCGGGGTACGCAGGGTCGATCAAGCCCTGGACGGAGTGAGCATCCTNCCNGCCCTNCGAGACCCCTCCCGGGCGCTGAAGCGAGATGCCATTTACTGGCATTTNCCGGGCTACCTGGAAAGCTATATTCCTGACCGGGTCTGGCGGACGACACCGGTCTCCACGATTCGCCGTGGGGATTACAAGTTGCTGGAGTTCTTCGAGCAGGACCGGTTGGAACTCTACAATCTCAAACAGGACCTTGGTGAAAAGCATGACCTGGCCAGTCAGCACCCGGAGCTGGTGGCAGAACTGCACAAGCAACTGTCGGACTGGCGGAGCCGAACCGGGGCCTTGATGGCACGCCCCAAGTCCGCTGATGAGCTGGCCACTCCGATGGACCCAAAGAAAAAAAGCGGGAAAAAGCCTACTGCCACCAAGTCTCCCGGCCGTTAGAGAAAAGCAGAACGCGCCAGTGTGCCGGAACTTTACCGCGTGCACGGGGTTTATTAACTAGTTCGAAAAAGCGACGGCAAATCTTNAATCGTCGCTCACGACGGGGCNATATAATAGAAGGCATTNATCAATGCTGCCCCGTACTCTTAANCTGGTCGAATAGTCCTCACTCAGGGAATAGCTCATGATCCGCCGATTCTGCCTTTTGCCAACGATAATCCTCGTTGCTTTACTGTTTTCNTCTTCGCTGGTCACNGCNCAACAGGACGAGAAGCCAGCNCCCGAGAAGACACTTTTCTCTGGTCCTCAGGCGGGTGAAAAANTGCCTCCGCTNNCAGCCCAGGCGGTTTTTGGCGAGNAGCAGGGCAAGAAACTGAACCTGGTAAAATCNGCCGGGAAAAAGCCGGTNCTGGTTGTTTTTGTCCACCAGCTGACAAGGCCATCGATAGCGNTNACCCGGGTNCTGATGAACTTCACCATTGAACGGGAAGAGGACGTTTACGGGGCGACGGTTTTTATTACCGCCGACGTGACCGCGACGCAGGCAAGACTGGTCCGGGCAAAGGGCGCTATGGCCACGAAACGACCGGTGATGATTTCCACGGATGGCCCGGAGGGGCCGGGAGCATACGGACTTAACCGCAATGTCACCATGACCGTGATTTTTGCCANGGAGGGGAAAGTGGTCTCCAATTTTGCCATCGTGGATCCCAGCGTCCAGGNAGACACACCACGCGTGCTNGGCACGGTGATCAAGACGATTGGTGGAAANATGCCGACCCTGGCTCAGCTGGGGGCATCGCGGTATACGGGAAACAGGCCAGCCCCACAGCAAGTTGACCTGCGGTCNATTCTCTCGCCGGTGATCAACAAGCAGGCAACACCGGAGCAGGTAGACGCAGCTGCAAAAAAGGCCGAGGAGATCTTTGCAAAGAACGCGGCAGCCCGGGTCCAGATGGGTCGTGTTGCCAGGCGAATTATCGACGGGAACGTGCTGGGTAATTACGGGACCAGCCGTGCCCAGGAATACCTGCAGAAATGGGCCAAGGAGTACCCGGAACCAAAAACGCCCGAGGGCCGACCCCCGCGGCAGCCGCAACCTGCTCCCAAGCCCTCTCGCTAACGTCCGCTATCGAGAGACGGAGATCCCTGTGCTCAAACATGCTTGCCATCCCGTGGGACTGCTACTTGCCACCTGCTGGCTTTTCCCACTGGATGCTGCAGAGATTGACTTTGACACACAGGTCCTGCCGGTTCTTACCCGTGCGGGTTGTAATACTGGATCCTGCCATGGGGCAGCGGCCGGGCGTGGNGGCCTGAGACTCTCNCTTTATGGCAGTAACCCGGCGCTCGATCATGAGCGGCTGGTTTACGAGTTNCGAGGGCGACGGGTGAACCTGGACCAGCCCGAGANCAGCCTGGTTTTACTCAAGCCGAGTGGNTTCCTGGACCATGGTGGTGGACTTCGCCTGGATGAGGAGNGNGAGGGTTACCAGCTACTGCGTGACTGGATCTCCGCGGGAGCCCAGAGGGAGGGCTCACGCCACCTGGTGACTTTTCGTGTCACCCCGACCCAGCAGGTGCTTTCCCGGGCTGGCGATTCATTCACGCCTCGAGCCCAGGCGACCTTCAGCGATGGCCAGCAAATCGATGTCACGCGCTGGACCGTTTTCAAGGCGGAGGATGAATCATCGGTGAAGATCTCACAAGAAGCCCAGGTGACAGTTCAGCGGCCAGGGCAGCATGTTGTGCTGGCTCGCTACCTGGACCGGGTCTTGAGTCTCCAGCTGGTTGTTCCGCTCCATCCGGATGTCCAGCAGCAAGGCCCTCTTTCCTCGACGGGCTTTATCGATGACCACGTTAACCAGATGATCAAGCAGCTGCACCTGCCGGCCTCGAAAATGGCAGATGAAAGTGTGCTGGTGAGGCGCATCCACCTGGACCTGGTTGGGCGTCTGCCGACCCCGTCGGAGGTCAAGCGATACCTGGCGGACGACGGAGAGAAAAAATGGGAACAACTGGTGGACCAGCTGCTGGCCTCACCGGAGTTCGTCAGTTTCTGGACATTTCGTTATGCCAGCCTGCTGCGCATTCACAATCACCCCAAGGATAACGAGGGTGCCAGGGCCTANCATGCCTGGGTCAGAAGCCAGTTAANCGAGNGAGTTGGCCTGGATCGCTGGGCCCTCCAGCTGGTCGTTGCCAGTGGNGACTCGCACCAGCACGGNCCGGCGAATTTTTATCGTACGGTGACAGGGCCTCGTGAGCAGGCNGAGTTNTTTAGNGAGTTGTTCATGGGGGTACGGCTTCGCTGTGCCAACTGCCATGACCATCCGCTGGACCGCTGGACCCAGGATGATTACCACGGGCTGGCGGCGATCTTTGCACGGATCGAGGGAGGCAGGGTGGTCCGTATGCGAGAGGGAGGTACCGTGACTCATCCCCGTACCGGGCAGGATGCCCGGCAGCGAATTCCCGGCANGAAGTTCCTGGAGGGCCAGGTGGATGCTCGCCAGTTGCTTGCCAGGTGGCTGACATCCGCAGACAACCCTTACTTCGCCCGGGCGATGTCAAACCGTCTCTGGAAAGCCATGATGGGCCGTGGCCTGGTGGAGCCAACCGATGACCTGCGAGCCACGAATCCTGCCAGCCATCCTGGACTGATGGACGAGCTGGCGGCGGATTTTTCACGGAATAACTATGACCTGCGTCACACCCTGCGGGTNATTGCCCTCAGCCACAGCTATCGTCGTTCCTCCCGGTCGTTGCCAGCGAACAAGGCGGATGATCGGTTTTATTCCCATGCACTGGTCAAGCAACTCGATGCNGAGGTGCTTCTGGATGCCATTTCCGATGTCACCGGGGTGGNAGAAGCTTTCNCGGGAACCCGGGAAAACACCCGGGCAATTGAACTGGTNCATGCCGGGATTCCCTCACGGGCACTGGACGTGCTGGGACGTTGTGCCAGGGAAGAATCGTGTGAATCCGCTGCCCCGGCTGCCACCGGAGGCCTTGCCCGTCGACTTCACTGGCTTAACGGGAGCCTGGTCAACGGGCGGATTACTGATCCGAATGGGCGACTTGGTATGCTGGTACGTGACCAGGTGCCAACAGGGAAGATCATTGATGAGCTTTACCAGCGTTGTTTCAGTCGCGGGCTTGATGACCTTGAAAGGAAGTACTGGACTGATCAGTTAAGAGGGGTGGATGAAGCAGGTGAACGCCGGCAATTGCTGGAGGATNTNTTCTGGAGCATCCTCTCGAGCGAGGAGTTCCTCACGAATCACTAGGGGCAGGGAGAAGGACCACGGAGATGGATAAACGGCACCGTCGCTGGGATGGCGTATCGCGAAGGNAAGTGCTCCAGGTGGGCGCACTTTCGGCACTTGGCCTGACAGNCGGGCANTTGCCNGCCCNGCNTGCTGNCGNTGGTTCGGCCGGNANGGCGNGTCGCTGTATCCTGNTCTGGCTCGACGGGGGCCCAAGTCACATNGAGACACTCGATCCGAAACCCGATGCTCCAGAGGAAGTGAGNGGCCCATTTCAGTCCATCCAGACAGCGATTCCCGGGATCAACATCTGTGACCTGCTTCCACGAACAGCAGGGNTNATTGAGAAGCTGGCGATTNTTCGCTCCATGACCTCCCCACTGGGCGAACATAATTTTGGTACCCATTACATGATGACCGGGTACAGGCCGACTGCTGTACTGGAGTACCCGGCCGTTGGTTCCGTCATGGGACATCTGAAATCCTCGCCCGATGCGATCCTGCCAGCCCACACTGCGGTNCCTGATTTCAGGGTGGGGGGTTCAAAACTGACGGGCAATGGTTTCTTGCCCGCCTCGGTGGCACCCTTTTCTGTAGGAAGTGATCCAGCCAGGCCCGGTTTCAAGGTCCAGGACCTGGACTTCTTTACCAACNTGACAGCAGATCGNATGCAGCGCCGTCGCCGCTACCTGGCCCAGCTGGAACAGTTCCGGCGACAGGTGGAATCGACGGACGAGGCGTCACCGGATCCGCAGTTCGAACAGGCTTACCGGCTTGTGACATCCAGTTCCGCTCGGGAGGCNTTTGCACTGGAACAGGAACCGCAGNAAGTGCGAAGCCGNTATGGANCNAAAACGGTGGGCCAGAGTTGCCTGCTGGCNCGCCGGCTGGTCGAGCGAGGAGTTCCCTTCGTGACTGTGAACCAGCGCGGCTGGGATACCCACGACAACCTTTATACCCGTCTCAAGGAGGGGTACNCGGGGGCACGTGTTCCGGTCGGCCTGATTCCGTCACTCGACATCGCCTTTTCCGCGCTGGTCGAGGACCTTGAGCAGCGAGGTTTGCTCGAGGAGACGCTGGTTATCGTGATGGGCGAATTTGGTCGAACGCCGAAAATCAACACGCTCGGTGGTCGTGACCATTGGCCACGTGTTTTCAGCGTGATGATGTGCGGCGGCGGAATTCGCGGCGGTACGATAGTAGGGGCAAGTGACTCGGTGGGAGAAAGCCCTGCAGATCGCCCGGTGACTCCGTCGGACCTGGCATGCACGGTCTATCACCTNCTCGGTATTGATCCGGCGGCCATGTTNCATACTCCCGACGGTCGACCGGTGAGAATCACTGCCGATGGGAGCCGCCCGATTAGCGAGGTACTGGAGGGGTGATCAAGCGATATCTCCTGCTCGTCTCCCTGGTATNTTTCCAGCACTGCTCCCTTGCAATGCAGGCGCAGGGAGCGGACCCTCCGTTCACGGCACTGGTGGTGACGCCGGGGGGAAAGACAATCCTGGCAGCATCCCAGCGGGGTGTCCGGCAGTTCGAACTTCCCTCTCTCAAGCCCGTAGGCGANTGGTGGAAAGAACTNGATGCTGTCAATGGGATCCGGTTCTCTGCTTCAGGAAAGTACCTGCTCCTGGCCGGCGGGAGCCCGGCAGAGAAGGGAGAAGCCCGGCTCTACGGCTGGCCCTCACTGACATTGCTGCGGTCCTTTGATGGGGGAGAGGACCTGCTTTTGGACGTCTGCTGGGCTGGAGAGTTGGACAAGGGGGATGAGTCGCTTTCAGGCAGGAAGATTGTCAGCGTGGGGATGGACAAGAANCTGCGTNTTTTTGATGCGTCGAGTGGAANGCAGTTGCTTGTTCGCGAGGGGCATTCGCGCGGTGTTACTTCGGTGGTCCTGCTTCCTGGCCAGCAGGGATTGGTCACAGCAGGGCTGGATAATTCCCTGCGAGTCTGGAGTGGAGCGGGGANTGCGGCAGGGAAATTGGAAGTGCTCCGGGCGCTCGATAATCACCGGGGTCCCGTTCTGGACCTGGCACTCCGGCCAGCCAGCGGGGAGTCACTCCCGATGGTCCTCTCGGTCAGCGAGGATGCAACAGTGCGGTTCTGGCAACCGACAATAGGTCGCATGGTTCGCTTTGCCAGCCTGCCAACCCGGCCACTCGTTTGCGACTGGCTGCCTGGAGGGAAACACGCGGTCGTGGTTGGTACCGATGGGCGACTCCGCGTGATCGATCCGGAAACAGTCCAGGTCGCCTGGGNANCGGATGCCATCGANAGCTGGGCTTACTGCCTGGCGGTGTTGCCTGGTGGCCGGTTTGTGGCCGTGGGTGGGCGGGCGGGAGAGCTTGTGCTGGTGACAATTCCGGAAAGGTTTTTAGTGGATTCGGTGAAGAAAAAGGAACCCTAAGAGGTGTTTCCTGCATCCGGAAGATGGAAACGAGCATGTAAAAAGTTCACCCTGAGATCCGTTTCAAATCCTTTCCGCCCACAACAGAGGCTGTTATATTCAATGGAGCGACGTTTTCTTCGCGAGATTCACGGGAATAATGATTCCACGGCATGGGTCGAAGCGAATGAGATGTTAGCTGAGGTCATGAATGACAAGGACACTTTAATCNGTATGGAAATGCGGTTTATGAAAACTGTGGATCGTTGAAACCCTCATGGTGGTTTCGATCTGCCCTTTATATGAGAGATTATCAATGCATAAGAAACTTCTAGTACTTGCGATTGGCGCGATGTTGATTGCTACGGTGGGTTGTGGAGCAAAACTTCCCCCGGTCGAAATCGTAACAGGGACGGTGATGTATAATGGTGCCCCGCTTGCAGAAGCGACGGTGACATTTCATCCCAGCGAGGCAAATTCGATCGGAGCAGCTTCCCGTGCTTCCAGTGGCGAAACGGATGCACAGGGGGTTTTCCGACTGACCACCAATTACATCGACGGTGCCAGCATCGTCAAGCTCGATGGTGCACCTGCTGGAGCTTACAGTGTGACGGTCAGCAAGCTGAAGAAAAAGGTGTATGCGGAATCCGGCGGGGCACCGCCGGAAGATAATGAAGATAATACTGGCGTCAACGAGGAATACTTTGCCGAGATGGGCAACCTCAGTGAAGACGGCTCCAGTAATCTCAAGGAAGAGAGTCTGATTAGTACCAAGTTCCGACTTGCCTACGAGACTCCATTGACCGATATCCAGGTTGTTGCGGGAGAGAACAACTTCAAGGTCGATATTAATGAGAATGGCACCGGTACGGTCAATTAAGGACTGTGTAGCCGGAAGACAATTCACCCGGTCGGCCTTGGGGCCGGCCGGGTTTTTTTGCGGATCTGTCTTGCCCCAGCGGACCTGGCGAGATACGGGCGCATGAAAAACGGCGAGGCCGCAGTTGCGGCCCCGCCG
>PANG01000002.1 GCA_002708345.1 Planctomycetaceae bacterium | reverse complement strand
ACAACAAGAACCTGGTCGGCAATCTCTCGGCAATCTCGATCAGCCGCTCCTCGGAGGCAGAGGACCACCTGCCAAGACAGAGCCACTATGCCGTCAGCCACTGGACCTCGCTCCAGAGACTCTCCCCCCTGCCCGGTTCAACGTCCCTGTTTGACGGCAAGCAACTTGGTTCCTGGAAAGTGGTAGAAAAAATTGATTTCAAGAACCATGGCGAGGTCAAGGTTCAGAAGGGAGTCATCTCGCTGGGACTGGGAAGCCCGGCCAGCGGGATTCACTATACCGGCAGCCTGCCAGAGACCAACTACGAGATTTCCCTGGAAGCCCGGCGGACCGGGGGCAGCGACTTCTTTTGTGGACTGACTTTTCCACTTGGCAAGACCTACTGCTCCTTTATCGTCGGTGGATGGGGAGGCGGCGTGGTTGGGATGTCAAACATCAATAACATGTCGGCCGTGGAAAACGAGACCACCGGGTACCTTGAAGTAAAAGACAACCAGTGGTACCGGATCCGCGTTCGGGTCACCGACTCACGACTCCAGGCCTGGATCGATGGCGAGCGGATGGTTGACATGGAAACCGGTGACAACAAGTTCTCCATCTGGTGGGAACAGGAGCCAATGCGTCCGCTCGGCATTGCCACCTGGAACACCAGTGCCGAGCTGAGAAATATTCGCATCACCTACGCACTCGACAGGTAAACAAGCTTGTTTCCAGCAGGGAGAAAAGGCGGGACAGGACCATGCAGTTACTAGAAAACTCCCAGAAACCCGAACCGATGAAAATCTACCCCGTGGTGGTGGAGATTCCCGTCGAATGGGGAGACATGGATGCCTACCAGCATGTCAACAACACGGTCTCCCTGCGATGGTTCGAGACGGCACGCCTGAGTTACTTCCACCACAGCACGCTGCGGGACCTGGAAGAGGACGAGTTGCGACCCATCCTGGCCCACGTCACGCTGGATTACCGCCACCAGCTGATTTTTCCAGACACCATTCTCTCCGGCTGCCGGATTGCCCGGGTGGGAAGCAAGAGCCTGACGATGGAACATGCCATCTATAGCCTGACCCACAAGCAGGTCGTATCGGACGGTACCTGCATCACGGTGATGTTCGATTACAACAGGAACGAGTCGGTAATCGTAGACGACCGGGTCCGGCAATTGATTGAAACCATGGAAGGCCGGGTGGAGTAATCCTGCTGGAGTTGCTTGACGCCCATGCCCGAACAATTGCCTGGCACGTTTTACGATTATCCACGGTACTACGACCTCGTTTACGGTTCCGACTGGAAGGCCGAGCGGGATTTCCTGGTGGCGGTTTTCCAGAAGCACGCAACGCGCCGCGTGCAGTCCGTTTTTGAACCTGCCTGCGGGACCGGGCGCCTGCTCTTTCGCCTGGGCCGGACGGGTTACCAGGTAAGTGGCCTGGACCTGAAACCGGCGATGGTAGATTACTGCAACTCCCGACTTGAGCGGCATGGTTTTGGCAGGCCTGCCTGGGTTGGCGACATGTGTAACTTCCAGGTCTCACATCCTGTCGACGCGGCCTTTAACACGATCAACAGCTTTCGGCATATCCTGGACCATCAGCAAGCCATCTCGCACCTGCAAGCAATTGCCGACTCCCTCTCTGCCGGCGGCATCTACGTGCTGGGACTCCACCTCTCCCCCACGCGAGGGTCACCGGTGGACAGTGAATCGTGGTCGGCCCGACGTGGACACCTGGCAGTTCGGGCAAGCATTCGCCTGGCCGAGCGGGATCTTGCGAAGCGGAGGGAGGACTACAAGATGACGTATGACATCTGGACACCCACCGCCCAGATGCAGGTTCACGACGAGTTTTCCTTCCGTACTTATACGGCCGACCAGTTCCTGGAACTGGTGGAGGAAGCTGGATCACTGCGGATCGAGGCCAGCTACGACTTTCAATATAATCCGGATCAACCGATCGAGCTCGACGGATGGAGCGAGGACGTGGTCTTTATTCTCGCGAAGAACTAGCGGGGCAATGGACAATCAATCCAGGAAGTCGCCCGCCTTGAGACGCTCGGGAACATATTCCTCGGTGACATAGCTGACCCGCTTGCTGATCAGTGATTCAACTTCCAGCTTGAATCCGTTTTCAAGCATCTTGTTGATTTCCTTTTGCCACCGTTTCTTGTTCTCAAACCACGGGTACTTGGCAATCTGGTTTGCCCGCTTGATATCATTCGCACTGAGCTGGATGGTCACGCTGGGCGACAGCTCACAGCGTTCAAAATCGATACTCCTCAGCCCCAGGAACTTGCATCCTGGAATCGCCATTCGCCGGGATTCAAAGGCCAGGTTAATCGAGCCCTGCTTGATCACGCTGTAAATGTAGTACCCCCAGGGGTCATTATCGAGCAGGCAATAGACTGGCAGCTTGAGTTCCTTGTTAAGGCGGAAAAGCAGCCGCCGCACGCCCCGCGGTGGCTGGCCGTTACCATGCGTGAGGATACAGTTATGGATCTTCCAGAACTTGTCCTCATTAAACCGCCGCCAGACGGTGTCCTTTTCCACGTGCAGGACAAAGTCTGCATCACACTTGAGAAACTTGATGATGTCCGGTTCAACGATCGAGGGGATCGCATACCCACCACTTCCCATGCGACCGCAGTCAATATCATCCCCACTGTCATTGAGCGTGATATTTCCCACCATCGCGCCCCGGTTGGAAGCATAGACATGGAGTTCCTCGCGAAGCGCGTTCAGCGCCACCTCGACATCCTCGATCACCGGGTCGCAATCGGACTGGTCATCGAAGGTCTCCTCGCGGGTTCCCTCGATCGTGTGCTTGAGCAGGTAATAAAGTCCACGAATGCTGGTGGTCTTGCCCTGGTCAATCAGCTGCTTGCAGCCACTCCCGACCAGCAGGGTCTGCATGTAACTGCGGGCCTGGGAAAGGTTGAACAGTTCCCGGCGATTGGTTGACGACCCCATCTCCAGGATCTTGCGGCTCTTGTTGTACTTGACGTTGGAAAGAGACCGGGAGGGAATATCCAGGTGTGGGGCCCGGCTACGAGAGGCGGTCTGCACAACCTTGTCAGCCATCCCGACAATGGAGTCCATCGTTTTGGCATCCCGCGCATTGAGTCGGGATTTTGATTTTCGTGTGCTGCCAGCCGGTTTTTTTTTCGCCATCTATTCAGTACTTTCGGATTGCCTGGTTTCGTTGACCGGGAAGTGATTACTCGAACAGCGACGCCTGGTTGTCCTCGTCACCAGAGAGCAGTTGCTCCACGTCCTGCTCCACGATCAGAACGTTTTCACCATAATCCTCTTCGTCGATGACCTTGCCGCGATCATCCATGCGGATATCTGCTGCCGAGGTAATCCGCTCGGCAACATTGAGCAGTTTTTTATAGAGTGCCTTGTCATCAGCGCCGTTAATCTCGCTCACCGCTTTCGCCACTTCTCCCAGGTACCGCAGGAAGACGCTCCGCCGGTCCCCCTGCTGCTTGGCTTTCTTTCGCCGCGCCAGNTACATCTTCAGCTTNCGGCCGACCGCCTGGAGTCCAAGCCGCAGCTCCTTCTCAATTTCCGGGTAGGCCGCAATCGCTTCCTTCGACTCGCTGGTAAATGGTACCCAGACGCTGGCCATGTGAACCATCAGCGTGACCGGTCCGCTNGGGAGGGATCCTCGTGACTGGCTAAGGCCGTAAGGTCGCCAGTTGGTTGCCATCACCGACTGGGTAATGGCACAGTCACGTTGCTTGAACTGAAGCGGNACCCGGTTGGCATACCGCAGCACCTGCATGCTCTGCCCTTCCGACACGTTCACGTTCCGCATGGCAAGNTGAAGTTCCTCGAGCTGTTTTGNAGAGAGCTTGCTCGGCGACTGGCGGCTACCGAGTTCCGATTCCTTGATGATCTTTTCTGCCGCCCCATTTCCCAGTCCATCAAAGGTGTTGACCAGGAACTGTCGGATCGTGCGGGCGTCACTCTCCCTGAGCAACCGTTCAAGCAGTTCCAGGGAGACTTTTTGTGCCGTGGTCCCTCCNCCGTAGGCCAGGGCAACCTCGATCTGGAAGGGATTGCCGCGGTAGACTGCCGGTGGGCGAGTGGCAGCCGTGTAAAACTCTCCCGGGACCACCTGGTGCAGGCCCTTGATCAACAACTCCTCACCGATCGGTGAGATGCAATCGGTCGAGGGGTTCTTGATCTTGGTCACCTGGATCGCATCGTAAAGAGACTCGACCTGGTTACGACCAATTTTCTTTGTTGACGCTCGTGTGCTGACCTCGGCCGCCTCACAGATTCGTTTCGCCACGGAAGGACCAACCCTGGAGAAGGACTGGGTCAGGAACTGGCTGATGGTGCCGTTCTTGACGTCGTTGAGCATTGTTACCAGNCGTCCCAGNTCGACCCCGTAGGGATGCGGCTTNATTTCCTTGGGTTCGATCGGGAGTTCCGTGGAAGAACGGGGGTACTTTCGCTCATCCCCATCCGGGCTGTGGTAATGCAGCGTGACATGGGGATTGGCGATGGCGGTCTGTTCNAGNTAATCCTCCACNCTCCCCCTGCCCCGCTGGTTCTTGCCTTCCAGTTCGATCGTCACGCGCGTCCCACTGATCACTTCTGCAGGATCCTCGTCTTCCCTCGCGTCGTAATAGGAGACCCAGTCGATCTTGTGCTTGGCAAACTCCTTGTCCCTGTTCTTGCTCCGGATATCCACGCCATCGCCGCGTCCGTTGAGAATCTCGGGATCGTTGGTCTTGGTGTCGATCTGGATCTCGTAGTAATGGAAGTCCCTGCGTGGCACCTTGGAGATGATCTTCACCGGTTGGCCCGTGGTAAGCATGCCATACATGCCGGCGGCGCTGATCCCGATTCCCTGCTGACCACGGCTCATTCTGAGCCTGTGAAACTTGGATCCGTAGAGCAGTTTTCCGAAGATNAGCGGGATCTGCTTCTTCATGATCCCCGGTCCATTATCCTGGACAGCAACCTGGAACCGGTCATTTTTCACCTGCTCGATATGCACCCAGATCTCCGGAAGGATCCCACCTTCCTCGCAGGCATCGAGCGAGTTATCAACCGCTTCCTTGACGGTCGTGAGCAGCGCCTTGCGGGGGTTGTCGAAACCAAGCAGGTGCCGGTTCTTGGCAAAGAACTCGCTTACGGAAATCGAGCGCTGCTTGGAGGCCATGCTCTGGGCCGTCGANCGTCGACGACGGCGAACAGGCTTGGGNTTCGGCATATTCTGCTTGGTTTTTTCCATGGCAGTGTCGGGAAACTCCTTTACCCGAACCGGTACTAACCGGGGCTGCAGGGATCTCACCTCAACAGCCTGCAACATGTTCCAGNACCACGTCCTTGTGGTCGCTCGTTAGAGTCTGCGGATTATATCGATTACTCCACCTTGTTCCCAACCCAGTTTTTCTCCNAAGGCCGGTTAACCCCCATAATTGGCCGATAGCATAAACAAAGACTCACCCGCCTGATNGGTGAAAACCGAATTATCCAATGGTGACACCACGTTGCCAAAACTCTGCTTGATTGCCTAACTTTCGCCACGANACCCCGGCAAACTATTGCATCTCGTGGCATGGGTAATCAGGATCAATAATAGAAACCATCGATACCCCCGCCTCGACGGGGAGGAGCGATAACATGTTACGAATAACCACCCTCGCAATTACNCTTGTCGCAACCCTGCTGCTCGGACCGGCCACCTCCGCTGACGAGGCCGTCCAGGTAACGATCTCCAGTGACGACACCAAGCCGGCAGCCCCGGCTGTCACCTGGGCGCCACGCCGCGCGCGGCTGTTCCAGAATTACTATGCTCCAAGTGCACCAGGTGGCATTTCCGCCCCACTTTACACCGCTCCGGTACAGGTTCCGGCAAATGTTGGTCAAACGTACGCGACCTACCAACCACTGATGCCGCACGAGTTACTCTACCGCCACAACCGCACGTACTACCGCTATTACGATGGCGGTCGCGGGCTGACCCGTACACGGGTTGTCTGGTGGAGCGGACCGGTGGCACCTCCGCTGCTGGGCTGGATCTGGTAATACCAGGAAAGGATCCTGCAGCACGGACCATTCAGATCAGACTTTTTTCAGCTGCCGGCCAACCGGCGGACTCCCCCCCAGGAAAGGAATATTGTCATGAAGAAGCTCATTATCGGTCTCGCNGTGATCGCGATGGCCCTTGCGTTCCAGCTCGATTCGGCACATGCCGATGGTCCCGCCAGAAAGTTGCGCCGCGTCTTTGCACCCGGTCAGCAGGCGATGGGAATCTGGCATGGCCAGTATGCCCATCCCAACTATGGTCGGCCACTGGCGATCGTGGTCCCGCCGAACGCAAACATGATGCGTTCCCAGGGCTGGGGAGTTTGTGGTTCACAGATGATGCCTCTCTACAGCCAGTACGGGACTGCTTACCCGGGCACGGTGACAGGAAGCCCCATCCATTTCCTTACCAGGCCAGCCGCACCGAGCAACACCCAGCAGTTCGGCTACTATTACATCCGTGGTCCCTGGTAGCGTAGAACGCTGAGGCAGCAACTCTCACTTTCCACACGGCGGGTGAATGTCTATGTTGAACGGATCCTGTTTGATCCGATGGCAGCCTGGACATGAAATACGTCGCCTGGATACTGATCTGCCTGCTCGTGGTACTGCACCAGTGCACGTCCCCCTGGCAGAGTGAAAAGCTCTACCTGGGATTTATTCCCGGCGTGCTGGGTTACCATCTTGTAATCACCCTTGCCACCGCGGGAGCCTGGGCGCTGGTGGTGAAATTCGCCTGGCCGAAGAACCTGGAGAGTCATTCGCCGGAGGATGGTAACCCATGACCCAGCTGGCGATCATCATCGGTTACCTGGTGCTGCTACTGGCCTGTGGCCTGCTGGCCAACCGGATTTCCCGCGGCACGGCCAGGGACTACATGCTGGCCAGTCACTCGATCGGACCGGTATTGCTNCTGCTCTCCCTGTTCGGTACGACCATGACCGCCTTTGCCCTGGTGGGGTCCACCGGCAAGTCATTCCAGCTGGGAGTCGGGGTCTATGCCCTGATGGCCTCCTCCAGCGGCATTATTCACTCGCTCTGTTTCTTCCTGGTCGGCATCAAGCTCTGGTCGCTTGGCCGCCAGCATGGGTACACGACACAGACCCAGTACTTCCGTGATCGCCTGGAAAGCCGTGCTTTCGGGTTTCTCCTCTTTCCCATCCTGGTGGCCCTGGTGATTCCTTACCTGCTGATTGGAATCCTCGGGGGCGGGGCAGTGATCGAGGGAGTCACCCTCGGCATTTTTCCGGACACACCGGACGAGGGACTTCCCGCCTGGATCGGTTCACTGATGATCTGCAGCGTGGTCCTGGCCTACGTCTTTCTTGGTGGTATGCGAGGTACCGCCTGGGCCAATGCCTTCCAGACCACTGTCTTCATGGTGCTCGGGGTGATCACCTTCCTGGTCATCGCCCGACAGCTCGGNGGCGGCCAGGGGCTCTGGGACAGCCTGAAGGCGGCCACCGGTGCGGTCCAGCAGGCGCACCCGGAGAAGCTCATCATGGCGCCTCCTGTTTTTACCAGCCCCTACTTCCTGAGCTTCCTCCTGATCCCGCTCTCGGCCGCCATGTTCCCTCATCTTTTCCAGCACTGGCTGACCGCCCGCAGTGCCGCGAGTTTCAAGTTACCCATTATTGCCCATCCCATTTTCATAACTATTGTCTGGGTTCCCTGCGTGNTGGTAGGTGCCTGGGCAACGTCAGCAGTCTTCCATGGCGAGCCGCTGATCCCNGCCGACATTAAAAATGTGAACACGGTTCTCCCGATCATGGTTGCCAAGCTCTCCGGCCCGATCCTCTCCGGCTTGCTGGCCGCCGGGATCCTGGCTGCCGTAATGTCCTCGCTCGACAGCCAGTTTCTTTGCCTGGGGACGATGTTTACCAATGATATCGTGCTGGAAATCAAGGGGCGTGAACATTACAGCGATCGCCAGGTGGTGATGCTGGCGAGGTGTTTTATCGTCGCCATCGTGGCAGTCACCTACCTGCTTAGCCTGCTCAAGCCACCCGGAATTTTCGACCTCGGCCTCTGGTGTTTCAGTGGTTTTACCGGCCTCGTTCCACTGGTCTTTGCCGCCCTCTACTGGAAGCGAACCACGCTGGCTGGCGCCACCGCCAGCGTGCTGGCAGCCGCGGCCAGCTGGATCTACTTTTTCTGCCAGGCGGGTTATCCTCCCTCTCCAAAATATCGTGCTTTTGGCATGCTCCCGGTCGCCACGATTTTCCTTCTCTCGGCGATCGTCCTGGTAGTGGTCTCGCTGCTTACCCGCCCGCCGAGCAAGGAAACGCTGGCTCGTTTTTTCCCGAGTGGGGAAGGCCAGCAGGATACCGGTTGAGTCGATGCCGGCTTGCGTGGCAGGGGTTTTGTCATAGAATGAGTTGTTCCCCCTCCCCCGTTGTCCTCTTGTGAGGGCGCGTCCAGGAGGCCATCCCGGGCCTTGGGGAGGTGAAATACCGGGTTCCCTCGCAGGGAGAAAAAACTCATGGCACGATTTGGTGGCGCACGAAAAAAACGTACCCCCGCGCGAAAGAAGCGCAATAAGCCAACGGCTCAAAAGAAAGACCCCCTGTTCGTTGATGGCAAGCGGCCCAGGCCCATGTACGTCGACTACAAGGACGTGGACTTCCTCAAGAAGCTCGTTAACCGGCATGGCCGAATCGTCGGTCGCCGCAAGACCGGTTGTTCCGCTGCCAGCCAGCACGCGGTAACCGCCGCGATCAAGCGGGCACGGTTCATGGGACTCCTGGCGTACACGGGCGACTGATTCTTAGCCCTCCTCGGTGTTCTGTTCATGGCAACGAGCTACCAGACAAGTCGGCGCGTGGAGTTCAGCGACACCGATGCTGGTGGCATGATGCACTTCACCGCCTTCTTCCGCTTCATGGAGCAGGCAGAGCATGAGCTGCTGAGAGAAGTTGGCAGCAGCGTGTTCATTGAGGATGAGGAGGGGACGGTCAGCTGGCCACGTGTTTCCGCCAGTTGTGACTTCAGCCAGACCGCCCAGTTCGAGGACCTGCTGACAATCACCCTCGAGGTCGCCAGGCTTGGTCGCAGCAGTGTCACCTACCAGTGCCAGTTTCATCGTGATGACCAGCTCCTGGCAACCGGCCAGATCGTCTCGGTCTGCTGCCGGCTCGCTCCAGGCCAGCCACCACAGTCGATCGCCATTCCCCCCACGCTGGTCGAGAAGCTCCAGCAATACCAGGTTTCCGACCAGCAGGCGTGATCCCACCATCATGGCATTTTACCTGGAAGAACTGACCATCCGGCTGGCAACTGGCGTCAGTCAATTCCCCCCGGACGATCGCCAGGCACTTGCTCAATTCCTTGTCGCTGCCCAGCAGCCAGACGGTGGATTTTCCGGGCGGGAAGGGGGAAGCGACCTGTACTACACCAGCTTTGCGCTCCGCGGCCTGGCAATCCTGGGAGAACTCCAGGGAGACATCGCCGACCGCTGTGCAGCGTACCTGATCGACCAGCTCCAGGGAGAGGTTGCCAATGTCGATTTTTTCTCGCTCCTCTACGCGGCAGCATTGCTCGAAACGGCTGCCGGCATCAGCATCTACGAGCAATCAGACCCCAGCTGGCCCGAGAAGGTGGCTGACAAGCTGGAGCTGCTGCGACGGGACGACGGGGGCTATGCCAAGGCAGAGGAGGGAATGGCCAGCAGCACTTACCATTCTTTCCTGGTCCTGCTCAGCCAGCAGCTGATCAAGCGTCCCCTTCCCAACCCGGAGAAGCTGGTGGAGTTCCTTTACTCACAGCAGGCGGAAGAGGGGGGCTTCCTGGAAATTCGCGCCAGCAAGCGAGCGGGCACCAATCCCACCGCAGCAGCGATTGCCGCGCTGCGAATCCTCGAGGCCCTGGACGAACAGACGCGGGGACGGACAGCAGGCTTCCTTTCCCAGATGCAAACCGACGAGGGAGGGATTCGGGCCAACACCCGTATTCCCATCGCAGACCTGCTGAGCACCTTCACCGGCATGTTGACACTCGGCGATCTCGACGCGCTGGAGATGATCGACGATGCAGCTGCTTTACGGTACGCTAGATCTCTGCAACAGCCCTGCGGGGGATTTCTTGGCGCCGCCTGGGACGAGCAGGTGGATGTCGAGTACACGTTCTACGGGATCGGTTCGTGTGCCCTGGTCGCGGCTGCCCAGTACGACCAGTAGCAGTACCTGCACGATGTCCAAGCTCGAACTTTCCGATCTGACCAGGGATTTTCCCACCCGTGGTGAACCCCTCCAGGTTCTCAAGGGGGTTGATCTGCAGGTCTCCGCCGGCGAGACACTGGCGATCGTCGGCCCCAGTGGATGCGGCAAGAGCACGCTGCTCCACATCCTCGGCACACTGGATATTCCCACCAGCGGCACCATGATCCTCGATGGCACGGATCCATTTCAGCTGGACGAGCAATCCCTGGCCCGCTTTCGAAACCAGAACATTGGTTTCATCTTCCAGGACCACCACCTGCTTCCACAGCTCTCGGTGCTGGAAAATGTGCTCATCCCTGCCATTGCCAACGGTCGTCCAGACACCGACTGCGTGGAGCGTGCTCACCAGCTGATTGAGCGTGTCGGTCTTTCCGATCGCATCGAACATCGCCCCGCGGAACTCTCGGGCGGAGAGCGTGAGAGAGTGGCAGTTGCCCGTTCACTGATACACCAGCCAACACTGTTGCTGGCCGACGAACCAACCGGCAACCTCGACCAGGCCAACGCGCGCCAGGTGGGAAGCCTGCTGCTGGAAATGCACGAACAGGAAGAGATGATGCTGGTGGTGGTAACCCACAGCCTCGAGCTGGCCGCCATGCTCGATCGCCAGTATCGGCTGGATGATGGAAAACTTGTTGACCCCTGACCCGATGTGGGAGTCCCTGCCGGATGAATGCCTGGCGTTACGTGACCCGCAGCCTCTTTCACCACTGGCGCATTAACTGTGCCGTGGCCCTGGGGGTCGCCGCGGCAACCGCGGTTCTCACTGGCGCCCTGCTGATCGGGGACGCCATGCGTGGTTCGCTCCGCACGCTGACTCTCGATCGACTTGGCCGGATCGACGAGATCCTCATCGTGGATCGTTTTTTCCGTGTCAAGCTTGCCGACGAGCTGGCCTCCAGCCAGGGATTCAATGATCACTATGACCGCTCGGAGGCGGTGATCCTGTTTCCCCAGGGATCGATCGAAGCCCGCCGGCAGGAGCAGATGTCGCGGGCGGGAAACGTCCTGGTGATGGGAGTAACTGCAGGCTTCTGGCAGCTCGACATGTCCAGCAGTGAGGGGCTGCCGGCGCTGGAGAGCGGGCAGGTGATTCTCAATCAGCCGCTGGCCGAGGAACTCGGAGTGGGAGTCGGCGACCAGGTCACTCTTCGTCTTCCGGAATTACAGGAGATCAGCCCTGACAGCCCGCTGGGAGACCGTGATGACTCGGTCCGCAGTATCCCGCGGCTGGAGGTGGTCCAGGTCATTCCCGCTCGCGGACTGGGACGATTCGACCTGCGAGCCAGCCAGTCCCTTCCGCGGAATGCTTACGTCTCGCTCGGCATGCTGCAGGAAGAACTCCGGCAGGAAGGCCTTGCCAACGCCCTGCTGGTTTCCGGGAAAGACCCCTCGCAACCACCCGGCGAGGAGGCAAGTCAGCAGCTGGCCCGCATGCTCAAGCCAACTCTCCAGGACCAGGGCTTGCTGGTCACCCCGGTCGAGATCTCCTGGCAACCGGAGGAGGGAGAGCCCCAGGTGGTTCTCTCTTATTTCAGCCTCTCCAGTACCCGCATGATGCTCAACGATGAGGTTCTCTCCGTTGCAGAAGCGGCCTTCGGAGAACATACCCGGCAGGGCGTGCTGACCTACCTGGCCAATGCCATCTACAAGGTCAACCCGGAACAGCATGCACAAGGAGGATCCGGGCTGGTCACGGGGGAGAGGGACGTCGAGCCAGAGGAACTTGTCCCCTACTCGCTGGTCGCCTCGGTTGATTCTGTCGCCACGCTGGGGCCACTCCAGGATGACAGTGGCCAGCTGATTCAGTCCGCTGACGACGAGATTGTCCTCACCAGCTGGCTGGCCNANGACCTGGACGCCAAAACCGGNGACTGGNTCCGGGTAGAGTACTTTGAGCCNGAAACGACTCATGGAAAGAACATCGAGCAGTTNATCGACCTGAAGGTCAAGGCAGTTGTTCGCCTCGAGGAGCCNGTCCGCCCGTTCGGACGTCGTGAAAGCGCACTTTTTGACAAGCCCCCAACACTGGCCAACGATGCCAGCCTGACGCCAGAGGTCCCCGGGGTCACTGACCAGCGGTCGATCAATGACTGGGACCTTCCTTTCCCCCTGGTTCACCGGATCCGGGGGCCCGATGATGACTTCTGGAACAACCACCGCACGACCCCCAAGGCATACGTCTCGCTGGCGGTCGGCCAGCGTCTCTGGGGCAGCCGATTCGGACAGTTCACTTCGCTGCGAATCCTGCCGGCATCGCATGATGTAACGCGACCGGCCGAGGAGGAGCAGCCATGGAATGGAGCCCGGCTGGCAGATTCCTTTGTTGATTCTGCCCAAAAGATGGATGCCCGGCTGGGATTCACGTTCATGCCAGTCAAGCGAAACGGACTTGATGCCTCGACCGGAGCAACTCCCTTTGACATGTTGTTTCTTGCCCTCAGCCTGTTCGTGATTGCTGCCGCACTGATGCTTGTCAGCCTGCTCTTCAAGCTCGGAATCGAGCAGCGATGTACCGAGACCGGCACGCTCATGGCGGTCGGTATCCCGGGGCGCACGATCGCACGGATGCTGGTTGCAGAGAACACCCTGGTCAGCATTCTCGGCAGCCTGCTGGGGGTTGCCGCGGGAGTTGGTTACGCGCTGTTAATGCTTGCCGGCCTGCGCAGCTGGTGGGTGGGGGCAATTTCCACACCCTTCCTCCAGTTCCACTGGACCGGGCAGAGCCTGCTCCTGGGAGCGATCCTGGGGACCATCATCTCGATGATCACGATCAGCTGGGCAGTCTGGCGGAGCCGGGCGATTCCCGTCCGCCAGCTCCTCTCGGGACGTGCCGACGAGGGATACACGGCAAGGCCAGGGAAGCCTGCCCGGTGGCTTTCGATCACCACCGGGGCCTGCTTCCTGGTAGGGCTCGGGCTGGCGATCCTGGCAGCCCAGCCGTCGATGGCGGCAGCCATGGGCAGCGAGGGGCAGGCAGGGGCATTCGTTGGAGGAGGCGCAGCAATCCTCGCCGGGTTGCTGCTGGTGATTCGATCCCGGCTGCGACGGCAGGGAGCCACGACTCGCTCGCTGGCGGATCCTCCTATCCTGTTTCGGCTGGCCACCCGGAACGCAGGTCGTAATCCCCAGCGCAGCACGATGACGATCGGCCTGATGGCGACCGCCAGTTTCCTCGTGCTCTCGATGGGAGCCTTCCGCCTGGATGTAACCGAGAGCGGGACCGGGGGGATTGATGGGATCGCCACCAGCTCGATTCCGATTTTCGACAACCTCGCNGAAGCCCGNGGTCGANAGCTTGTGCTGGGCGAGGAACATGCCGCCCTGCTCCAAAGCAGCACGATCCTGCCACTGCGGTGGAAGCCGGGAGATGATGCCAGTTGCAATAACATGTACCAGGCNTCCCAGCCCCAGGTGCTGGGAGTCACCAGGGCGATGGTNGAGTTTTACAATGACCCGCAAAATACTGGCTTCCAGTGGGCAGGCAGTGAAGCGGTGGGAGAGGCAACCAGCAACGCCTGGCAACTGCTAGAACCAGGTGGGAGCGTACACCTGGGAACGGAACAGGATCCAGTTCCGGTCGTGATCGACAAGAACACGGCAATGTTCTCCCTGAAGCTAATGGGAGGTGTGGGGCAGGTTTTCCCGATCACCTATGACAACCANCAGCGGATTCACTTCCGCATCACTGGCCTTCTGGCCAATAGTGTTCTGCAGGGCAGCCTGCTGATCAGCGAGGGGGACTTCCAGCATCATTTTCCGGTGATCAGCGGTTACCGGTATTTTCTCGTCAAGTCGCCGCCTGGCCAGGCAGCCCAGTCCCATGCCATCCTGGAGGATCGGCTCGGTGACCAGGGGTTCGATGTCCAGAGCGCACCACGGAGGCTCGCTTCCCTGCTCGCTGTTCAGAACACTTATCTCAGCACGTTCCAGAGCCTGGGGGCACTTGGNATGCTGCTCGGCACGCTGGGGCTGGCGACGGTCCANCTGCGNAATATCCTCGAACGTCGATCGGAGCTGGCATTGATGCGAAGCAGCGGTTTCCCCGGAAGCCGACTGGCCAGCATGATCCTGCTGGAGAACATGTTGTTGCTGCTCGGTGGCCTGGCGACCGGCGCCCTGGCTGCTCTCTGTGCCGTGCTCCCGCATGTCGTCTTTGGTGGCGCCAGCGCACCAGGGATGGACCTGGTGGTAATGCTGGCCATCGTCCTGGCGGTCGGTTTTGCCAGTGGCCTGGCAGCCGTGCGGGCAACACTTCGCGCCCCGATCCTTCCTGCCCTGCGGGGCGACTAGNTGAAAAGAGAGGGATGAANATGTCGACAAGAAGTGTCCTGGCGATTGCCGCCCACCCGGATGACATCGAGTTCCTGATGGCTGGCACCCTGGTGCTGCTGGGGCAGGCGGGCTACGAGCTTCACTATATGAACCTGGCAAATGGCTGCTGTGGATCGACCGAGCTGGATGCCCAGGCGATTGCAAAGGTTCGACAGAAGGAAGCAGAACAAGCGGCCGCCTCGATTGGGGCCAGGTTTCACGAGAGTATCTGTAATGACCTGGAGATTTTCTACGACCAGCCGACGCTTGCCCAGGTCGCCTCGGTGATCCGGCTGGTCNGGCCAAGCATCGTGCTGACACACGGCCCAAGCGACTACATGGAAGACCACATGAATACCTGCCGGCTGGCAGTCACGGCTGCCTTTAGCCGGGGAATGCCGAATTTCCCTGTCGAGCCACCTCGCCAGGCATACGGTGATCCAGTAACCGTCTACCATGCGCAGCCCTACTCACATCGCGATCCAACCGGCCAGCTGGTCACTCCCCAGTACTATGTGAACGTGGAACCGGTGGCCGAGCAGAANTGGGCAATGCTCAGCTGCCACCAGAGCCAGAAAAAGTGGCTCGATGAAAGCCAGGGGCTCGATTCCTACCTGCACACGATGCGCCAGCTGGATGCCGAGCTGGGGACCCTCTCCGGCTGCTTCCAGGCCGCCGAGGGCTGGCGGCGACATCTGCACCTTGGTTTCTGTGAGCCGGACGATGATCCGCTGGCCGAGGCACTCGGGCCGCAGCTTGCCAGGGCNGATGAGAGCGAATGAAAACAGCGTGCCACGACTCACCTTTCCGCATGCCAGTGCAAAACGCCTGCTCGATCGAGTACACTTGTCACCAGCCACCNCGTTCAGGGGTCTGGCCCTTACAGTAACCGGGAGATGAGAGAGTGAGAAGCATTGTTGCGTCACTGCCGTTTGCCGGCCTGACTGTTCTTTGCTGGGGCTCCTATGGCCCGGTCCTGCATCACAGTAAGGCCAGCATGGGAAACAGCTCCATGGCACAGCTGCTCTGTGTCGGCCTCGCTTACTTCCTGATCGCCGTGATCATCCCGGTCCTTGTCTTGCGGACAAAAGGAGAAAATGGGAACTGGAGCAAGGACGGATTTATCTTCGGACTTGCGGCCGGGACTTTTGGTGCCCTGGGGGCCCTGGGAATTATCACGGCACTCACCAGTGGTGGGGATCCCATTTATGTGATGCCGATCGTGTTTGGTGGTGCCCCGGTGGTCAACACGCTGGTTTCCATGTGGATAGGCAAGCTCTTCGGCAAGGCAAGNAATGGCTTCTACCTGGGAATTATCCTGGTCGCGATGGGCGCCGCCGGTGTNTTCATCACGAAACCCAAACCNGCAGNCTCTCANGATGCCANGGCACCNNCCGTGCAGAANCAGGTNGAGGGTGNANNGGTCGGNGAGAAGTCANNTGAAAANNCCATCTCCCTNATCNCCGTGATGGCAGGNATTGCCCTGACNGTCGTTTGCTGGGGAAGTTANGGAACCGTNCTTCACAAGAGCCAGGCCAAGATGGGAGGAAGCCGGTTANGNCCCCTGTNCTGNGTGGGACTCGCTTANTTCCTGATNGCCGTNATCGTNCCCCTGCTGATCCTCTCCANGACCGGCGCNCCNGNATGGNANTNNGCCGGNGNNTTTGGATCCCTGGCNGCCGGTGCCTGNGGAGCGATNGGCGCCCTCGGTATCATCCTCTCCTTTACTTTCGGNGGAAAGCCGATCTTCGTGATGCCGATCGTGTTTGGNGGNGCACCGATAATNAACACNATGATCAGTGTGATTGAAAANGGNACCGAGGAAGGGATCCCGGCCATGTTTGTGGCCAGCCTGACAATTGTCATCATCGGAGCAATAGCGACTCTCATCTGTGCGCCCAGGCCAACTCCTGGCAAACCCCAGGCAGACGATGGGGAGGCAGATTCCCCGCCGCCAGTGGAGGACCAGGCCCCAGCGACAGAAGATGATACCCCGGTGGACACCACCCAGGATGCGGAGGCAGAGGATACCGGGCCAGGAGAGGTGGAAGGAGCGGAGGGGGAAGAGGACACAGAAGGTGAAGAGAACGAACCGCAGACCGAGGCCGCCGAGCCCGTGCAGGATACTAGCCAGCAGGGCGAGGACGCGGAGGTTGATGACAGTGCATTCGAAAAGGATGTCGAGGACATAGGAACGGCCGTTTCCGAAACGCTTGACGAGTTAAAATCCATCCTGAACGATTCCACCGACGACCCGGACCCGGCAGGGGATGACTCGGATACGGATGAAGAAGCCGACCAGGAAGAACAGCACGACGATCGCTAGGGGGTCGGCAACAACCGGCTCCCCTCTGGTCTTCCCAGCTCTAACCCCGGCTTCCCGATGAATGACGATGACAGGATGCAGCAGATCGACACGCTGCTTAGCCACGTCTGGCTGGTTCGCACCTTCCTGAAACACTCCGAAGAAGCGGAGGAGGACGAGGAGCTGTGCGAGATCCACCGTGCTCTTTATGATTTCATGCTCGCCCTCGGCGGCCCGCTGGCTAACAAGGACTCCGCCGCTTACCTGAAGCAGGCAAAAAAGAAAATCTCCAAGCTCCGTGCCGCTACAAAGCTGTTCCGGGAGATTCAGCCGGAAATCTCCAGTCACACGAACTTCAAGATGGCAGCTGTCTCGCTCTTTACGGCTGTTGAGCAGGTGGATCAGCTGCTTGGGAACTGACCAATCTCAGGTCCCCTGCCGCAGGCCAAACCACTCGATCTGCATCCGCGGACANAAACGGAACCGGTTCGCCTCGCAGTACGGCCTCAGCCACTCACTACGCATTTCCAGCTCATCAGCCGTTGTCCCCTGGGGCATCAGGTAGACCCGNTCNNGGTGAANCTCCGGAAACTCCTCGAGGAACAGGGCNACCTGTTCACAATCTCGTGGCGTGTCAATCACGAACTTGAACTGGTAGTGGTACTGTGAGACCAGCTTCCGNATTACACCAGGCGCGTGTCGCGTGCGCCGATGTCGTCGGTTCCAGTCGGGATGATCATCCGGAGAAGGGTCACTGTTGGCAAGCTTCGGACTGATGGCCATCAAGTTACACTCNACAGGCAGGAAGAGAGTTCCTGCCGTTTCGATGGTAATGTGATGGCCCGTGTCGTGAAGCTGCTGGCAGACAGGAATCATCTCGGCGTGAAGCATCGGCTCACCCCCAGTGATCACCACGTGGTGACAGTCGAGCTNGTTCACCTGCCNNACGATCTCGCTTACGGCAAGATCGTCGCCGGTNGGATTCCACGAGGTATAGGGAGTATCACANTACCAGCAGCGGAGGTTACAACCCGAGGTCCGCAGAAAAACACTCTCGGTACCGGTTAGCAGTCCCTCTCCCTGTAACGATTTATAGATTTCCGCGATCCGCATCCTACCTCTGCCCCCTTTCCAGTCGGCATTTCATCATGACACAATGATGGCAACCGTTAAAGGAGGAGCTGCGCCATGTCGGAGAGCGAGTTGCCGCGAGAGGAACTGCTGGAGACTTTCCAGAACGAGTTTCCCGATCGCGATTACGAGATCGAGATCATCTGTCCCGAGTTCACCTCGGTCTGCCCCAAGACCGGGCAACCCGACTTCGGAACGCTGACGATCACCTACGTCCCGGGACAGCTTTGCATCGAGCTCAAGAGCCTGAAGATGTACCTGCAGAGTTTCCGCAACGAGGGGATCTTCTACGAGAACGTGACAAATACCATCCTCGATGAACTGGTAGCCCTGTTGCAGCCACGCTTGATGACACTGCTGGCTGAGTTCAGCACGCGTGGTGGCATCGCGACCAACGTGACGGCCACCTATTTCGATGAGGGCGGGACAGGGTAAGGAACCTGCTCAGCCAGACTGTCCTGCCACCTGCAGACAGACATGATGGAGCACGTCGAGGTACTCCTCTGCCTCGTCCANGGCCATCGTCAGTGGTGGGCTGATGCGGATCACCTTGCCCGCCAGCGATCCGAGCAGGTGAATACTGCGGCCCTGCTGGTCACCTCGATAACAGCCCTCGATCACCCGGTCGGCAACTTCTCCTGCCGGCAGATCGCCAACGTCCGCACACTCGATNCCCCAAACACATCCCTCGCCCCGCACGGACGAGATCACACCGGTCTGNTTGAGTNCAACCAGCTTNTNCTCGATCAGCGCCGACAGGGCCAGNCCCTGCTCAAGTACAGGCTGGTTCTCGAAAGCGTCCAGTGTGGCCAGTACCGCGGCCGAGGACACCGGGTTGGCGCTCCAGGTATCGGANGCCTCGCCNAAACCGAGTGNCCCGAAGACATCGGCCCGGCCCACGGCAGCACTGACTGGAATCCCNTTTCCCAGGCCTTTTCCAAGGCACACGATGTCAGGCTCCACACCATAGTGTGTGAAGGCATACATGGGACCGGTGCGACCGAAGTTGGACTGGATCTCATCGAGGATGAAGAGCAGGTCGTTCTCCCGGCAAAACTGTTCGAGCAGCTGCATGTACTCGACTTGCGGNTGGTACGAGCCCCCGCCACCCAGGTATGGCTCTGTTACCACGGCCGCCAGGCGATCACCATGTTCCAAGAGCAACTGGTTGAGTTCCGCCTGGTACGGTGCCAGGTCAATCGGCTTTCGTCGATCTTCCAGGTCCTGGCATTCCTGCATCGGGAAGCTGATNAAGCGGACCCTCTGGTCCCGTTCCTTGTCGGTCTCGCTTCCCGTGATTGCACCGGCCAGCCCCTTCTTGCCGTGAAACCCATGACGCGTGGCAATCACCATATCGCGGTCGGGCTTGAATCGCATGGCTGCCCAGAGTGACTTCTGGATCGCCTCGCTCCCGCTGGCAGCCCACATCACCTGTTGCATCCGACCACCTCCGAGCTGGCCCTGGAGATTNGCCAACAGCCGCGATGTCGCCGCCGCCTCAACTTCCGTGATCGCGTTATAAGCCGTCAGTGGAGCTGCCTCGAGAAAGGCCTCCTCTGAATCCAGGGTTTCCAACTGCAGGTACCTGAGAACGGACTGCCACCAGGCGGTGGGGTTATGCCCCAGGTTGGCAACCAGCACGCCGGAGGAGAAGTCTGCAAGCTTGCGCCCCTCGGGTGTCCAGTGATAAGAACCGGCGCTCCTGCTGATCACGGCCAGCGACGGNGTGAAGGTGCGAAGTGCATGTGGCTCCTCGCGCTGCACACGACCACGAACTGTGTTGGATTGATCTTCACCGTCGTGCTGGATCAATTCCGGTGGAATTATCTCGGTCATCTGTTGGAAACCTGGGGGTCAAAAACGGCTGTCGTTGCTGCCCTGCTGCGACAGCGTTACAAGCAACAAGATAGTCGAGCCACGCGCTACGTGCTACTGGCTCNCNCCGNNGCATTTCGGCTGGTTGCATTCGGCACGATACGTTCACACAATGTTAACTCCCCTGAATGCCTGCACCCCTGGACAAAGGACACTTCCATCATGGCCGACAAGCCTTCTGTCATCCTGACCGGTTTTGCGGACGAGGCAGCAAACCAGAAGACCGTGCAGCAACAGTTCTCCGCGTTTGCTGCGATGGGACTCCAGTACTACTCGATTCGTTTTATTGACGTTGGGAGTGGCATTAAAAACGTGATGAAGCTGACCAAGTCGGAAATCCGCAAGGTCGTCAAGCTGCAGGATGAATATGGACTTCAGGTTTCCTCGCTGGGGTCTCCCATCGGCAAGGTAAAACTTCTGGATGTCGATGATGGGACTCACAACCAGTACATTCCATTTCCGAAGTACCTGGCCAGGGATGTCGATCGCGCCTGCCANNTGGCGGTGGCCCTNGGTACCANGCTGTTAAGAGGCTTTTCTTTCTANCACCCTCGCGGAACCGATGCCTGGGACCATATCCCACAGGTNGTAGACCANCTCGGCCAGGTCGCTGATCGTTGCCAGAAGGACGGGCTGATCTTTGGCCTGGAAGTGGAAGCCAACCTGGTCGGCCAGGATGGAGCCCTGCTGGCCGAACTGTACCGACAGGTAAACCACCCTTCACTGATGCTGATCTTTGATGCCGGGAATATTGTTACCCAGGGGTTCACGGCCGATGGCACCTTTGGCGAGTACCTGAAAATGAAGAAGGGGATTGGCTGGATNCACATCAAGGACTATCGCCATCCCCAGGCAATCCAGCGACTCGGCCATGTTGACGAGGCGTCACTCAAGCACTTTGTGCCACCCGATATCGGTGACAGCGGCCACGAGGCAATTCTCCGGGACTTCCGCGAGTGGATCCCGCGGCTGGAAAAGAAACTCAAGAAGCTGGGTGTGCCAGGAGTCTTCCTCGACCTGGAACCACACGTCAAGGGAGGTGGCCAGTTTGGTGGGTTCAGTGGACCCGATGGCATGGGAGTCACACTGCGNGGACTCTGTAGCCTGCTCGATTACCTCGATATCGGTTATCACATCCGCGACTTTGATGACATTATCGAAGCACGTGGATTCTAGANAGCACCCGCCATGGTCAACCTGCAACCTGCCGGAAACTGCCCGCGCTGTCAGTCTGATCAACTGACCTGCAAGTACAACCACTTTCAGCAGGACGAGCTGGAAATCCACTCCTGGGAGCACCGTTGTCCGGATTGTGGAAACCGGCAGACATCGGCATATCGAAATGACGATGAAGATGAATTGCCACCAGATAATCCGGCCCAATGTCCCTATTGCGGCCGATCCGGCCAGGTGAACGACGAGTCCGCAGGCTAGCCAGGAGAGAGTCTTTCTTAAAAAACCTCTCAAATCACCTCTCCGTGAAAAATCTCCTTGATCGTCAGACCATTACGTGACGATTACTCCGAAAGCAGTGTAGTAGTTATGCAAATACCCCTCTGTAGAGGGGTNAAATGCCGAAGAATTGCTATCACTCCGCAAAAAGTGTCCAGTTTAATAGCCGAACCCAGGTTGTTGTGAGGCGGGATGTAAAGGCATCTTTCCTTCATAAACCATGTTCAGAGAACATTTTACAGCAATAATTGATTTCCCAAGGGTGTTTTAATAATACGCCACGAGCAAATTGACAATTGGCAACCTCGCAAGGAAGATCGACCTGTCGACAAGTGGGGTACGTAGGGACGGATTGAGGAATGCCCAGCAGTTGATTCAGAAAGGACTGTGAAAAAACGCCAGGCTGTTGATCACGGGAGTGAAGAATCATGGCACGAAAAGATGCAATACTGAACTTGAAAAAAGTGCTTATCAAGCGCCGGAACGCGCTGCGCAAGGCCCTCGCGGGGGACCTGAGCATGCTCAAGGAGCTTCGCGAGCAGACATCTGGCGATGTTGTTGATTTTGCACTCGACTCAGCGCAGGACGAGATCAGTTCCCAGCTCGCCGAGGTCGAAAGCCGCGAACTGGCATACATCGAGTATGCACTCGAGCAGATGCGAGAGGGTCATTACGGTACCTGCGGGGGATGCAAGGTGAAGATCCCACTGGCTCGNCTGAAAGCACTTCCGTATGCCGCCACCTGCATTGAGTGTCAGCGCAGTGCAGAGCTGAACCCGAACTCGGACCTGGCCCGACTGGTAAACGGGGAGATCACTGCCGACGATCTTGAGATCGACATTTCCTAGCACTCTCCAGCTCGCCGGCGAATACCTGGATGTCCAAGGATGAACATCGTGCCAGCAGCCGCCAAGACCCTCATACCAGATCACCCCAGGGCTGCTTCCTGGGCANTCCTGCTGGCAATCCTGCTGGGTGGACAGTCCACNCTCCTGGCGCAAGTGCAGCCCGCCTCTGACTCCGCAACACGTGCAGACCTGTTTGCCAGGCTTGCCGTCGACGCAGACAAGTTTGATCGCCAGAACATTCTCAAGCGGCTGGTTCACCTGGTAACACCGAGCGTGGTTCACATCTCGGCTTACAANAATGTGGATCCAGGATCGAGTGATGTCATCGAGGAGGCAGGCTCCGGGGTGATCGTGATGATCAAGAAANCCCCCGTGGTAATCACCAACCGTCACGTGATCAAGAATGCCACCCTGGGAAACATTGATATCAAGCTTCACGATGGCCGCCCTGCCTTCGTGGAAAAGATCTGGTCCGACAAGGCAACCGACATTGCCGTGCTCTCCCTTCGCGACTCTCCCTCGAGCCCACGNNTAGTACCTGCTCAACTCGGAAACAGTGACAAGGCCGANATTGGTGACTTTGTCGTTGCCGTTGGAAGTCCTTTTGGTCTTAGCCATTCCGTGACCTATGGCATCATCAGCGCCAAGGGGCGTCGTGACCTGAGGCTGGGTAACGACGATATCTCCCTGCAGGACTACCTNCAAACCGACGCGGCGATCAATCCTGGCAACAGTGGTGGTCCACTGCTCAACCTCCGGGGAGAGCTGATTGGCATCAACTCGGCGATGGCCAGCAGTACCGGTCGGAACGAGGGTATTGGTTTTTCCATCCCCATCAAGATGGTCATGATTGTTGCTCGCCAGTTGGTTGAGCATGGTCATATTCAGCGTGCATACCTTGGAGTTCGCATGGACCATCGTTTTCGCAACGAGACCGCTCGCCAGCTCGGCCTTTCCCATGCCCAGGGTGTGCGAGTGACCGGAATCACTGCCAATTCTCCTGCAGATGCTGCAGAGCTTCATGTCAACGATGTGATCCTTGCCTACGATGGGACCCGCATCGAGGATGACAACCATCTCTCCAACCTGGTCAGCTTTTCAGAGGTCGAGAAGTCGGTGGAGCTGCTGGTGATCCGAAATCGCAAGGCCATCAAGATCCAGCTGACGCTGGGCGCACGCAGGACATTTGAACCTTCCCAGTAAGTAAACTGGCAACGGTTCAGGATCGTTCTCCCGCCTTCTNCAGGGACTTGATAATTCGCTGCCCTGCAACCGTTGCATCCACGGTACAGGCAACATCCATGTTCTCCTGCCAGGCCNGGTTNGATCTCCTGTCAAAAACCGTTGCCCCTACTGACAGTTCACCCTGTACTTCCACATCCCCGGCCATGGATTCCATCTCGAATAGTTCAGGTTCGGTAACAGCCAGCATTGCCACGGCATCATGCAGGTTGATCACTTCCTGGCCCAGCAACTGGTGATAGGAACGAAACATCTGGGGAATAATCTGCAACAGCAGCCAACCTGCCCGGGTCGATTCCGATGGCAACTGGTTGAGCAGGTCCATGCCAAAAAAGACCTGTCGTGTTACATCCAGCGGCACCAGCGTTTTAGCCACCGGCGCCCTAAAAACGGTTCTCGCACTGGCCGGGTCACAGTAGATATTGAACTCAGCTGCGGGGGTAACATTTCCAANACCACTGACACTNCCACCCATGATCACCAGCTGATCCAGCAGGCCGGGCAACCGGGGTTCTCGCTGAAAAGCCCGGTCCAAGTTGGTTAATGGGCCCAGGCAGATCATGGTAATTTCTTCCGGATAGGTATGTGCCAGGTCGCAAATGACTTTTTCGGCAGGATGCTGCTGGTGATGCGAGGAGACCGGAAGCTCCACACTCCCCAGTCCATTTTCTCCATGAATGTGCCGGGCATCGACCAGGTGCCCCTGGCGTTGCTCCCCGGTATTGCCGATTCTCGGGATCCGCGGCGGGTCGAGATAATCGATAATTGCCTGCACATTCCTGTTGGCCTGCTCGGCAGGCACGTTGCCGGCCACGGCAGTCACTGCCAACACCTCCAGGCGTGGATCGAACAGGGCCATGGACAATGCCACGGCATCATCGATCCCCGGATCACAGTCAATGATCACTTTCCTGGCCATGGAATATGGATACCGTCAAACGGGGCGATCAGTGGTCTGCCAGCTGGTCAATCAGCGAGAAACACGTCGCCATCTGAATTACAAGGAAAAAGAAATGAGCCTGCCCTGACTTCCGCTGCCGAAAAGCAGGATGTCGTGATTCTAGGGATGCGAGGTACCGCTGGTCAATAAAATTCCCCCAGCGTCATTGCTCCATGCGTAGCGACGATTACTCTATGATGAACTTCTGCCTCCCTCCTGACTCCCGGAAATCCTTCTCCCATGCTTGATGAAATCCTTGACCGCGTTAACCGGGGGGACAACCTCTCGATGGAAGAAATGGCGGGCGTGATCGACCTGGTCATGCAAGGCCGGTGTGCCGAGGAGCACGTTGCCCGTCTGTTGCTGGGCTTGAGGGAAAAGGGAGAGACGGTGGACGAGGTGGCCGGCGCAGCAGCGGCCATGCGTCAGCACATGACACCGATTCAATCCAGCCGGNAGCAGCTGGTGGACACCTGTGGGACCGGTGGTGACGGATCGGGCACATTTAATATCAGTACCGCCGCGGCTCTCGTTACCGCGGCTGCCGGTGTTGCGGTTGCCAAGCATGGCAACCGCAAGATCACCAGCAAGACCGGATCCGCGGATGTGCTGGCGGAACTGGGAGTCAACGTCGAGGCGCCCGTGGAAGTGGTTCAAACCTGCCTCGATGAGCTGGGGATCTGTTTCTGCTATGCTCCTCACCTGCACCCCTCGATGAAACATGTTGCCGCGGTGCGGCGATCACTCTCGGTCCCCACGATCTTCAACATGCTCGGTCCCCTCTGTAATCCGGCGGGGGCATCCTGCCAGTTGCTGGGAGTCGGGCGAGCGGAACTGCGGGGACTTCTTGCTGAAGCACTCTCGTTGCTTGGAGCCGGGCGAGCAATTGTCGTCTGCGGCGCAGATGGCCTCGATGAGATCACGCTCAATGGCATCACGAATGTCTCGCTTGTGGAGAACGGACAGATCAGTGAACAGCAGTGGTCCCCGGAAGATTTCGGACTCGAATCCTGTTCACTGGATGACCTNGNGGTTGAGGATGCAACAGGGAGTGCTGCCATGATCCGGACCGTCCTGGATGGCCAGCCCGGTCCTGCCAGGGATATTGTCGTTCTTAACGCGGCAGCTGCCATCTGGCTGGCCAGGCCGGAAGGCTCCCTTGGCGAAGCNGCCGGGCAGGCAGCGGCAGCTATCCAGAGCGGTGCAGCCAGCGAATTACTCGACCAGTTTGCCATGCTGAGCCAGGGAACATGAAGTATCGGGCGGATTGATGAATCGAAAGACCTTTCGCCTCGTCCTGCTTGTCTCGTGTGCTCACGCCATGGCCCACGTCTTTGAGCTGGCATTGCCATCGGTTGAGCACGACATTGCACTGGAGTATTTTCCATCTGACCCGGCGGCCGGCAAGATGTTCACCGGCTGGCTCAGTTTCTGCTGGCGGCTCCCCTGGGGAGTCGGTGCCCTGCTTGTTGGCCTGCTGGTGGATCGCTATGGATCTCCCCGCATGCTCGCCATTTACCTGCTGGGCTGTGCTCTCANGTGTTTTCTCGTGAGCTTTCAGCTAGGACTGCCCCTGATNTTCACCNTGATGTTCCTGATGGGTNCTTTCGCCAGCATCTACCACCCGGCAGGCCTGACACTTATTTCCCATTGCACGACACCCGAGAACCGGCCTCGTGCNCTGGGAATGCACGGTGTGGTTGGATCTGCTGGAATTGCNATGGCCCCCCTGCTGGCAGGAATCCTCCTTCACCGGGACCTTGCCTGGCGAGACTATTACCTATTNCTGGCTCTTCCTGGTGCCCTGNTGGGTGGCTGGTTCCTGCTCCGCCGTCACCGGATCAGCGACGATGCCCAGCAGCTGATGAGAGAGGGAGAGGAACTGGAGCGGCTCTCGGGAAGGAGCGATCCCGAGGCGGCTGCCTGGAAGTCCTTCCTGGTACTCACNCTCCTGGCCGCCCTGCAGGGAATGATCTATGCCGGTGTGCTTACTTACCTGCGGCGGTACCTGAGCATCGGGCAGGCAAGCAACGAGGGACCGGGACCGCTTGGCCAGGCAAGCTACATGATGGCCCTGATCCTGTTAAGCGGGTGCATCGGCCAGTACCTGGCGGGCAGGTTTGCTCGAAGCCAGGCACTGGAAATCCAGCTCACCCTGNTCTGCCTGGCCAATGCCCCCTTCCTTGTCTGGATGTCAATGGCCGAAGGGAACATGCGTTATGTCGCCGCCATCCTCTTCTCGATCGTCCACTTTATGAACCAGCCGATCTACAACAGCCTGATCGCCAAGTACACTCCCAGCAGCCGACGGAGTGTCTGCTATGGATTCAGTTTCATGATGGGGTTTGGTGTTGGCGGTCTCGGAGCTCCGCTGGCTGGTGCGATCACGAGTGAACTGGTGACGTACCTTGTCTTCAGCGGGATCGCTCTTGCTGCGACGGTTATGGGAGTTATCCTCTGGTGGCTGGACCGAACCGCGGATCCGTCCTGNCCGTCTGTTAAACGGTAATAAAACATGACNGGTATCATTGGAACCGGCTTACTCGGACAGGCTCTGGTCAGTCGCCTGCTGGGAAAAGAATCGTCCTGCCCCCTTCCCCTCTCACGCCAGCACCACACTCTCCTGCAGCAGGCAATCGATCTTGGCCTGGCAGACCAGGACAACAGCGCCATCATCGAGGCCTGGCGGGAGATGGGTNAGCAGTGCTGAGTCACGTTGTCGGTCCCCGGGGGGGCTGATAAAGTAAGTTCTCCTGTCGGGTATGGTCCCCCGCGGGAATACCATGCCCTTGCTTGAGNTGAGTGATGACTGACCTATCCGTACCAGCTGTCGGCATCGACCTTGGCACCACCAACTCTGCTATCGCCTGGATCGATGATCTCGGGCGACCGGTGACACTCAATAACGCCGAAGGGGACAAGCTCACGCCCAGTGTCCTACTGGTTGAGGACGAGAATATCGTCATTGGCAAGGAAGCGGTAAAGGCAAAGGGAACTGATTTTGACCTCGTGGCAGAATGTGCCAAGCGAGAACTCGGGGAACTGGTCTTCAGCAAGACCCTTGGAGAACGCCAATATCCACCGGAGGTACTTCAGGGATGGATCCTGCACAAGCTGCGCATCGATGCCATCGGGCAGATCGGAGATTTTTCCCAGGTTGTTGTCACGGTGCCCGCCTACTTTGATGAGGTACGGCGCAAATCAACACAGGACGCAGGCTACATTGCAGGTCTCGATGTTCTCGACATCATTAACGAACCGACGGCTGCTGCGATCGCCTACGGAGTGCAACTCGCTCAGCGCGATCCGGAGCACGCCAAACAGCCCCAGACAATTCTGGTCTACGACCTCGGGGGTGGCACTTTTGATGTCACGGTCA
>PANG01000001.1 GCA_002708345.1 Planctomycetaceae bacterium | reverse complement strand
CGGGCGGTGACCTACTCGCTCGAGGTGATCCTGCTGCTCTCGATCTTCAGCCCCCGCCTGAAAGTGTCCCGCAAGAGTCGTAAACTGGCGATCGTCTCTTTCCTGATCGTGACGGCAGCAGTTGCTATCATGCGATCCCGCGGCGATAACCCGGTCAGCCTGTCAGACTGGCGAGCCTGGGCGGACGCCGGGATTCCTGCAATGCTGGTAGTCATGCTGGCCGGCCTGCTCTCGAGGGACTGGCGGCCCCTGGTTCATGGCTCCTTCATGCAGACGGCTCGATCGGGCGTGGCACTGGTGTCGGCCGGCGGCTGCGTGGGGATCATTATTGGCGTCGTCCTGCTGACCGGGGTGGGGACGGAATTTCCCAACGCGATTGTGCCGCTGGCAAAGGTGAACCTGATGCTGGCACTGGTCGCGATCATGTTCTGTTCCATTATCCTGGGGATGGGCCTGCCGTCGGCCGTCTGCTACCTGCTGATGGCCACGCTGATTGGGCCGGTGTTGGGGACCCTGGCGCTGAACCCGGATGGATCCCTGCTCTTTACCCCGCTGGCTGCCCACCTGTTCATCTTTTACTTTGGCATGATGTCGATGGTCACGCCGCCGGTGGCACTGGCAGCCTATGCCAGTGCATCGATTGCCAAGTCAAAGATCATGCCAACCGCGATGGCTTCCTTCCGCTTTGCGCTGGTTGGCTTCACACTCCCCTATATGTTCATCTACCGGCCCGCGCTACTGCTGCTGGGAGAGGATGGGCACTCGGTCACCCTGGATGACCTGCCGGCGGTGGTGCTGGCGATTACCACTGCGGTGGTTGGTATTGTCGCCCTGGCTGCAGGGATTGCCGGGCAGATGCGGCGGCCGCTGCAATGGCCACTGCGACTTGCCTTCATCGCTTCCGCGGTAATGCTGCTGATCACGATCGACTGGCTGAACCTGGCCGGGGCTCTTCTGTTTATTGTGGCCGCGGTGATCGACTGGCTCTCGCCACCGGGAGAGGTTGAAAGAGAGCAGGGAGAAGAAGCAGCGGATGATCCGGGTGGGGATGCAGAAGAGTAGCCCTCGCTTATTCCATCGAGCCTGGGTTCCTGGCAGCTTCCAGGGCCGGGTCCATGTCGTCAAAGATCTTCCCTGCCCCCTCGTAGAAGATCCTGCCGATCAACAGGTCGGTCAGGTTTCCCTGGTGGCGGGGAAATTCCTTGAGAAACTGGCCGAAGCTGAACTCGTTACTGTAGTAAGCATCCACCAGTTTCCTGATCCAGATGGATCCCGATTCAAATTCCTCGATCCAGCATCCCAGCTGACGGCCGGAGAGATCATCGCCCGCCAGTCCCTCGATGATCGCATCTGCTGCCAGCAGCCCGGTCTGGAGGGCAAAATAGACACCGCTACTGTAAATCGGATCGATGAATCCAAAGGCGTCCCCGACCAGCACCCACCCCTCGCCCGCCTGCTGCCCGGTGCGGTAGGAAAATTCCTTGGCAACCCGGAAACGGTCGGTCTCCTCGGCACTGGAGAGCCAGCCGGCGAGGACCGGGCAGAGCTCAAGCTCCTCGGCAAAGACCTCCTCGGGGCTCCCGCGTCCCTGGATCAGGTAATCGCGATCCGCCACCACGCCAATGCTGGTAATGTCATCACGCAGCGGAATGAACCAGAACCAGGAGTCCTTGTCACGGGTGTGCAGGATGATTGTGCTTCCCCCCTGCTCGCCCGGGCTACGAAAAGCTCCTCGAAAGTAATTCCAGATGGCGACCTTCTTGAGATCCTGGTCGTCCTCTCGCATGCCCTGCTGGTTGGCGAGGAGTGCCTGCTGCCCGGTGGCATCCACCACGACCCGGGCGGTCACCTCGATCGGTGGCCCCTCCGCCTGCTGCAACTGGACCCCGCTGGCCACTCCATTTTCCATCAGGACGCGGAGCACGCGAGNCTGGTCCACNCACTCGGCNCCNTTCTCGGCGGCATTNTCAAAGAGCATCTTGTCNAATTCNGCTCGTTCGACCTGCCAGGTCCGGGAGCTCTCCCGTGGGTCATGCTGCTCAAAAAAGAAGGGGCTGGATTCCTTGCCGGTGCTGCTGACAAACTGGACGCTTGCCTTCTGCACGTAGTCACTCGTTTTCATTTTGTCGAGCACGCCGAGCCGCTCGAAGCACCAGTAGGTTTCCGGCATCAGTGATTCCCCTACATGAAAGCGGGGGACCGATTCGCGTTCCAGGAGCAGGGTCTGGTAGCCTGCCTCGGCGACCAGTGCTGCGGTGGCCGACCCGGCGGGGCCGCCNCCGATGACAACACAATCATAGTGCTCGGATTGAATCGACATCGAGCAGTCTTCCTCGCGTACTACTGTTCGTTGGGGAGAGGAGTAACGATCTCCAGTAATTCAACGACCGGTTCACCGTTACAGTAGATCAATGCGGTGCGGCCAAAAACCTCGGCCAGTGGGGAGATGTCAAAAAAGCCTGCCAGGTCCGCCCCGGCCTGGATTTTCCAGAGTGCCACCAGCTGGACTTCTCGAAGCACGTCGTGTTCGATCAGGATCCTCCCCAGCGGAGTGTGCTGGCTGATAATCTCATCCCTTACGGGCTGGTCGAGAAACCGAACATCCAGCCGTACGATGCCAAATTGCACCACCTGGTTGTCTGTCTGCCTGCGGAGCAGGATCTTGCGAGCGTAGTGGTCCTCACCGNCATCGGTTGAGAGCACATCGACATCGACCAGCGAGGAGTAGAAAGACTCCACGGTGACCGTCATGTGGTGATCATGTGCCAGCAGGGATTGTTCCACGGGCGGCATCTGGTCGGCGCTGACTTCCTGAAATTCTCCCAGTTGTTCGGGCTGCTGGTAGAAGAGCCCGATCAGTGTCTCCAGGTCAGGACTTGAATGGGATGTCATTTTCAAGATCAGGCAGGAGGGATTNTTTGCCGGCAGGGATACAGGATCAGGAACCAGCATCCGTACNNGCAAGGGGNNCGATNGTTACCAGGTCGGNCNCTTCCTCGACCTGGCGTTCCAGNACCGTATCAATCAGGTAGTANAGCAGGCGGCGAAAATCCTCGGGTTGAATATCATCGGCAATCATCTCTGCACGCTGCTGGTGCTTGTCTACAAGTCGCATCGCTTTTTTGAAAACACCTGCCTGGTTGTAGAGGTGGCGAACCTGCTGGATCCGTTCCTCCTCGTTGCTGCTTTCCTCATCAAGTAACGACAGCAGCAACTGCCTGTCCTCTCCGTCGAGGGCGTCAAGAGCGAGTGCCAGCAGGACTGTCGGCCTGCCTCCGAGCGTGTCGAGTCCGGCTGCCAGCTTGTTGTTATCATCTCCCTGCCAGTCTCCCAGGTCGTTGAGGATCTGGAAGGCAACTCCCAGGTTGCGGGCAAACAGCTTGATCGGCTCGGCAAGGTCACCGATCGGTCGGGCCAGCCGGATTCCCGCCAGCAGGGCGGCTTCAAAGGCGGGAGAAGTTTTTAGTGCATAGATCTTGAGGGCATCGATCGGGGTGAGTTCCTTGTTGAGTGCATCGCGCCAGAGTAATTCTGCTCCCTGTCCTTCCGAGAGCCTGGTATGGGCCTGCGCCAGGCTATCCAGGATATCGGCTGCCACGGCCGANCCGAGTTCNGTTGCCTCNCGACTGACGAANCGGTATCCCATGCCGATCAGGTAGTCACCAACGTTGACCGCTGTNGGGATACCA
The DNA here is from genome assembly GCA_002708345.1 of Planctomycetaceae bacterium. Next base: position 25,188 of record PANG01000001.1, on the reverse strand, counting down.
TACTNGCGATGAANCGTCTCCTCGCCATANCGAAACTCGTCATCGTCCTCGATATCATCATGAACCAGCGAGGCCTTGTGGAACGTTTCTATCGACATCGCGGTACGGAGGATGGAATCGGGAATGCTCTCGACAAACTCGGCCCCATCGCCCATCGTCCCATGGCCGCCGGTGAGAGCATCGTAAACTGCCAGGGTGGTAAAGGGCCGCGAGTGTTTCCCTCCCTTGGAAAGGAAATCGTAGGCGACTGCCTCGGTCGCGGCGATCGGGTCCAGGCCAGCCAGCCCCTCTCCGTTCATCTCGCTGAGCCGCGGGCCGCCACGGAGTCGTGGCAGAATTCGCTCCAGCTCATCCGCCTCGAACAGGTTNCGGGCCCCGCGGATGAGGTGAATGAAGGTCCGTGTCTGCTGGAGCGGCCCACTCTGCCGGACATGGATCATCTCGTTGACCCAGTCGTCGTCCACGGCGGTATTTCGGCAGTCGCTTGAGAGCAGCGGTACTGCCATGCAGGGAATACCAGCCAGCAGGATCTTGTCGATTGCTTTTTCCAGGACNTTCAGGCAGGCAACTCCAACAATGGCATCGACATGACCGCTGACAATGATTTTCATCACGATCGGCGAACCCTCGGCGACGAGTACCTTGTAACCCTTTTCCTCTGCCTGGCCACGAAAGTCAGCGATACTGCAGGCGCCACAGGTCTTGCAGTCCAGGCCGAACTGGTCGTAATCTGCCGGGCAGCCCTCTGCATGCTTGAGGCAATGGGGAAGCAGGAAGAGCTTTCGCGAGGGGGGAATCGCTGCAACCTGGTCGCGCCAGAATTCCGAGGCAAGGATCACCATGGTCCAGCCCAGCAGTCCTTCAGGCAAATCCAACTCGGCCAGGAGTTCCCGGCTGATGACTTCCATCTCATCCTTGGTTGGTGGCCGGGACTTNTCGAGATCTGCAGCCAGCTCGCGACAGCGGGCGCGCATTTTCTCTCGCAGGGCCTGGGAATCCGGGACCTCTTTCAAGTGCGACGTCGANCGTCGNCGGGNCCGTTTTGTCTGCTTNTCANTGCCCGGTTTACCGTCGAGCGAATGGTCGGCAGGAGATGAGGTGGCCAAATCAGCGTGTCCTTTTTGTTGTTTAACCGTACGGTTCGGCTACTGCTACCCGGGGGTTCCCAGTTGGCAGTTCTGAAACCACCTGGCCCAGTGCCGCCACGGTGAATATCACCGGGTAGAGTCTTTCATGATACCAAAGCTTGGCGAAGTAAAAACCAATAGGTGCAGATTGCTTGAATCTCCCGGTCTCCACGGCATCCTGCAGCCACTCGATACCGCGGTGAAGAATCTCCTGGCTGTTTCCTTCCAGACCGGCTCGTGCCAGGGTTTCCACTGCCAGGGCTGTTTCCTCCACGGTACTGACCGTTGATTGACCACTAATATTAACAACTGCCGGCCCTCCCCCCCAGCCTCCATCCGGATTTACCTTTCCTGACAGCCAGTCCAGCCCCCGTTGTGCCTCCCGGCCCTCTCCCCGGTCCCAGGCAAAATAGGCAGGAAGTACCCTGGCTGTACCGAACACCGGGTTTTCATCCTCCGGGTTATCCTGGTTGCCGAACCAGAGCGGCAACCAGCTGCCATCGGCCTGCTGCTGTTTTTCCAGGTAAGTAAAGCCACGTTCCACCGCCCTCTGAAACTTTTCCCGATTGAGCCCCAGACGCTCGAGGTCATTCCACCAGGCCCGGATTGCACGCAACACGTGAGCCGACAGGTCCGTGCCGCTCCGGTCAAATGGGAGCTTGCCCCAGCCCCGGCAGAAGGTTGGCCAGCCGCCGTCCCTGTTTTGTAGCGAGAGGATCCACTGCAATCCCGCAGCTGCTGACAGGTCGATCCGCTGGCACGTGCTGTCGTCACAGTCTCTTCCCCGCCGCCAGGCGGCAATTGCCAAAAGCGCCCCTGGCGTGTCGTCACAATCCGGCACCGCACCTGACAGGTCGCTCCATCCCCAGCCACCAGGCGATGCCCCGGTAAAGGGGTGTCGCCCCTGGTGCTGGCAACCGAGCAGCCAGTCGAGGCAGTCCAGCTGCGAGAGGTCCTCGCCGCCGTTATCGAGTGCCTTGAGTGCCAGCGAGGTATTCCAGGTTGCCAGGTTCGTGTCGATTGGCCAGCTTCCATCCTCTCGCACCGAGTCCACAAGGAACTGAACTCCACGAAGGGCCACATCACTTGTTGCCTGCCCGATCGAGGCAAGGCTCATGACCACGAAACTGGTCAGCGGAGTGGCTTCCAGNTATCCACCGCTTTCCGGTTGCGAGCGGCCAAGCACCCGGCGACTCCTGCCGATTGCCAGCCGGCGAACCAGCCAGGCCAGCGGGTTTCGCGGCGGGCGGTGGAAGAATCGAGCCTGGCCGATCGCCACTAGTGCCGGGATCGCGTAGCTCACCACCGGCATCCGGAGCAGTCGGTAAAGAGACTGTGGAAAACAGGCCAGCTCAAAGGGAAGTGGTGCAACATCATCCCAGTCGACCAGTCCGGCGAGGGCGGCGTTTGCCAGGATAGGGATGACAAATGTCTTGTCCTTTCCGTAACGCTGNCTGAGTCCCTCGATGCGGCCCTCGCGGTCCAGGTACTCATCTGCTTCCTGGAGCCGTGCCGTCTCGTCGTCGGCCCTNCCGGCCAGGTGCAGTGCGCTGACGACGAGCATGGTGGTGGCAATATTGGAGTAACTCAGGGAGGTATCTCCCCAGCCGCCATCATCATTCTGTTGCAGGAGCAGGTAAGCGACGCCACGATCAATCAAATTGTCCAGGATCTCCTGGCCAGGGAGATCGTCACGATCGGCCCCCTGGGCGCAGGTTCGGACCAGTGAAAGAGCGCTGATCGCCGTGGCGGTGGAGAGTGCCGACGCAGAGAGTTCTCCCTCCCAGTACCCCTGCTCATTACGGGACTCGAGCAGGGTATGTCGAGCCTGCTGGTAATGTGATTCAAGTTGAAGGACATCAAGCATCTGGGGCATGCCTTGTAGGTGTCGCATATTTCATGCGGTATACTGTGTTTTCATCACTGCGGCCCATTTTTACAGCAGGAGTGAATGTCGTGTATCTGAGGATGGCAAAACGGTTACTTCTGGAAACTGACAAGCGGTTACTTGGCCGGTTGGCTTGGAATGCCGGCATCAAGGGCATTCGCAGCGTACAAAAGCACAAGCGCCGACTCAAGCGAGGCGAGTTTTTNCCACCTTTCCTGTANATCTCGATTATTAACAGCTGCAATCTCCGATGTCAGGGGTGCTGGGTCGATGTATCTGCCAAACAGCAGAAAATTGACCTGCCGGCGATGGACCGACTGATTGGTGAAGCCAAGGCGATGGGCAACTCTTTTTTTGGCATTCTCGGGGGTGAACCGTTCATGCACGGGGAGTTACTGGAGATCCTGGAACGCCACCGGGACTGCTATTTCCAGGTTTTCACCAACGGGCATTTCATCACGGATCAAGTGGCTCGCCAGTTACGACGGCTTGGCAATGTCACTCCCTTGATCAGNGTTGAGGGGAACGAGGTTATCAGCGATGAACGGCGTGGTGGCGAGGATGTGCTTGACAGGACCAGCGAGGGGATTCAGCGCTGCCTGGAAAACAAGCTCCTGACCGGTGTCTGTACCAGCCTCTGCCAGACCAATATCGAGTTCATCTCCGAGAAATGGATCGACCATCTGATCGNCCAGGGTGTGATGTATTGCTGGTTTCACATCTATCGTCCGGCGGGTCCCGAGGCATGCCCGGACCTGGCGTTGACNCCCGAGCAGCAACTGAAAGCNCGCAAGTTTGTTGTCGAGATGCGAGCCCGCAAGCCCATTATCATCATCGATGCTTACCATGATGGCGAGGGTGAAGCACTCTGTCCTGCGGCTACCGGGTTTACCCACCACATCAGNCCCTGGGGAGATATTGAACCCTGCCCGGTGATCCAGCTGGCGACCGATTCAATCCACGATCAGCGGCCACTTCGAGACACTTTCAACCAGTCCGCTTTTCTCCGCGACTTCCGCCAGACGGCAGCAGAACACACGCGTGGCTGTATCATCATGGAACGCCCTGACCTGCTGGTTGAACTTGCTGAGCGCCACGGTGCTCGTGATACGACCGTGCGAGGAAGTTCGATCGAGGAACTCAAGAAGCTGACAGGCCATTCTTCCCAGTACAATCCAGGCCAGGAAGTGCCGGAAAAATCCTGGGCCTACCGACTTGCCAAGAGATTCTGGTTCAATGATTACGGTGCTTATGACAAGCACTTTGATGCTGAAAAGTGGATTGATCACAGGGAATCGGTGGGGTTGCCGAAGTGAATTCAGGTAACCCTTCTCAGTCAACAGGGTTCGTGATAACCTAGATTACTTCGATGCATGGAGCTGGAAACAGCAAGGCATGTTTGTCCCGGCCTGAACAGGAACCCTCTGGAGATTCAATAGCGATGGCAAAGCCACGACGCAAGCTGAANAAAGCGAATCATGGTAGTCGTCCGGCGAACAACCGGGCTCGGAAAATGAAGGGCAAGAAGATCAAGACCTAGCACCGTGCCGTCTGGCTGGCGGGTTGTGCCCAGATCAATGGGTTCGAATAGTTGCTTGAGGGAATTCGATCGTGGCTGCCAAGGATTTTATTGTTGACCTCTCCCAGATCGACCTGGATACGACAATTGCCGATGCAGATGAAATTGCCAGGCTCAATCCCCAGCGATTCGAGATGGCGCAGCTGACGGCGGTCATCTATGAAAACCTCGATGATCATACCTGCGTAGGTTACAAGGACATTACTGACGAAGAATTCTGGGTCCGGGGGCACATGCCGGAATTTGCATTGATGCCCGGTGTCATCATGCTTGAGGCGATTGCCCAGTGCTGCAGCTTTTTCTGTCAGCGGAATGACCTGCTGGGAGCGGACATGATCGGCTTTGGCGGGCTGGAAGAGGTCCGTTTTCGAGATCCGGTCACACCTGGGGACCGGCTGTACCTGATCTGCAAGATGGTCCGTGTGCGCCGAGGCCGCTTGATCGTCTGTCGCTTCCAGGGAGTGGTGGGGGAGTCGATCTGCGTGGAGGGACTACTCAAGGGGATTCCAATTCCAATCGCTGCGGTGCAGGCGATGATAGAGGGTTAGGGCTGCGAACAAACATGGGTCGCCGCGCTCTTCGTAGAAACGATGCCGGGTTGGACCTCTCGGGCAACCTGGCTGATGCCGATCAGTTTCCAGATGANTGGTCCCCGGATGACCTGTTTGCCAACCCGGGGCCACTGGAGATTGAAGTTGGCAGTGGCAAGGGGCTGTTCCTGGAAACAGTCTCTGCTGAACATCCCGGGCGGAATTTNCTCGGGATCGAGATTGCCAGCAAGTACGCTCGCTTTGCGGCAGCGCGGCTCGCTCGTCGACAGTGCACGAATGCCGTTGTCGTGGCAGGCGATGCAGAGCTGCTGTTTCAGCGGCGGCTGGTTGCTGAAAGCGTCCAGGCTGTTCATGTCTATTTCCCCGATCCCTGGTGGAAGAAGAGGCACCGCAAACGACGGGTGATGAACAAGTCCTTCCTGGAGCATGTCGTGAGGGTTCTTCAGCCGGCCGGGGAGCTGCATTTCTGGACGGACGTGCTGGAGTACTACGAGGCAACGCTGGAATTGCTCACCGAGATTCCACAGCTGGAGGGACCCTTTCCCGTTCCGCCACGCAGGGCNGAGCATGACATGGACTACCGTACTCACTTCGAGCGGCGAGTTCGTCTCAACGAGGACCCTGTCTATCGATCGCGATTCGTCTGCACTCCCAGCTGAACAGGCGCGAGCTGCCAGGTCCAGGGATCAGGTACGGATCGTGTCCCCGATTGCTTCATAAGTACGCTGGCCNCCGTTTCCATCATTGGACTGGGCGATCTGGTAGAGCTGCTGTCCCCACTCGGTTGGATAAGAACCGGTAATACATGCCTGGCAGAGCTGGTCCGCTGTAAATCCGGTTGCCCGGGCAATCGATTCGACTGGCAGGTAGCGGAGTGAATCAGCCCCCAGGTCGCTGGCCATCTTTGCCTGGGCCTCTATCGTGAGCGGACCTCCATTGTGGAATTTCGGTGCGAACAGCTCGCTCATCGTTGACATGTCGATCCCGTAGAAACAGGGGGCAATGATCGGTGGGCAGGCAACCCGGACGTGGATTTCTCGTGCGCCTCCAAAGTCCCGGATGCGGTTGAGCAGGACTCGCATCGTGGTACTGCGGACGATCGAGTCTTCCACCAGGAAAACTCGCTTTCCATTAAGCACTTCTCTCAGCGGCGTGTACTTGGTCGANGCTTTTTTCTNGCGGTCAGCGCCTCCCTCGATGAAAGTACGCCCGGCNTAGCGGTTTCGGATCAACCCNTCNCGGNAGGGNATTCCCAGCTGGTAGGCCATCGCATCCGCGGCCGCCTTGCTGGTGTCCGGAACCGGGACGACAATCGTATCCTCATCGATCGGCACCGACCCGTCTTTTTTTTCCAGCTCTGCCAGTTCGTTACCGAGTTCTGTGCGGGAGAGGTAGACGCTTCGACCGTCCATCGAGCTGGCGACGTTGGCAAAGTAAATCCANTCGAAGAAACAATGCGCACTGCTGTCAGTGGTCGAGTACTTTTTCAGCTGGATTTCNTTATCCACAATGGTAATCACATGCCCTGGAGGCAGTGACTTGATCTGTTCNGGTGCAAAACCAATATTTAGCANGGCCACGCTTTCACTGGCCGCTGCGAACAGCGAGTCGTCGGTGGCGTAGCAGAGAGGCTTGATACCGAGCGGATCACGGGCAAGCATCAGTTCGCCTCGAGCGTTGAGANAAACCAGGCTGTAAGCTCCATCAAAACGGCGACTGATATTCTGCATCACCGTGAACAGCGAGGGACGGTTGTCACCGGACAACTCCCGGCTGATCTCGTGCATGATGATCTCGGTATCCGTTTCCCTCGTCAGGTGGTGGTCATTCCCACTCAAGATTCGATCGCGCAGCTGGCTGTAGTTGGCCAGTTGGCCGTTGAAGGCAAAGCTGAACCACTTGTGTTTTTCCAGGTGGTGTCTTTCAAAGGGCTGGGCGTAGCTGCGGTCTTCCTGTCCACAGGTGGCATAACGCACGTGGCCAATGGCTGCTTGCCCGGCATATTCCTGCATCAGGCTTTCACTNTTGCCACCNTGNGAGAGGCGGAAAACCTCGCTGACCGAACCGATATCCTTGTGCGTGTCGATCAGTTGCTGGCGATGGGGGTTAAAGGAGGTGACCCCTGCCGCCAGCTGGCCGCGGTTCTGGATATCCTGCAGCATGCGTGGCATCAGTCGCGAGATTTCCCCGGGACCCTGTTCCACGCAAAGTGGGCTGGGTGTTTCCCGCTGGAAATGATAAATCGCCGCGACGCCACACTCGTGATGAATTTCACTCATTGGCAAGTATCAATTCCGCCAGCGTTTTGTTTCTTCNATTCCCTGGCTGCCACCCGGCCAGTTATCCTGGCAACCACTCACCGGGTCCTGCAGCAAGAATGACGGGGAGAAAACGTGCAGCCTGGAAAAAAGCTCAATCCATCGAGGTCGATGAACCAGGGCCCCGCTTCCTGCAAGGCACTCCCGTTAGCAGCTTGCATTTTATGGACGAGTCATGATTTCTACAACCGACTCTATTAAGCGATGGTCCTGTAAGGACGAGGCCTGCCGCTACTGACCGACTTGGATTATCCTGAAGAAAAAGGGAAAACCTGCTCTCGGTGCAGGCCGCGGGAAAGAGTCATGAACGATCAGCGACGAAAAGAAGTCACTTCCGCTGCGGCAACGATTGTCGTCAAGGTTGGTACGCGCGTGGTGACCAGCGCCAGTGGACATCTTGATGATGGACGGATTGCCCGCCTTGCGGATCAACTTAATGAGCTGGTCGCGGGTGGCCGCCAGGTGGTGCTTGTGAGTTCCGGGGCNGTTGGGGCGGGNATGAGTGAACTGNAGCTGGACAGACGTCCTGAAGACCTGGCCAAGTTGCAGGCGGTTGCCGCCGTCGGGCAGGCGAAGCTGATCGAGGCCTATGACCGTACTTTTCGGGAACATGGCAGGCATGCCGCACAGGTCTTGCTGACAGCCCAGGACCTGGACGATCGTGCCAGCTACCTGAACGTTCGAAACACGCTCTTGTCGCTGATGGAATTCAAGGCAATTCCGATCATTAATGAGAATGACACGGTTGCTGTCGATGAGCTGATGACCACTTTTGGCGATAATGACCGCCTGGCTGCCCTGGTGACGAACCTGCTGGGAGCCGAGTTGCTTGTGATCCTCTCCGATGTGGATGGTCTCTATGACGGGGATCCGGAAAGCGAGTCGACCGGGGTTATCAGCCTGGTGACCGAGCTGAATGACGAGATCCGCGCTCATGCCTCGACGGACAATGAGGGACCGGGCAAGGGAGGCATGATCAGCAAGCTGGATGCCGCCCAGATCGTGATGGCGGCTGGTGAACAGGTGATTATTGCCAGCGGTCACGAGGAGAATGTCCTCTGCCGGATTGTCGAGGGGGAGTCGCTCGGGACGCTGTTTGTTGCCCAGGGGAAATCGCTCAGTTCACGAAAAAAGTGGTTGATGTTCTCAGCCCAGTCGCGGGGACGGCTGCATGTTGACCAGGGCGCGCTGCAGGCAATTCGTGATGGTGGTTCCAGCTTGCTGGCAATCGGCATCACCCGTGTCGAGGGGGAATTTGACAAGGGCGGGGTGGTGGAGATCTGTGGGCCGGATGGCAGCGAGTTTGCCCGTGGGCTTTCGAATTACCATGCCGAGGCGGTTGTACGGATCCAGGGGATGCAGTCAGACCGTATTCTCCAGGTCCTTGGCCACCAGCCTTACGAGGAGGTGGTGCACCGGGACAACCTGGCACTGCTGGAGTCGGAAGGGGAGTTATAAAGCCGCGCCGCTGCTGTCGGGGCAGGAGGGATGACGGTCGTTCAGGGCTTGAAGGGAAAATGGTCATCGATCTCCGCGGCGGAGAGTTCCACGAGGAAAGCCCCCAGTCTTTCAACCAGGTGTTGCATCATCTGTTCCCCTTTTTCCTTCGTCGCCGCGTGGGGATTTCCACTGCCACTGTTCGTCGTCAGCAGCTGCCAGGGCCGCGTGATCGATACCCATCCACGGTTAATTGCCTCAAACCTTGATTCCCGGGTTGCCCCCTCGTCGGCGGCAAGTGAGCCGTCCTCGTTACGTATGACCAGCTCGGGGAAAAAAGCCATCCCGAAAGAGGTTTCCATTTCACCGGCATGGTCTTCCTTCTCGCTGAAGATCTCGTCGTATATATCTGCCAGCACCTCGAACCAGTTGCAGAGAAAGAGCCTGGCCTCGGTCTTGTTATAGAGTTCCCGAAGCAGTGGTTTCAGCCCGTTGCCACCGTGGCTGTTAAGCAGTACGACCTTGCGGATGTTGCTGTCAACGAGCGATGCCACCAGGTCTGTTGTCACCTGGGTCAGCGTCGAGGGATTCAGGTTCATGGCCAGTGGCAAGGCATGCATGTTGGTCTCGGTCCCGTAGGGGATCGTCGGCAGCAGCACAGGCCGGGCCCCGTTTTCATGGGCCGCCTGGCAGATCTTTTCCCCCAGAATCGTGGCTTCGAAAAGATCGGTGCCGTAGGGGAGGTGCAGGTTGTGTGGTTCGGTGGCTCCAAACGGCAGTACTGCCACCTCGTAGGGGTTCTCTTTCACATAGGCATAGTTGGCCTCGGCCAGGATCCAGGGTCGCATGGTTCTATTACACTTTCTTGAGAAGATTAAATCAGCTGCCGGTTAACCAGGGCTTCTTGAGCCGGCGATTACTGGCGTCAGGGAGCACCAGGCATCTTGTCCTGGATCCACTGGTAATACGTGGTCATTTGTAGTTTTCCAGCGGCTTCCTTATCCAGCAGGAATATCGTGTCACGGTGCATCTGCAGGGCACTGGCAGTGCACATGCTGGTGACCGGTCCCTCGATTGCTCCTGCCACCGCCGCCGCCTTGTTGGCCCCGTTAGCGAGCAGGATAATCTTCCGGGCTTCCAGGATTGTTCCTACTCCCATCGTGATCGAGTAAGCAGGAACCTCATCTGGAGATTCAAAGAAACGGGCATTGTCCTCGATGGTCTGGCTGGTGAGTGTCTTGATTCGAGTTCGCGAGCTGAGAGAACTCCCCGGTTCATTGAATGCGATGTGGCCGTCGGAGCCGATGCCCAGGACCTGCAGATCGATTCCACCGCATTCCACGATCCGCTGCTCGTACGATTCACAGAAAGCCGGGTAATTATCTGTCGTTCCCGAGGGGATGTGGATATTATGTTCGGAGATATTGATGTGCTGGAACAGGTTCTCGTGCATGAAGTAGTGGTAACTCTGGGTATGCTGCTTGGCCAACCCGACGTACTCATCCAGGTTAAAGGTCGTCACCTGGGAAAAATCCAGGCCCTCCTCCTGGTGCATGCGTACAAGTTCCTTGTAGAGGCCCAGCGGTGTACTACCGGTGGCCAGGCCGAGAACGGCGTCAGGCTTGGCATTGAGAGTGTGCGCTACAATTTGAGCCCCCTGGCGGCTAATCGCCTCGTAGCCGTCCTGGATGATGACTTCCATTGAAAGTCCCGCCTTGGTGCACTTTTGGACTGGGCCGCTTGCAAAAGCTAGAACCTTCTAGTCTTTCACGGTGGAAGAATCTTGTCAACTATTGCGATTTGCGACGGTATCGACGCGAAAAACAGGAATACAGGGGTATTCAGGGCCCAAGCAGGGTCCCAATCGCCAGTGGGTAGCCACGCAGGAATGCGGCGGAAGCGAGTATCCGTTTTCCCGCCGGCTTGAGCTGCTCGATCACGATCACACCCGCACCGGTGGCAACGTGAATTCCCTGCTCGTCGATCTCGAGAATTTCACCCGCCTGCCCCCCGGCCGAAGTGGTGAGAACCAGGGCCTGGTCGATAATCAGTCGCAGCGACTCGGTCTCTCGCTGCCAGTGGGTAAAACTGCCAGGCCAGGGTTTCAGGCCGCGGATCCGGTTGGCAATCTGTAACGCTGGCAGTGACCAGTCAATTTCTCCATCCTGTCGAGAGAGCCGTGGTGCAGGTGTGGATTCTGCATCGACCTGGAAATCCCCGATAGGTGATTGCCTGTCCCACTTTTCAAGCAGGGTGATGGCATCCAGAACCGGGTCGATTCCCAGCAGGGCAAGGCGCGATTCAAGCTCACCGGCATCCTCCTGCGTGCCAATCGGGGTCTCTCGCTGGACCAGGCATGGACCGGCGTCGAGCCGGGGCGTCATGTGGATTACCGAGATACCGGTGGTTGATTCACCCTGGATAATTGCCCACTGCACGGGGGCGGCCCCGCGGTAGCTGGGAAGCAGGGAGCCATGCAGATTGATGCCACCGAGGGGGGCAACCTGGAGAGCCTCGGTGGAGAGAATCTGGCCATAATCGCAGACGACCAGCAGCTCTGGCTGAAACTGGGCCAGTTGCTGAAGGAATCCTGGCTGGTTGACATCGTCAGGTTCGAGCACGTCGATACCGAGCTCAAGGGCAGCATCCCGCATCGGATTGGGAGCCGGCTTGCGGCGGCCGCTTGATCGTTGTGGACGCGTTACCAGGGCCGCCAGCTGGTGGCCCGAACGAGCCAGTGACTGGAGCATCGGTACGGCAAACGGTCCAGTTCCCATGACAACCAGCTGCATCGGTTATCCCACCCAGGCAAGGTTCAGTCCATAAACGTCTAGCAGTACCGTTCCTCGAATTCCGCAAGGCGGGCGAGGATCTGTTCGTCATCAGGGATGTCGCCGCGGTCTCGACGTGACTGGAATTCAATGGCAAGTTCATCGAGCGTCGGTTCCAGTTCCAGCTTGTCTTCAGTTGCAACCCGGTCAGTAAAGAGGANGCCATCCAGGTGGTCATTCTCNTGTTGCACGACACGCGCCATCATNTCGGAGAGGGTGGCACGGAANGNCTGGCCCTGGAGATTATATGCTTCCACNTNGACCTGGCTTGGTCGTGTCACNGCCGCGGAGACACNCGGGATACTCAGGCACCCCTCGTCACTTTCGGCCTGTCCCTCCTGCTGGGTCAGGACCGGGTTGATGAAGACCAGCTCCTCCCCCTCCTCGGGGTTTCCTTCGCTGTTCACGATAAACAGCCGCAGCGGCAGGTCGACCTGGTTGGCTGCCAGGCCAATCCCGTTGGCCTCGTACATCAGGGTGAACATCTGTTGCACGATTATCTGCAGCTCGGAGTCGACGTGGCGTACTGCCTTTGACTTGTGCCGCAGTGTCGGGTGAGGGTAACTGACAATCTGCACGAGAGCGACTCCGCTCGATAATGACTAGCGTGTCCAGTCCGGCCGGGGACTACTTTTTTGAGCGTATCATTTTCTGCCCCTGAACTAAAGGCGCCAGGCTGCCCGTTATCACGCTTGCCGATTCGCACGAAAGACTTCACGTTGACGCCTTTCCGGGGCACTTCTAGAATACGGCTGAAAATTGGTCTGATAGATCCCTGACACCATACAGAGAGGTACTCGTGCCGTCCCCCGAGCGCGTGACGCGAGAGGCTGGCGGCGATCTGGGAGAGAAGAGCAGGCAACAGGGCTTTACGCGCCGTCGTCCGCGCGCATGGTTGTTTTCGCTGGGACTGCATGTCTCGATCCTGTTGCTNCTGGGGCTGCTCGTGCAGCGTCTTCCTCGTGGAATCGTCGAAACAGTCGAACGAACTGGNGGAATTGTACTGGTCAAGAANCAGGGCGAGAGAACGGAATATTATTCCGCCGAGGATGCTGTGGATTCGATTGCTGCCCAGTCAAGCGCTGCCCAGTCACTCTCCTCCCCGGCAGAGCTGGAGCTTTCGCTGCCTGGCAGCCTGCCAATGGTCGGGGAGACAGGTGCCGACCTGGCTGGCCAGGGAGAGGATCCGTTCGAGTCTCTGCTCCAGGCCCGTGGTGGCCGGGAGACAGGTGAGTACACGGTGGAGACGGGAGTCTTTGGTGTCAAGGCAAAGGGATCCCGGTTCATTTACGTGTTTGACCGGTCGGCCAGTATGAATGCCCTCGAGGGACGGCCTCTCGAGGCAGCCAAGGGACAGTTGATACGCAGCCTGCAGGACCTGGGCGAGACCCAGCAATTCCAGGTTATCTTCTATAACAACGAGCCGACCATCCTGAATCCGTTCTTTCCACGTCCGCCTCGCCTGCTGTTTGCCGGCAAGCAGAACCGGCAACTGGCGACCGACCATATCCGGGGGATCGTGGCAAGCGGGACGACGCNACACGAGGATGCGCTNCTGCTGGCCCTGAAGATGAGCCCGGACGTCGTTTTCTTTCTTACCGATGCAGAAGAGCCCGTGATGACATTCCAGGANCTGGAAAGGGTATCTCGCCGAAACCAGTTCGTGGGAGCATCGATTTACACGGTCCAGTTTGGGATTGGCCCACCCCAGGGTGGCGAGAATTTTCTCGCCCGCCTGGCCCGTCGTAACGACGGCAAACATGCTTATGTTGATGTCAGCCGGCTACCGGCACGCGTTCCCTGACTCCCTGTTAAACCCTCACGATACAAGATGAACTTCAACAAGATATTTCGCCCCGTCCCGGTCGCCCTCCTGCTGGCAGCCTTTTGCCTCGGTCCGGCAGCCCGCCTGGCTGCCCAGTCAACAGCCAGTGACACGGTTCACGTTTGGGATGAGAAGGGGGAAACACAAACACGGATCCGCGGAACGATCCAGGCTTATGATCGGAATGTGCTCACGATCCTGACGGTATCCGGCCGGGAGCAGCAGGTTCCCTCGGACCGGGTAGCACGACTGGAAAGCCGTTGGGACCGACGGCAACTGGAAGGGGACACGGCCTTTGCATCGGGAGAGTTCGAGAGGGCTGACCAACTTTACCGCCAGGCNCTGGAGCACGAGATGCGAGNCTGGGCTCGCCATCGCCTGGTTGCCCAGCTGGTCTGGTGCCAGCAGGCAACCGGCAAGTGGCCCGAGGCGGGAACTCTCTTTCTCAAGCTGGTCATCGGAAGCAACCNGCAGACACCTTACTTCGATACGATTCCACTNGCCTGGAAGACCCCTGCCGCGTCACCCCCGATGCAGCGACTTGCAAAGACCTGGCTTGNGNACGAGCGATCCAGGGTGGCCAACCTGATNGGAGCCAGCTGGCTGCTGNCATCCACCGAGCGTGAGCTGGCAATCGAGGTCCTCCGGCAGCTGGCCGTTGGCGAGGATCGACAGATTGCCTTTATGGCAGAGACACAGCTCTGGCGAATCCAGGTCCCCACGGCATCGGAAGTGACCACCAGGGANTGGGAGAAGCTGGTGTCGCGGATGCCCCCGGCATTACGAGCCGGTCCCTATCACCTGCTGGGACATGCCCTGCAACGTACCGGCAGGAGCCAGGACGGGCTGATTGCCTGGATGCGAGTTCCACTCCAGTACCCGCGACACCGGCTGCTGGCTGCCGAATCACTCCTGGTCACCGCTCGTCACTACCAGTCCGCTGGAAAGCGGGAACAGGCAATAACGCTGTGCCGGGAACTGATGAGCGGTTATTCCACGACAATTGCCGGGCAGGCCGCCCAGGACCTGCTCCAGGAACTTACTGATAAATGACCTCAAGGTGGGGAGAATAAATTTTGAATCACATGATCTCAAACCGGATTCGCTGGATTACCCTGGCACTGTTGCTGGGAATCCTGGTGGGAGCCACGGAGTGGTTTTCGCTTCAGGCCCAGGCACCAGGGCAACCAGCTGCCGAGGTGGTAACAACCCAGNCGGAGGCGGCTGATACGGCCCCCAGTGGATTCCTGGAAATCATCTTTGCNGGTGGTTTTTCCACCCTCTTGATCATTATCGTGCTGCTNGGCCTCTCCCTTACNGCTGCTTACCTTGTCTTCGAGCAACTNATGACNTTGCGGCGTAACGAGATCATGCCNGAGCAACTCGATGAGGAGGTNCATGCATTGATCAAGGCTGGCCAGTTTCGCGAGGCTCACGAGCTTTGCGGGCAAAACCGGAGTTTCCTGTCACTGATCATCCGCCAGGGGCTGGTGGAAGTGGATGGGGACTGGAGCGACGTGGAAAAGGCAATGGAGGATGCCACGGCGGAGCAGTCGGCCCAGCTCTTTCGTCGCATTGAATACCTCTCGGTGATCGGCAATATCGCTCCCATGGTCGGACTGCTGGGAACCGTGGTCGGCATGATCATGGCTTTCCAGCAGGTTGCATCGACCCAGGGTTCGGCTGGTGCGGGAGAACTGGCAGAGGGGATCTACCAGGCCCTGGTAACAACCGTGGGAGGGCTGGTCGTGGCGATCCCGTCACTGGGAGCATTCGCCGTTTTCAGGAATCGCATTGACCAGCTGGTCGCCGAGGCAGCTTACCGGGCCCAGAGGGCACTGACACCGATAAAGCGTCGATCACGGGTCTCCGGATCCGCTGCCAGCGGAACATCGACTCCCGTTGCCCCTCCACCGCCACCTGGCAGTGAGTGAGAAAGCGAAAGGAGCGAGGGCTATGAAAGTACCGAGTCATCTGAAGGGAAGCGGCGTCGACTTCAACATGACCCCGATGATCGATGTTGTTTTNCTGTTGATCATCTTCTTCCTTGTATCGAGCCACCTGGCCAAACAGGAAGTGCATATGAANCTGCCCNTGCCGGATGCCCAGAGCGGGANCCAGNCAGAGAATTCCNAGTTACCGAGGGTGGTTGTCAATATCTCGTTGGAGGGTGCCTTGCGGATGGCCGGGCGGCAATTGACGCTTGAGCAGTTCCAGCAGCAACTGCTCGAGCGACGGATGAAGAGTGGCAAGGATCTGGAAGTCCGAATCCGGAGTGATCGCGGGGTTCCTTACCGAAATATCAGTCCGGTTATGCAGCGCTGCGCAGAAGTGGGTATCTGGAACGTGACATTTGCGGTCTACCGACCCGGGGAGGCTCGTTGATGCGCCGCCGCAGTCCCTTTGCCCGCCGCGATTCCCTGGAAATCAAGATGACACCGATGATTGACGTCGTCTTCCTGTTGCTGATTTTCTTTGTCTGGACCGCGAGCTTCCAGGTCGTGGAGTACGTATTGCCGAGCGAGCTGTCGACACTGCTTGGAAACCAGGCGGCGGTCGACGTGCCCCCCCCGGAAGCTGATTTCGAGGACGTGGTGGTCCGGATTCACTGGATCGGGGACCATCCAGAGTGGACCGTTAACGACCAGCAGGCGGATTCCCTGGAAGAGTTGCACCAGCAGCTCCAGGCGATTGCCCGGATCAAGCAGGATGCACCGGTGATCCTGCATCCGGACCAGGAGGTACCGCTGGGGGATGTGATCAACGTGTTTGATATCTCACGACTGATTGGCTTTGAGAAAATCCAGTTCGTGGCCGGGGACGTACTCTAGGGATATGACAGCGAGGTAATCGAGTGGTCCGGCAGCTCCTTCAAATCATCCTGGTCAGCCTGCTGCTGGATGCGGGAATGGTCGTGGCCCAGTCGCCGGACGAGAGCCTGCTTGACGGACTCCGGCAACGAGGCCTTTTTGAACTGGCTCGCCACCATTGCCAGCAGAAACTGGAGGATTCCGGGGAGGGCACCAGGGAGCAGGTGAAGTGGACCGTACAGCTGATGCGCACACTGTCGGCCGAGGCACGACAGGCAGGCCAGCAGCAGCGAGATACCCTGTGGGACCAGGCCGGCGAGGTGGCCGAGAGTTTCGTTGTTGAGCATCGCGAGCATCCGCAACTTGTCCTGCTGCGGGTCCACGCGGCACTGATCCAGCTTGCCAGGGGTGAGCTCGAACAGTTTGAAGCAGAAGTGGCACCGGATCGTGAAACTGCCATGCAAAAAGCGAGGCAGGGTCTGCGAGAGGGAATCCGGAATCTCGCCCTGCTTGAGCGTGAACTTCCGGCGATGATTCCCCAGGCACCCCGTCGCGCCGAGGGGGAGCTGCTGACAGCGGGGGAGCTGACTTCACTGCATAACAATGTCCGTTACCAGCTGGGGCGAGCTTACCGGAACCAGGCGATGAGTTACCCGGCCGAGGGAGATGACCGGATTGCAGCCCTGCAGCGGGCCGCGACGCAGCTGGAGAAACCCCTTACGCAGCTCGCCGAGGATGACCCACTGACGGTGGAAGTGATCCGGGAGCTCGCGTCCTGCCTGCGGCTGCAGGGAAAACTCGAGCCGGCCACGCAGCAGCTGGCACGACTTGACGAGATGGTTCTTCCAGCTCGCCAGCTGCTGGCGATTCGCGCCGAACGCGTGCAGCTGGCCCTGGCAGCTGGAAAAACGGACCAGGCGATCACGTTGCTCCAGCAGCCTCGACGAGTTGGCGGCGTGATTTCCCCGGAACTGGACATGGCCGTGCTTGACACTTACCTGGTAATCCTGGAGAAGGCCCGCCAGCAGATGGACAAGCAGCGAGTCAGCCAGCTCCAGGACCAGGCGCTCCAGCTGGTACGAACGATCCGTAATGACCACGGTGGTTACTGGGGACGCCGTGCAGAAATACGGCTGGTCCAGGCGGTTGGCCAGCAGGGTGACCTTGCCAACCTGGGGATCATGCAGCAGGCGGCCGATGACCTTTACCTGCGGGGGAAGCTGGTCGAGGCCATTTCAGCGTATGAAAAAGCAGGCCAGCTTGCCCACCAGCAGGAAGCGGATGACCAGGCCTTTCCACTTTATTACAAGGCTGCCCTGGTCTCTCTCAAGCAGGAGAACATTCCGGCATTCATTGACCGTCTGCGGAAGCTCTCCGCCCTCATGCCCGAGCATCCACAGGCCCCGCTGGCACACCTGAAGGCGATCCAGCAGACGCATGCACTGGGGCAGGAGGAGGAGGCCTGGCAGGTTACCTACCAGCAGATGCTGGTGGCACACCTCGAGCTGTGGCCCAGCGACAAGTCCACCGACCAGGTTCGACTCTGGCTGGGGTCGATGGCACGGGAAGCCGGAGACTGGGTGAAGGCGATTGAATATTACCAGGGTATTTCTGTTGGAGAACCGAGGTTCCCGGTGATCCTGGAAGTCCTCGAGACGTGCTGGACAAACCTGCTCGGGCAACTGGATCCTGACCAGCGGGGACCGGGACTGCAGCAGGCGCTGGCCTATTTTCAGCCCCTTTACCAGGATGCCAATGGCCAGTTCCAGGACCGCTGGAGCGTGGCAGCACGGCAGGCACTGCTGGTCACCTCGCGGCTTCAGCTGAGGTTCATGCCGACACCCTACCCGCAGGTGGAGAGACTTGTGCAGGCAGGGCGCACGGGACTCCCTGCAGCAGGGGATCAGTTCCTCAGCCAGGCCAACGCGATCCTGATGGTGGCGCTGGCGGGACAGGGAAAGCTTGAGGAAGCCGACCAGTTACTGGGCCAGATCGGGCAGCAGGATCCACAGCGATTATTTGAGATCATGCAGTCGCTGTCGGAACTGGCAGAAAAATCTTCCGGTACTGGTGGTCGCCTGGCAACACTCCAGCTGAAGCTCTTTGAGCGTTCGGCAGGTCAGCGGCAGCAACTGGCCCCGGCCCAGCAATTACGCTGGGATCTCGCCCATGCGCGGGCGATGGCTGCAGCTGGCGAGCAACCCCAGGCAGCCCGGATGCTCAAGCAGCTCTCGATGGCTCATCCCCAGTCCGCAGGTGTCCAGAGGGCACTTGCCGATGTACTGATGGATGGTGCCGATGCGGCCTCCTGGCAGGCTGCCCAGCTTCAGTGGCGGCGAATCCTCGCCAGGGCACAACCGCAGGGGATGCTCTGGTACGAGGCCAAGTACGCCATCGCACTGGCATATTTCAAGCTGGGACAGAAAAAGGAAGCGGCGGCGCGGATCGAGTACCTGCAGGCTACCAGTGGCCTGGAGAAAACGGCGCTCCGAGCAAAATTCCTGGAACTCCTTGCCCGCTGTCGCTAGAGCATTACTTCTTGACGGCCCAGATGTTGCGGTAAACAACCGGGTTTCCGTGCCCCTGCAGGTAGAGGATACCGGGACCGGCAGCCTCCGGATGCTTCCCCGGAGTTCCGTGGGCCAGTTCCAGGTCGTCGTGGATGACCACGCCGTTATGCCACAGCGTGATGCGACCGTTCTTTACCTTTTTGCCCGCGTCATCGTAACGAGCGGCGGTAAAGTCATAGTCATAGGTCTGCCAGACAAGCGGCGGCAGGCACATGTTGACAATCGGTTCGGAGATCGAGTAAATCCCTCCGCACTCGTTGTTCTTGCCATCCAGACCAAAGGAATCCAGCACCTGGACCTCGTAACGGCCCTGCACGTACATCCCGCTGTTGCCCCGGCCCTGTCCACGGGCAGCCGGGATGAAGGGGGTGCGGAATTCCAGATGCAGGTGATGGTCGCCGAACTTCTCGGTGGATTCGCAGTCATGCCGGAGAAGGTTCTCCATCACGACCTGGCCTCGCGTGAAATTGGCAGCACTCTTCTCGGTGCCGTCAAAAAGCACCACGGCACCTGACGGTGGTTCTTTCCCAAGCGTCTTGCTCGTCCGCTCCACCTTGTTGAGCTTTCCCAGGAGCCGGTCACCGGCGGAGAGAATCATCACGCCATCTTTCAGCCGGCAATCATAACTTTCCGCTTCGTCAGTGGTAACGTTTACCACCTTCCCGTTACGGGTTCCCTTGGCCATCGACATGTCGTCTCCACGCTTCCAGCCTGCTCCCGGGAGTCCATCCGCGTGGATCCGAAACTGGAAAGTCCCTTTCCCCATGGCGATTACCTGGACTCCGATCTTCGTGAGAGCATCGCCCTTTTTGAAGTCACCAAGGTACTCACCCTGGAAGCGGTAATCATCGTTGATCTTGGCTGGATCGGTAATCACCACCTTGTCCTGGGCGGCGATGCCGGCAACGAGGGTCAGTGAAAGAACAGAGGTCAGCACGAAGAGTGGAAGGTGACGCATGGGACTCTCTCCCTTTTGGGCAGCATTGAATGTTTTATCCAGGGGCGCCTGCTCCCAGGAACAGGGACAATCATTGTGATCGTGGCAGGTGAGCGATGCAAGCAAACGGACTTGTTTCCTGCAGGGAAAAACCTCTCTTGTTTTTCGGCGAAGAATCCGGAGGATCATGGTATCGAGTTCACGCGAACGCAGCGTGAAGGACTGGAGGCCCGCGCGGGCTTTGTAACTGTACAGGCGACCGCGTTGGCGAGGCCCGCGACGGGAAGGAGGTGATCTGTGGAATACCACTGTACGAACATGAGAGGTGGTACTGCCTGATGGCAGTCGGCGGGCTGTCCGCTGGGCAGCCACCTGGCACGCCAGCTCCACATGCCTGTGGAGACTGGCCGGTGTCGAAAAAAGAGAACAGCCGGGTTGCTTCCCGCTGGAGGCGCCCGGCTGTTTGTCTTTGCCAGGGCCGCTCTTGTTAGCGCCTGCCCAGTTCCACCTCGAGCCACTCGTAGATTCGTGCTTCTGCTTCAGCAGGCACCGCGTGGCCCTGGCCGTGGTTGTAGAGTCCCAGCGGGGGACGCCTGCCATAGAGCCGGTAGATCCTCAGGGCATCCTCGACCAGTGGCCAGCTGACGGTCCCGTCAGCCGAGTCCCCTCCGATCAGCAGGAAGGCTCGCGGGGCGACCAGGCCAAGGAGTTCATTGTGGTCATGGGGAGAATCGTGCATCTGTTTTCCCAGGTACCAGGGAGCATCCCAGTTAGAGAAGGTCTTGGAAATTCCCCCCTCGCTACTGACAGTCGCCCGTACCCGCTCGTCAAAGGCGGCCAGGTAAATCACCTCCTTGGCTCCCAGGCTGTGCCCCACGCTGCCGATCCGTCCAGCGTCGACATGGGGCTGGGCGAGGAGCAGGTCCACCGCCAGCTGGGAATCGTAGAGCATGCGGGCCATCCCACGTGAGTCGGGATAGGCCTCGAGGAAATGGTCCGCCTGTTGCTGGGCCTGGATCATGTCGTTATTCGGCCAGAGGTAATTCCGCGGGCAGAAGGCAACCATCCCCCGCCGAGCAGCACCCAGTCCAAAGGCCTTCTCGGGGGCACCCTCCACGCCAGCCGGTTGGCGGATACTGTGATTGACAGTGGAATGCAGCACGACGATCCCGGGGACCTGTCCCCTTAATCGGCTGGGACGGACAATATATGCCTCCACGAACTCGCCAGGCAGGGCCTCGTAACGGACCCGCTGGCGGGTAATCCCCTCCGGTAACTGTTCCGTTTCCAGTATCTCCAGCTTCGGGAGGGGCCGTGGACGAATAGCGACAGGACCGAGTTCCTTGAGCCAGCGGTCACGGATCGTGTCACGATACAATTCCCAGTCACGACGGCTCTCGATGGCCTGATCGATATTCACCTGCAACAGCGAGGGGAAGCGGAGCTGCTCGCCGGCGATCCTGACCGGGGCCTGCTGGGTTTCTTTCAGCCAGCGAACATGGCGTTGTGCGTGAAGCGGGCGGTTCGCAGGCAGAATGAGTAGCACCACGAGCAGCAGGAGACTCCATCGAAACATCTTGGGAGACCTTTCCATTTCGGCATGGCTGACAATTCCTTCGAGCCATCATTATATTGAATACTAGGTCGAGCGTCGTTGGTTTCAGGCACAACTGGCCTGAGAGAGTTTGTCGAGGGGGAAAAATGGAAAACGCTGGAGGCAACCAGTTTGCCAGTGCTCTTTCGCAAGAGGAGAACTGGCAGAAAGCAGTGCAGGAGGTATGCGCGACGGCCCGGCCCGAAGGGACGCCCCCGCCGGACCTGGCAATCCTCTTTTTCTCCAGTGATCACCTGCCGGACGCCGAGTCGATTGCCCGCCAGCTGTCCGAGCAGCTCGAATGTGAAAACCTCTTTGGGTGTAACGGCGAATCGATCGTTGGCTGTGAGCTGGAGATTGAACAGTCACCGGCACTCTCGCTCTGGCTCGCCTGGCTCCCGAATGTTGAAATCATCCCCATGCACCTGACTTTTGAGCGCACGCCGGATGGGGGCACGATCCTGGGATGGGCCGACGAGCTGATGGAAGGGTGGGATCCTTCCGCCGCTATGCTGGTGGTTGCTGACCCTTTCAGCTTTCCGATGGAATACCTGCTGGAACGGATGAACGAGGACCATGCTGGAATCCCGATCAGCGGCGGGATGGCCAGTGGAGCTTCCAGTCCCGGGGAAAGTTGCCTGGTCCTCGGATCCAGGACTTACACCGACGGGGCGGCCTGCCTTTACCTGCAGGGAGAATTCCAGGTCCGCACCCTTGTTTCCCAGGGATGCCGGCCGATTGGTGAGCCCTACGTGATCACCCGCTCCGAATCCAACGTGATCCAGGAGCTTCGCGGGGAACCTGCCCTGGTTCGCCTGCAGGAGGTCTTTGACAAACTGCCCACCTGCGACCAGGAACTTGTCCAGAAAGGACTCTTTCTGGGCCGCGTGGTGAGTGAGTACCAGGAATCCTTTGAGCAGGGAGATTTCCTGATCCGAAACGTGATCGGAATCGATCCGGAAAATGGCAGCATGACAATTGCTGACTACATGCGGCCAGGGAACACCGTACAATTCCATATTCGAGATGCGGAGACAGCGGATGCAGAGCTTGCCCAGTTGCTCGCTGACCTGGCAGGGGATGGCCAGTCTGCTCAAGGTGGCGGATTGCTTTTTACCTGTAATGGTCGAGGAACGCGATTGTTTGATGTCCCACACCACGATGCAGGACTGGTTCGAGAGAAACTGGGAGAGATCCCGATCGCTGGGTTCTTTGCCCAGGGAGAAATCGGCCCTGTCGGAAACCAGGTTTTCCTGCATGGATTCACAGCGAGCATGGTCCTTTTTTCCTGATCACCCCCTGGAGGATGCATGATCATACGAAGCCTTCTCCTGCTCGTTGGCTTGCTCTTGTTTGCAGGGCCGGATGACAACCCGGAGCAGCGCACAGAGGATCAGCGCCAGCTGCAGCCGCTGCAGGATTTTATTGGGAGCTGGCGTGGAGTGGGCCAGCCACGGCGCGGTTCCACGGTCGGTTCATGGAAACAGCTCGACAAGTGGCAATGGAAGTTCGAGGAGGACCGTGCCAGCCTCTATTTTTCAACGATGGACGGCAAGTTCTTTCGTGATGGCCGCCTGCGGGCCGCCGGGAAGGAAGGGACCTATGAGCTTATCGCCAATCCACAACAGAAGAAATCTGATCCACAGAGCTTCCGGGGGAAACTCGACGAGGCAGGGCGGCTTGTGCTGCTGAATCCGGATACCGTTGCAGGTCAACCGGCACGAATCACGTTGCGACTGCTTGCCCGTGGTGACCGCATGACAGTGCTTTTTGAACAGCGGCTGGGGAAGTCCTTTTACTCGCGGCTTGCCGAGATCGGCTGCACCCGGGAGGGGAGTGGTTTTGGCAAGGGACAGGCTTTTCCCGAGTGTATTGTCTCGGGTGGCCGTGGGACGATCGAGGTGACCTTCGAGGGCAAGAAGTACTTTGTCTGCTGTAGTGGCTGCAAGGATTTTTTTGACGACGATCCCAAGCAGGCCCTGGCAGAATGGCAGATGCGGCTGAAGGATAAGGAATAATCAGCTGCCAGGTCAGCCAGCGGAGATCGATTCCCAGCTTCCACTCTCGGCAGAGCGGAAAACTGCCTCGATGACGAGCATGTTCTGCACTGCATCCTCGATCGGCGTCGGCACCCCGGTGTCGTCGAGGATCGCCCTGGAGAAGAGGTCCCCCTGGATGCCGTACTGGTCACACACCTCGAAGTGGATCTCCTCGATCTCGGCATTTTCATCCTGGTGCCAGAGCCGGCAGGGTTGATCAGGTGGAGCATTGAAAGGAATTTCTATTTCAATGCGGCCGGCGTCGCCAAAAATATTCACTCGCTGGTAAGGGGCCAGCTGGGTGGAACTGGTGAATGTCGATGTGCCATTGCCAAAGTCAAGAGTCACCGAGGCCAGGATGTCCGTCTGGAAACGTGCGTCGAACTCGGCAATCGCGAAGACCCTCTGGGGCGTGCGGTCGAAGATAAAACGGGAGAGGGAAATTGGGTAACAGCCGATGTCCATCATGCCACCACCGCCGATATCTGCGCGGTTGCGGATATTGTCAGGGTCGACATTGTGATAGGAGAAAAAAGACTGGATGGTTCGCAGTGAGCCAATGTTCCCGTCGCTGACAAGCTGCCGGGCTTTCTGCCACTGGGGGTGGTGACGGAACATGAAGGCTTCCATTACCTTGAGCTCCGGATGAGCACGGGCGGCATCGACCAGTTGCTGTCCTTCTGCAGCGGTGAGGCCAATCGGTTTCTCGCAGAGCACATGCTTGCCAGCTTCCAGGGCCTGGATCGAGACCGGTACATGCAAGTGGTTGGGAAGGGGATTATAGATGGCCTCGATGTCCGGGTCCGCCAGCAATTCCTCGTAGCTGCCGTAGGCGGTTGGGATTCCCAGCTCCGCGGCAGTTGCCTCCGCCTTTTCCAGGTTTCGTGACGCAATGGCATGGATATCGCAGAACCTGGCCGCCTGCATTGCCGGAATGACCTTGGCCGTGCCAATCAGTGCCGTACTGATCACTCCCCAGCGGACCTTGTTTTCTTCAATCGTCATCTCAACTCCTTGTTGCCAGTGGCAATAAATCGGTGGCTGGGGCGACAGGATACCAGATTCACTCGCTGCAAAAAAGCAACCAGCTACTTGCACGCATGCTGGCAGGACAAACAATGAACGGTACAGGGTGTTTTCACTTCCAGGTACGAACTGATGTCGCAGCACCAGCCAACCAATCCAGAATCGAGCGGGCCGTTGCCAGGCGACGAGGCCGATGGCGGTAACCAGTCCAGTGGAGCGGGACCGCGCCGGTTTTCCGTTGGCAAGCTGGTCCTGGCGATCGTGATTCTTGGCATGCTGGTTGCGGTCGGCTATGGCTGGAATACCAGGCGAATCGTGAACAAGCGTCTGGCAGAACTGGAAAGAGAGCGCGCCCTGGAAGCAGTTGTCGATCCGTCAAGAGGTGGACCGGAACACCCGATGGATCCGGTGATCGAGCTTGCAGAAGAAAGCCTGGATCGTTTCCGCACGCGGGTGATGGACTACACCGCAACGATGGTCAAGCAGGAGATGATTGAGACGGAGCTGTTTCCAAGGACAACGATGTCCACCTGGGTCCGGAATCCCCGGAAACAGAAAGATGGCACAAGAATCCCCTTGAGTGTTTATCTCCGTTACGAGGATCCACCTGTCCAGAGAGGTCGTGAAGTGATCTGGGTGGATGGAGAGAACGAGGG
>PANG01000097.1 GCA_002708345.1 Planctomycetaceae bacterium | reverse complement strand
GTTGTTTGCACACGAAGGATCCCGGCAGACTGGACAACCTGCCCCTGTCCTCCGCAACGTCGACATTCACTTCGTTGCGATCCAGGTGAGCTTCCAGAGCCCTCGCACGATTGGCAGATTTCACTGCGATGGATAGAGACCGTCTGGGTAACACCAGAAGCTGCTTCTTCCAGGGTTAGTACTGTTTCACAGCCGACGTCCGCACCACGTCGTTGTCGTGGTCGACGGCGGCGGCCAGCGAAGAGACTGCCAAACAAGCCGCCTCCAAAGATATCTCCAAAGGCCTCGAAGATATCATTGACCGACCCGAACTGTACGCCACCTCCATCGAGGCCAGCATGGCCAAACTGGTCAAACCGGGACCGCTTCTCTTTGTCGCCCAGGATCTCGTACGCCTCGGCTGCTTCCTTGAAGCGAGTAATGGCGTCGTCATCATCCGGATTACTGTCGGGATGGTACTTGAGTGCCTTCTTGCGATAGGCGCTGTCGATGTCATCCTGGGATGCATCGTTCGCAACCCCGAGGACCTCGTAATAATCACGATCGGCCATAACCCGGATGTCCATCTTCGGCGGGGGTGGAAAAAAAGCCACCTCAGCAAGGAGATGGCTTGGAAAGGTACAGGCAACGAGCAATCACGCCCCACTGGCCATGCGAAGATTTCCGCAGGCAATCAGGAAACGCTCCCTTCCACCCGCTGTTTTTCCTTGTCTTCCTTGTCAAAGTTTGTCACCAGCGCCTCGGTGGTCAGCATTAACCCGGCAATGCTAGCTGCATTTTTCAGGGCCGTTCTCACCACCTTCACCGGATCAATCACGCCTGCTTTGAACAGGTCGCAATAGGTCGCCAGATTGGCATCATAACCAAATCCGAAATTCTTGTTTTCACGAACCGTGTCCGCCACCACGGAGCCGTCAATACCGCCGTTGTCGGCAATCCGGCGGAGGGGAGTTTCCAGCGCGGCACAGATAATATCGACACCGATTTTTTCGTCTCCCTTGGCTGCACTTCGAACTGCCTGGACTGCCTCTCGACAGCGAAGCAGGGCAACACCACCGCCTGGAAGAATTCCCTCTTCGACCGCGGCACGGGTTGCGTGAAGGGCATCTTCCAGTCGTGCTTTTTTCTGCTTCATCTCCGTTTCGGTTTCTGCACCCACCGAGATGACAGCAACCCCTCCGGAGAGCTTGGCCAGGCGTTCCTGGTACTTTTCCTTGTCATACTCACTTTCGGTGGCATCCATCTGGTTGTTGATCTGTTGAACCCGGGCATCAATCTCGGCTCTCTCGCCCAGCCCCTCGATAATCGTCGTTGCACTCTTGTCCACGGTTACTCGACGAGCCTTGCCGAGCTGTTCCAGGGTGAGATTCTCAAGCTGGATACCGAGGTCCTCGCTGATCATCGTTCCACCGGTCAGGATCGCGATATCGCCCAGCATGGACTTCCGCCGGTCTCCAAAACCAGGTGCTTTGACCGCACAGACATCCAGCACGCCTCGCAGCCGGTTTACCACCAGCAGGGTCAGTGCTTCTGCCTCGATATCCTCAGCAATAATCAACAGCGGTTTGCCCGCCTGGCTCGATTTTTCAAGGATCGGCACCAGGTCCTGCAGGTTCGAGATTTTCTTCTCATGGATCAGGATCAGGCAGTCTTCCAGTTCACATTCCATCTCCGCCGGACGATTAACGAAGTACGGTGAGATGTAGCCCTTGTCAAACTGCATGCCATCGACAAACGAGACCTTGGTCTCGGTTGTCTTCCCTTCCTCGACGGTGATCACGCCATCCTTGCCGACTCGTTGCAGTGCATCTGCAAGGAGTTCGCCAATGGCCATGTCGTTGTTGGCACTAATCGCTCCGACCTGGGCAACTTCGTCACGGCTGGAAACCGGTTTCCCCATTTCCAACAGGTGTTTTTCCGCTGCCTGGACGGCTTTTTCAATTCCACGACGGACTGACATCGGATTACTTCCGGCAACAATATTGCGCAGCCCCTCGCGAAAAATAGAACGTGCCAGCACGGTCGCCGTCGTGGTGCCATCACCAGCCAGGTCGGATGTCTTCTGGGCGACCTCGACAACGAGCTTGGAGCCCATGTTCTCGAAGCGGTCTTCCAGTTCGATCTCCTTGGCAACCGTTACGCCATCCTTGGTCACCACGGGGCCACCAAATGACTTGTCGATAATCACGTTACGGCCGGTCGGCCCCATCGTGGTGGCCACCGCATCGGCCAGCTTGTCAATGCCTCGCATCAGACGTGAGCGGGCGTTGTCATCAAAAAGCAATTGTTTGGGCACGCTTCAGTACTCCTTTTGACTGGCACCTTTTGACTGGCACCGGTAATGGCTCCAACAACAGATCAGACCACCTTGGCCAGGATCTCCATCTCACGCAGAATTTTTACTTCTTCCCCGTCCACCTCGATATCGGCACCCCCGAATTTGCCGTAAATCACTTCATCCCCCACGGCCACGGAGAGTTCGCCCCGGGTACCATTATCCAGCAACCGGCCACCGCCGACTGCAATCACGATCCCTCGCTGTGGCTTTTCCTGGGCAGAATCCGGAAGCACAATTCCTCCCGCCGTTACTTCTTCGGCCTCGGTCGGTCGTACTACAACACGGTCATCCAGGGGTCGTATCTTGATCTTTGCCATTGCCGCAGGTTCCTTGTTCAAACAAAAAAGTGATTCGATTTCCTGTTACTGGTTCATATCGAAAGGGTTGTTACATCATGCCAGGCATGCCACCCATGCCACCCATGCCGCCGGGCATGCCGCCGGGCATGCCACCCATGCCACCCATGCCACCCATGCCAGGCATGCCGCCGCCGCCGCCATGGTCGTGATGGTCATGGTGATCATCCTCTTCTTCCTCGCCGGGAATCTCCGTCACCAGTGACTCGGTGGTAAGCAGCAACGAGGCGACACTTGCAGCGTTCTGCAATGCTGTTTTGACCACCTTGGCTGGGTCAATCACGCCCATCTCGATCATGTCACCGTATTTGTCTTGATCCACATTGTAGCCCTCGTTTTTCCCCTTGAGCTTCCGCACCCGGTTGACGATCACGGCTCCGTCAAGTCCGGCATTCGTGGCAATCACCCGGAGGGGATCGTCCAGTACGTTGATGATGATCTTCGCACCCTGGGCCTCGTCACCACTGAGGCCCAACTTTCCGGCGGCTTTTTCCGCACGGATCAGGGCAACACCGCCACCTGGAACAATGCCCTCGGAAAGGGCTGCCTGCGTGGCAGACTTCGCATCCTCCACCAACGCCTTGCGTTCCTTCATTTCCGTTTCGGTAGCAGCACCACAGCTGATCTGGGCAACTCCACCAGCCAGTTTCGCCAGCCGTTCCTGGAGTTTCTCCCGATCGTATTCGCTGTCGGTAACATCGATTTCACGTCGAATTTGATCAGCCCGACCCTCGATGTCCTTCTTGCTCCCGGCTCCACCGACCACGATCGTCTCATCAGAAGTAATCTTCAGCTTGCCGATCTTTCCCAGGTCAGAGATCTTGACGCTTTCAAGTTCAATCCCCAGGTCCTTGAAAATAGGAGTGCCACCGGTAAGCACGGCAATGTCGCCCATGATTGCCTTACGGCGGTCACCGTAACCAGGCGCCTTGACTGCACAGACACTCAGGATGCCTCGCATCTTGTTTACTACCAGCGTCGCCAGTGCCTCCCCTTCCACGTCCTCGGCAACGATCAGCAGGGGTTTCTTGTCCTTGCTGACTGCCTCCAGTAGCGGGATCAACTTCTTGATCGAGGTGATCTTCTCTTCGAACAGGAGGATATAGCAATCTTCCAGCTCAACGGTCACGTCGGTTTCGTTGGTGACAAAATGGGGTGAGAGGAAACCTCGTTCGAACTGCATCCCCTCCACAACCTCGACAGTCGTCTCGTTGCCACGGCCTTCCTCAACCGTGATCACACCGTCCTTGCCTACCTTGATAAAGGCATCCGAGAGGACCTTTCCAATCGAGGCATCGTTATTCCCCGCAATCGTGGCGATCTGCTGAATTTCTTTCTTGTTCCTGTCATCGATCGCGACTGCCAGCTTGTCGATCTCGGCACAGACTGCATCGGTCGCCTGGGCAATACCCCGCGAGAGAGCCATCGGGTCAGCTCCCCCGGCGATCATCTTCAGGCCTTCCCGGAAAATCGCCTCGGCCAAGACCGTGGCCGTCGTGGTGCCATCCCCGGCTACCTCGTTTGTCTTGCTGGCTGCTTCCTTGACAAGCTGCGCCCCGAGATTCTCGAAGGCATCATCCAGTTCCACGTCTTCCGCCACGGTGACACCGTCCTTTGTCACCTTGGGAGAACCCCATCCCTTGTCAAGGATCGCATTGCGACCGCGCGGACCAAGGGTACTTCGAACTGCTCGAGCGAGTTTAGAGACGCCCGAAAGAAGAGCCTGGCGAGCGGTATCATCGTAGACTATTTGTTTTGCCACGTCCGAATACTCCTATGACTTCATGTACCTTACTTTTTTCACTTCGAATTGACTCTGATCGCTGGTCAGCAGGGACTCAAGAGGCCGACAAAAATGCGTGTGCTGTCCGTGATACAATCCACGGCCAATTCAAGCCGCTAACCGCGCTGTCCAAAAAACAGCACTTCACTTTTTTGGCAGTCCGTCGCCACCAGACCCCACGAAAACTGCAATGTTCATGCCAAAATAAGTGGGACTGCACTCAAGCGTTTGCAGACCAACAACTTACAACACGAAAACAGCATTCGGAAGGGGGCCAGCTTGTTTCTGCAGATACGAATCATGCCAAAATGGCAGGGAAAGCAGGCTTTTCGTGCTCAACCATGTCTCTCTTGGCAGTCAATCCGCTTCGCTGTCTCGTTAAGTTGGTATGACGAGAGGAAAAACCGGATGGCTGAAGTAAGAAAAGAACAGGCCTGGGAACCCAAAGTCGGTTTTTCGCCGGGGAATCAAGCCGGTTGACGCCCTGGCAAGGGGCAACCTAGGATGGCAAATTACGCCTTTTTTGCTCTCGGCCAGCATGTGATCCCATGGAAACAACCAAAGTAGCTATTATCGGCCTGGGGACGGTGGGGAGCGGTGTGGCCCAGGTTCTGCTTTCGCATGGTGACCGAATTGCCTGCCAGGCTGGTCGACCGCTTGAACTGGCAACAATCATCGTCACTGACGTTGAAAAGCCCCGTTCGCTTCAGCTTCCAGAAGGCCTCCTCAGCTCCGACCTCGAATCGCTCATCAATGACCCTGCCATCCCGGTAGTGATTCAACTCATCGGCGGCCTGGAGCCTGCCCGCACCATCATGCTCCGCCTGCTGGAAAGCGGCAAGGACGTGATCACAGCCAACAAGGCGTTGCTGGCAGAACATGGAAGCGAGTTATTTGAACGAGCGCGGCAGCTGGGGCGGTCGATTGCCTTCGAGGCATCGGTGTGTGGGGGAATCCCGATTATCACAGCCATCGGCCAGAGCCTGGCGGCGAACCGGATTGAGTCCCTCTGTGGCATCCTCAATGGCACCAGCAATTACATCATGACCAGGATGACCGAGGAGGGGGTTGGATACGAAGAGGCACTGGCAGAGGCACAACAGCGAGGATATGCCGAGACAGATCCAACACTTGACGTGGATGGCTCCGACGCAGCTCAAAAACTCGCTATCCTGGTCCAGCTCTCCTACCGAACAGAGGTTTCCTGGCAATCGATCCCTTGCACCGGAATTGAACAGCTTTCCCTGGACGACCTGCAATGCGCACACCAGATGGGATACCGGATCAAGCTGCTGGGGATTGCCCAACTCGTCGACAGTGGCCTGGAAATCCACGTCTCACCGACCCTGGTACGATGTGGCCAGCCGCTGGCCGAGGTACGCAACAGCGAAAACGCAATCAGCGTGGTTGGTGACATCGCCGGGCGTGTTTTCTTCCAGGGCCGGGGGGCAGGACAGATGCCGACCGCATCGGCAGTCGTGGCGGACCTGATTGATACGGTGGTGGGCCGCAGCCAGTTGACGTTCCAACAAGCGGGACTGGGGATGCGTCCTGAGAAGCCCCTGAAAATGAAATCTCCGGGTGAACATAGTGGACGATACTACCTGCGGATGAGCGTCGTGGACGAGCCCGGGGTGATGGCGGAGGTTGCCGGTATCCTGGGTTCTCAACAGGTCTCTATCAACTCGATCATCCAGCGAGAATCAACGCCGGACGGGACATCTCCCTATGTTCCCTTGATTATCATGACACATACGACGACCGAGGGAGCTCTCGATATGGCGTTGGCTGAACTGGAACAATCTGAGAACGTCCTGCCTGGTTGTGTTCGTATGCGGGTACTGGATTAACCTGCTGGCCCAGGAGAAAGCGGGAGACGAGTCATGAAATACGTCATCGTGATTCCCGACGGATGCGCGGATGAACCGCAGCAGTCACTCGGAGACCGCACGCCACTGGAGGCAGCACATCTTCCGGCCATGGACATCGTGGCAGAGGAGGGCATGGTGGGAACTGCCAACCATGTTCCGGATCACCTGCCAGCTGGTTCTGCCGTCGCCAATCTCAGCTTGCTGGGGTATGACCCGGAAGTGTATTTTACTGGCCGGGCTCCACTGGAAGCAGCGGCCCAGAGGATCCCGCTGGCTCCGGAAGACTGGGCGATCCGCTGCAACCTGGTCACTGTCCAGGACCAGGTAATGAAGGACTTTACCTCGGGCCATGTAACAACCGAGCAAGCTCGGCTGTTACTCGAGTCTCTCCAGCAGGAACTGGGAGGCGATTCGCTGGAGTTTATCAGCGGGGTCAGCTACCGCAACCTGCTGATCCACCGTGGCGGGCAGCAGGGAGCACCGTTTACCCGGGAATCCCGTAGTACGCCACCTCATGACCTGGCCGACCAGCTGGTGATGGACGATTACCCGCGTGGCCCCGGAAGTGACCTGCTCTGTGAGTTAATGAACCGTTCAGCACGCCTCTTCAAAGACCACCCGGTGAACCGGGAGAGAATCGCTGCCGGGCTGCTGCCAGCGACCAATATCTGGCTCTGGGGACTGGGCCAGGCTCTCCAGCTTCCTTCCTTCCAGGAGCAATTCGGCAAGCAGGGATTGATGATCACGGCTGTCGACCTGCTTCGAGGAATCGCCACTCTGATTGGCTGGGACCTGGTCGAGGTGGCTGGTGCAACCGGCTACACGGACACCGATTATGCTGCCAAGGGCCGGGCCGCCCTCGAGGCGTTGGAGCGAGTAGATGTTGTCTGCGTGCACGTGGAAGCGACGGACGAGGCATCTCACCAGGGGGATGTGGAAGCCAAGATCGAGGCGCTCGAACAGATTGACCAGCAGATTGTCGCTCCGCTTCACGAAGCGCTCAAGAACCGCGGGGATTACCGGCTGCTGGTTACTCCCGATCACCCCACCTCGCTTTGCACGCGTACCCACACTCACGGTGCAGTCCCCTTTGCCCTGGCCGGACGGGGTATCGAGGTAGACGAGGCACGAGGATACGATGAGCAATCGGCCGGCAGATCGTCCACACACTACGAGGCGGGTCACCAGCTGATGTCCTTCTTTCTCTCCGATTGAACACCCACCGAATATGGAATCACCAAAGATGTCGATCCTTGTACAGAAATATGGCGGTACCAGCGTCGCGGACCCGGACAAGATCCTTGCCGCGGCAGGAAAGGCGGTCCGCGCCAGCCAGGAGGGGCACCAGGTGGTGATGGTGGTCAGTGCGATGGGGAAAAACACCGACATGCTGGTAGATCTTGCCCGGCAGATTAATCAGCAGCCACCCGCACGTGAAATGGACATGCTGCTTTCCACCGGGGAACAGGTAAGCGTGGCCCTGATGGCGATGGCGATCGAATCGCTTGGACACCAGGCGGTCAGCCTGACAGGGTCCCAGATTGGAATCCGCACGGACAGCACGCATACCAGGGCACGGATTATATCGATTTCAACCGAGCGAATCGAGCAGTTACTTTCCGAGGGTCAGATCGTGATTGCCGCCGGTTTCCAGGGGATCGATGAAAACTTCGATATCACGACACTGGGACGTGGAGGGAGCGATACCACCGCGGTCGCCCTGGCCGCAGTCCTGGGGGCCGCACGCTGTGAAATCTACACCGACGTGGATGGAATCTACACGACCGATCCAAGAAAGCTTGCCAGCGCCAGGCGAATGAGCCATGTCAGCTACGATGAAATGCTTGAACTTGCCAGCCTTGGAGCGGGCGTGATGCACAGCCGGTCGATCGAATTTGCCAAGAAGTACTCTGTCCCAATTCTGGTTCAAAGCAGCATGGTGGAGGGACCCGGCACGATCATCACGGAGATTCCGGCGGATCTTTCCAAGGCCGTGCGAGGTGCTGCCCTGGCAGAGGATGAGGCACTCATCACGCTCGCTGGTGTCCCCGATATCCCGGGAAGCAGCAACGAGGTCTTTTCACAGATCGCCAACCAGAAGATCACTGTCGATATGATCGTCCAGAATATTGGCAAGGAAGGCCATTCGGGACTTTCCTTCACGATCCCGCGTGATGAACTGGAGATGACAATGGAAGTGATCGAGCACCTTCGCCAGACACTCGAGATCAAGGACGTCTCCCACTCGGCCGATGTCTCCAAGGTCTCGGTGGTGGGAAGTGGAATGGCACATCAACCGGGCGTGGCAGAGAAGATGTTCCGATCTATCAGTGACGCAGGAATCAACGTGCTGATGATCACCACAAGCCAGATCAAGATCTCGGTCCTGGTCCACAAGAACGATGCGAGAAAGGCCCTTGAAGCCGTTCACGACACCTTTGAACTGGAGATTCCGGCAGAAAACGAGCTCCCCCAGCTAAATGAGATCCCCCATCCCCGGGCCGAAGCAGAACGGGTCGACGTTGTTGATCGCCTGCGGGGTATGGAAGAAATCGTTATCGATGAAATCTCGCTGGATACCAACCAGTCACGAATCACGCTCGAGGGAGTGCCCGATCGCCCGGGTGTCGCGGCAATGGTGTTTGAGCGGGTTGCCAAGGCTGGCATCGTGGTTGACATGATTGTCCAGAGTCATCTCGACGGTGACGGCCTTGCGAACATCAGTTTCACGGTTCCCCATCACGACCTCAAGGCAACCCAGGAACTCTGCAAGGAGATTGCTGATGAACTCCCCTGCCAGAAAATTAGCAGGAGTCCACAAGCGGCAAAGCTCAGCGTGTCGGGCATCGGATTGCGCAGTCATACAGGCGTGGCACACCGGATGTTCAAGGCACTCGGAGCAGGAGGTATCAACGTGGAGTTGACCAATACCAGTGAGGCACGGGTAAACGTGATCGTGGCATCTGATGACGGAGAACAGGCNCTGGCGCTGGTCAAGGGTGCGTTTGCCGATATCGANCGNGGATAATGACCGGGAGGATNCAGGCTAGATACTGCCGATAACTTCCTCAATGACCTGTTCTGAAACCCAGATCGGCAGGTTCGGTTCACAGGTCACGGCAATCGCAATCGCATCGGACGGCCGGGAGTCGATTTCAATCAACTCCCCATCCTGGCGGATACGGACCCGGGAAAAATAGGTGTGATCCTTCAGTTCGGTGATCAACACGCTGTCCAATTCTCCCCCTAGTTGCTCGACCATGCTGACAATCAAGTCATGTGTCAACGGCCGCGGGGCACTATAGGACTTTACCCGTCGGTCAATACTCGTCGCCTCAAAAACACCGATCAGNATCGGAAATTGACGGTCACCATTCACCTCGCGCAGNTAGATCACCTGGTGATCATTGATCTCGCTAATAATGATCCTCGATAACNGCATTTGTACNGGCATGAGTCCTGCTCCTCTGGCAGCTGGCAGTAAAACCGTCCGTCGGTACCGGTATTATAGGTCACAAGACCCATCGGGCCAGTAAAAATATCCCGATCTGCTAGNACTCACTCGCTTTTTNCCANGCGGGCAAGTGCNTCTTCAACAAGCGCCAGTTCCTGCTTGATTTTTCCCAGGCTTTCTCGTTCCCNCTCGACCACTTCCGCCGGGGCACGATCCACGAACTGTTGATTACTGAGCTTCTTTTCCTTGCCACTTATCTGGCCGCTTAATCGCTCCTTGAGTTTCTGGTTTCTCTCGATCTCNGCCTCCACATCGATCAGGCCCATCAGGTCCACGAAAACCTCCAGATCCTGAACTCGCACGGTGGCATTGTTCTCCGGCACAGCCACATCGGGTCCCCATCCAACCGACGTGGCCCCGGCCATGGTGACAAAGAAACCGTCCATCGGTTTTAGCAGGTCGGCCACTTCATCTCGGCAACGCACGGAGAACTCGATCGATTCACGTGGACTGAGCCCCTGCCGGGAGCGAATCTCACGGACGGCGCCAAGGATCTGCTGGAAGAGGGCAAACTGCTCCTCGATAACCACGTCCCGNTGCGAATCATCGGGCACGGGCCAGTCGGCTGTCATGATCGACTCGGACTGCTGCAGCGGTTCATCCANTCCCCGTCGTGGTGCTGCCGCTGCCAGTAATTCCCAGACNCCCTCGGTNATAAANGGGATGACCGGGTGCAGCAGGCGAAGCAACTGGTCCAGGGCATGTGCCAGCACCCGCCTGGCAACCGGGGCAGCCTTGTCGTCCTGGAAACGTGCCTTGGCCATCTCCACGTAAAAGCTGCAGAATTCATCCCAGGCAAAGTCATAGAGGGTGCGAGATGCCTCGGCAAACCGGTACCCCTCCAGGGCCTCCGTGACCTGGCCTGTGACGGTNGCCATTCGGCTTAGCAGCCAGCGGTCCTCGAATGCCAGTTCCTCGTCTGCCACGGCGGCCGGCTGGTAACCTTCCAGGTTGATCAACACGAAACGTGACGCATTCCAGAGCTTGTTACAGAAGTTACGGGCAATCTCAAACCGTTCGCTCACTACCGCACCACGCGGGAGTGCCAGGTCNTCCTCGGAGCGAGCCCACTGGGTCGAGAATGCCTGCTTGCAACTGTCACATTCCACCCGGGGAAGCTCNCGGTTCTCGCGAGTCTGGTCTATCGACTGCTGGCAATGAGGACATTCCAGTTGAACGGGCATCCGCACGTCCTGCGTCTCGGTGGTCAGGTAAGCGAGNCCAAAACGGAGTGCATCGGCACCGAATTTGTCGATCACGTCCAGTGGGTCCACCCCGTTCCCCTTCGACTTGGACATCGTCTCCCCGTAGCCATCGAGAATCTTGGGGTGGATAAAGACCTCCCGAAACGGCACATCCTCCATGTTATTAAGTCCCATCAGCACCATCCGCGCCACCCAGAGCGTGATAATATCGCGGCTGGTGATCAGTGTGCTGGTGGGGTAGAAGGTGTCGAGTGCCTCGTTCGACTCGGGCCAGCCCAGGGTACTATGGGGCCAGAGAGCCGAGCTAAACCAGGTATCGAGGACATCCTCTTCCTGGACAAAGCCCCTCTCGACCAGTTGATGTTGTAACTCCGGATGCTCCTCCGGGAGGCAGAGATGCACAGTTGCATGCACCTTTGAGACATCCTCAACGAGTTCCGACACTCTCGTCAGCTCGTTTTGCTCACTGGTCAATTCCAGCTGGAAACTCAGGTCTCCNGGCACCGAGGCAAGCCATTGCTGGAGATCCTCGAGCTCGCTGCCATCTNCACAGCTGCATGACCAGATAGGNATCCGGTGCCCCCACCAGAGCTGGCGGCTCACGGGCCAGTCCCGTTTCTCACCCAGCCAGTCCAGNTAACCCTTGGCGTAACGCTCAGGAAAGATCTGTACACGGCTGTCCGTTACTGCATCCATCGCTAGNTGGGCCAGTTTGTCCATTTTCACGAACCACTGGTCTGCCAGTAAAGGCTCAATCGGTGTTTTGCTCCGGTCCGAGTGAGCCAGGTCGATTTCACGATCCTCGACCTCTCCCAGCAGCCCCTGTTGATCCAGGTCCGCTACCACCTGCGCGCGGGCCTCGGTTGTCGAGAGTCCCTGGTAGGCACCTGCGTTGGCGTTGAGCTGGCCATCCTTCTCCAGGATGTTGATCATTGGCAACTGCTGCCGCTGGCCGACGTCGTAATCATTCGCATCATGGGCGGGCGTGATTTTCACACAGCCTGTTCCCAGGTCCGGCTTGGCCCATTCATCGGTAATCAACGGGATTGGCCGCTCCATCAGCGGGAGCAACACCTGGCGACCGTCATTGGCCATGTCCCGCAACTGCTCGAGCGCGGGGAGCATACTGCTACGGCGCTCGCTGATATTCTCCAGCTGCTGCTCGATCGTCTCCCTCTCCCGCTCTGGCGCCGCAGCAAGTCGCTGCTGGAGTTCCTTTTCCAGCCGATCCAGAGCGGCTGCCGGATCCGGGTGCACCGCGACGGCGGTGTCTCCCAGCATGGTCTCCGGGCGAGTGGTAGCAACCGTCACACGATCGGGCTCCCCGGGGAGCGGATCAATCACCGGGTAGTGGAAATGCCAGAAATGACCTTCCACCATTTCATGGAAAACCTCGTCGTCACTTACCGCTGTCTGCAGGAAGCTATCCCAGTTAACCAGCCGCTTGCCACGGTAGATCAACTGTTTTCTGAATAGATCAAAGAAGGTTGTGCGGACTGCCCTGGCGCAGGTCTCATCAAGGGTGAAGCGTGTACGCTGCCAGTCACAGCTGCATCCCATCTGTTTCAACTGGGAGATGATCCGCTGCTCGTACTGGTCCTTCCAGGCCCAGATCCTCTCCACCAGCTTCTCGCGCCCCAGGTCATGGCGGGTCTTCTGCTCTTCCTCCTTGAGCCGCCGTTCGACCACTGCCTGGGTGGCAATCCCGGCATGATCGGTGCCGGGCATCCAGAGCGTCTCAAACCCCTGCATCCGCTTCATGCGAATGAGGACATCCTGCAGCGTGTTATTCAGTGCATGCCCCAGGTGCAGTGCCCCGGTCACATTTGGAGGGGGGATGACGATCGAAAAAGGTTCCCGCCCTGTCCCGGTGCGAGCTGCAAACAGATTCCTCGCTTCCCAGCTTGCGTAAATCCGCTTCTGCGCATCGGTAAAATCAAATCGTTTTGGCAGATCATTTGCCGAAAAGCTGCTCGTCATCCTCACCTCTCACTCCGAACCCCTGGCGGCGT
>PANG01000096.1 GCA_002708345.1 Planctomycetaceae bacterium | reverse complement strand
TTGTGAAAGCTGCCTGTTCCCCATTTCCGCCGCTGCGGTCCACCAGCAACGGAAGGGGTCGGAAGAAGCGATCGTCTACCTGGAGATTCTGTTGGAGAAG
The DNA here is from genome assembly GCA_002708345.1 of Planctomycetaceae bacterium. Next base: position 13,238 of record PANG01000096.1, on the reverse strand, counting down.
GAGCCGGACCACATTATTGCCCGCTGGCTATTGAATATTGCGCACATGACCCTCGGGCATCCTCAGGACGCGATTGCCGAGCAGTTCCGGTTACCGCCGTCGGCCCTGGCGTCCGATGGCTCCTTTCCCCGCTTCACCAATGTTGCTACCAGCGCCCTTGTCGACGAGATCTCACTTGCCGGTAGCGTGATCGCCGACGATTTTGACAATGACCGTTTGCTTGACCTGGTCGTCTCCAATTGGAACAGTAACGGCCAGTTACGTTTCTTTCACAACAAGGGCGACGGCACATTTGAAGACCGCACCGAGGCTGCAGGACTGATGGGATTTTTTTCCGGGTTAAACCTCGTGCAGGCAGATTATGACAACGACGGCGACCTGGACGTGTTGGTATTACGTGGAGGCTGGGAACTACCGACCATAGGGAAAGACTACATGCCCAATTCCTTGCTTCAAAATGATGGACAGGGCCACTTCACGGAGGTCCTTTACCAGGCCGGGCTCGGGGACCATCACTGCGCCACTCAGACCGCGACATGGCTTGACTATGACCTGGACGGCGACCTGGACCTGTATATTGGCAATGAAAATTCGGCCTGCCAGTTATTCCAGAATGACGGAACCGGCCATTTTGTGGACGTGGCCGGCCAGGCCGGTGTCCAGAATGGGGGCATGGCCAAGGGCGTCGCATCCGGCGATTACGACGGGGACGGTGACACGGATCTGTATGTATCGAACATGACCGGAAATAACCGGCTGTTTCGTAATAACGGCACGGGGACGTTCACCAACGTGGCAGAAGAACTGGGTGCCACGGGACCCCAGCGAGGATTTCCCACCTGGTTTTGGGATTTCAACAACGACGGGGTGCTGGATATCTTTGCCGCATCCTATGCGGGAGGAGTCGAGGATATCGCCGCCAGCTACTTCTTTCCCGACAGGCCTCCCACTGTCGACCTGGACCAGCTTCTCCTGGGAGACGGGGAAGGGGGATTCCGCGAGGTTGGTGTTCAATATGGACTCACCCAACCCACCCTGGTGATGGGCGCGAATTATGGTGACCTGGACAACGACGGCTATCTCGATTTCTACCTTGGCACCGGGATCTGGGATTATCACGGCCTGATGCCTAACCTGATGTTCCACAATCGCGAGGGGAAGGGTTTTTCTGATGTGACCACTTCCGGCGGATTCGGACACCTGCAAAAAGGACATGGCATTGCCTTCTTTGACTACGACCACGATGGAGACGAGGATGTCTTTGTCGAGCTGGGCGGCGCGTACCTGGGCGACGTATTTCAGAATGCCCTGTTTGAGAATCCGGGTTTCTCCAATCACTGGATCAAGATCCAGCTTTCAGGCACGCAGTCCAACCGTTATGGCATCGGTGCACGGATTCGCATCGACCTGGCAACAGAATCTGGCAGTCGTTCGATCTACCGCTGGGTCGGCAATGGAAGCAGTTTCGGTGCCAATTCCCTCCGGCAGGACATCGGTCTCGGAAAGGCCCAGAACATTGCCCGCCTGGAGGTCTACTGGCCAGTGAGCAAGACGACCCAGGTTTTTGAGGACGTCCCATCGGGATGCCTGATCCAGATCAGCGAGGGCAACCCCGATTTCGAGACCATCCCTCTCCCGAAAATTACCAAAAAAACAAGTTCCGAGTGACCGCACGCGGCTACACCTATGCCGCCTGGTTTGAAACCATATTTTCCCGCGGGTATGCTTCTAATTGTCGCGGTACCCGTCACAAGAGAGGCACGAGGCCAGATCATGCAGTTCCGTTTCCCCCTCCCCCTTGTCATCGCCATCGCCATCCTGGCAACGCCTCTTGAGGCCAATGACAAACGTCGTGCTGCAAGTGTCGACTTTGCCAGCCAGGTTCTCCCCCTGCTTTCGGACAAGTGTTTTGTCTGCCACGGTCCGGCCGGGGAGGCGAGAGAGGAACTCCGGCTTGACTCCTTTGCTACTGCCACCCGAGAGCAGGACGGACGCCGGGCGATCAATCCCGAGTCTCCGGAAAAAAGCGAAATCCTGATTCGCATCCATTCTGCGGACGAACCCATGCCCCCGGCAGACGCCGAGAAACAACTTACCGAGGAAGAACGGGAACTGCTCGATCGCTGGGTTCGGCAAGGAGGTGACTATGCCAGCCACTGGGCATTTGTCCCACCACGAAAAGACTCGCTGGCAAGCAGGGCTGGCATCGACCAGGCAATTGACACCCTGGTCCTACAGCGTCTTCGCGAAGCCGGCCTCCGCTTTGCTCCTCCGGCTGACCGCGAGGTCCTTGCGAGACGAGCCGCACTGGTACTGACCGGTCTTCCCCCCGAACCAGGCCAACTGGCAGCCTTTCTTGCCGACCGACGCAAGGGCGCCTACCCGCGACTGGTCGACCAGTTGCTTGCCAGCCCCCGCTTTGGTGAGCACCAGGCCCGCTACTGGCTTGATGCCGTACGTTATGGCGACACGCATGGTCTCCACCTGGACAACCGCCGTGGCATCTTTCCCTACCGCGACTGGGTGATCATGGCGATTAACAGGAACCAGCCGCTTGACCAGTTCATCACCTGGCAACTTGCCGGCGACTTGTTACCGAATGCCACGCTCGAGCAGCGGGTTGCCACTGGCTTTGTACGAATGAACCCCTCTACCGCCGAGGGAGGTGCCATACCGGCAGAATTCCAGGCCAAGAACAACTTCGACCGCGTCGAGACACTCGGCACCGTCTTCCTCGGGATGTCCCTGACATGCGCCCGCTGTCACACACACAAGTACGACCCCATACCCCAGGTCGAGTATTACCGGCTGTTTGCCTTTTTTAACAGCACCGCCGAAAGCTCCATGGACGGCAACAAGTACGAATATGGGCCGGTCGCCCGGGCACCGGCAAGCATCGAGGCCTGGCAGGAATGGAACTCGCTCACTTCGGCCCGCAAACAAATTGTGGCTGCCGCAGGCATGCACCTTGAAAAATCCGAGGACGTGGAACCTGCCTTGAAGACACAATGGGACAATGCAACCGCTGCTGCCCGCCTGGCCATGGTGGCCGATGCCAACGGGCTGTTTGCCAGCCTGGACATCCACAAGCAGGCAGTCGCACTGGAAGGACGCAGGGTGGAGGCTGAAAAAGCGTACACCACGACTCTTGTCGCCCAGGACCTCCCCACTCCTCGCACGACACAGGTCTTGACGCGTGGCGAATACAATCTTCCCAGTGGCGATGCCCTGGTCCCTGGCATTGTCACGGTCATGAGTCCTTTCCCTGAAGCAGCCCCCCGCAACCGTCTTGGTCTCGCCCGCTGGCTTACTGCCCGGGACCATCCGCTTGTCGCCCGCGTCCTGGTCAACCAGATCTGGCAACGAACGTTTGGTGAAGGTCTTGTTCGGACACCGGAAGATTTTGGACTTCAGGGTGAACAACCGACTCACCCCGCGCTTTTGGATTGGCTGGCAGTCGAGCTCCATGAATGCAACTGGGATTTGAAACACTTGCTTCGCCTGATGGTCACCAGTCGCACCTTCGGCCAGGATTCAAGCTGGCGAAAAGGTATCGAGGACCCTGGAAACCGTCTTCTTGCCCGTGGCCCGAGCCACCGGCTTGACGCCGAGGTGATTCGCGACATCGCCCTTTGGGCAAGTGGCCTGCTCAACCCACACATGGGTGGCGAGGGAATCAAACCTTACCAGCCAGCAGGGCTCTGGTCTGCCCTCATGCACCCCGGAAGTAATACGAAGAACTACGTGCCTGACACGGACCAGAAGGCCTATCGCCGAAGTCTCTATGTTTACTGGAAACGAACCAGCCCCCATCCCATGATGACCCTGTTTGACGCTCCCAGCAGGGAATCGAGTTGCGTGAAACGGTCCCGCACCAACACGTCGCTTCAGTCCCTGGGCCTGATGAACGAAACGCAGCGGATCGAGATGTCGCGGACGCTTGCCGAACGGCTGCTTGTCGAAAAAGACACCGATGACGACCGCCTTGGCCTCCTGTTCACGCTCCTCGCAAGCCGACAACCCTCCGAGCAAGAACGACAGGCCTGCATGACTCTGCTCGATTCGATGCGGGAACGATACAAGGGGTCCGAGGCCGACGCCCTGGCGCTACTTTCCACTGGCACAATCCCGCGCAACGAAAAGCTCGTCCCGGCCGAACATGCCGCCTGGTCGCAGCTCACCATCACCCTCCTGGCAAGCGACATTGCCTTGCTGCTTTACTAGCCCTTCAGACTCGCCCTCCCTGGACAATGATCCCATGCTCGAAACCGACCCCCTTCGCCAGTTCGAACTGAATGTTACCCGGCGGCAACTTTTTGGTCGCACCGCTCTGGGACTGGGAACGGCCGCCATGGCCAACCTGCTTGCCCCGGAACTGGGTGCCCGCCAGGATGCCGGACAAAAAGGCCTTCACCATCTAGCAAAGGCCAAGCACGTGATCTACCTCTTCATGAGTGGAGGACCAAGCCACCATGATCTCTGGGATTACAAGCCCAGGATGCTGGAGATGTTCGGCCAGCAATTACCCGAACACATCCGTGACGGCCAGCGGATTACCGGCATGACTTCACGGACANAAAACNCTGCCNNTCTGNCCGAGCAANTACAANTNCACNAGGCANGANAACAACGACNAGGGCGTNTGGGTCAGCGAGNTNCTGCCNCANACNGCNANNGTGGCGAANGANCTNTGCGTCGTNNACAGCACCTTTACCGAGGCGATCAACCACGACCCGGCGATCACCTATATCCAGACCGGCAGCCAGATTCCCGGGCGTCCCAGCCTGGGAGCCTGGCTGAGTTACGGGCTGGGGAGCATGAACGAGAACCTGCCGGGCTATGTTGTCATGCATGCCAAGACAAGTTTCCCGGAGCAGAGCCTTTTTGGCCGGCTCTGGGGAACTGGTTTCCTCTCGTCCAANCATCAGGGGATCCTGCTACGAAGCCAGGGAGACCCGGTACTTTACCTTAGCAATCCCGCCGGCGTGGGGCGCAAGGACCGCAGGGCCCAGNTGGATGCCCTCGCTGCACTCAACCAGGAACAGCACAAGCGGTTTGCCGACCCGGAGATCCTCGCACGAATCAAGCAACACGAGTTGGCCTACCGGATGCAGGCATCTGTCCCCGAACTGATGGACCTCTCACAGGAGAGCAAGGAAACTTTTGAACTTTACGGTGAGGAGGCCCGGACTCCCGGTACTTTTGCCGCCTGTTGTCTCAACGCTCGTCGGCTTGCCGAGCGAGGTGTGCGGAACATCCAGATCTTCCACCGCGGATGGGATGCCCATGGCGGGCTTCCTCGAGAACATGAATCCCAGTGCAAGGACGTCGACCAGGCATGCGCAGCATTGATCAAGGATCTCAAGCAGCGCGGAATGCTCGATGAAACACTGGTCATCTGGGGGGGCGAATTCGGCCGCACCTCTTACTGCCAGGGAGGCCTGACCAAAGAAAATTACGGACGTGACCACCACCCACGGTGTTTCACCGTCTGGATGGCCGGNGGCGGGGTCAAGGCCGGCATTACCTACGGCCAGACGGACGATTTTGCCTACAACATTGCTGACAAGGAAGGAAATCCGCTCAGNCCAAAACCTGGCAAGGAAAAATGGACACCAGGAACGATGCATATCCATGACCTGAACGCGACGATCCTTCACCTGCTGGGAATTGATCACAAGCGGCTTACCTATCGTTACCAGGGTCGCGACTTCCGTTTGACCGATGTCCATGGCCATGTGATTCACGACCTGATTGCCTGATTCTTCCCGTTGCAAGCTGTGATACCCCTTTCCTGACATTTCCACGGTTCCCGACCCATGAACCAGATCACAATCCCAAGGATCACCCGGCGAGCGTGCCTGGCAACCGTCCCGGCCGGCCTGGTCGCCACCGCCTTCAGCCGGGACCTCATTGGCCAATCGCCACCGGTCGCTCCAAAATCCGTGGCGGTAATTGCCACCATCTACCAGCCTGGTTCGCACGCCGATGTCCTTGTGGGCAAGATCCTGGAAGGCTGGAAGCAGGATGGCGGCCCGGGGCCGGCGCTTAAACTGGCTTCCATGTATGTCGAACAGTACCCTGACAACGACCTGGCCAGGCCAATGGCAGAAAAGCATGGCGTGCCACTGTTTGGCTCAATTGAAAAGGCAATCACTGTTGGCGGTAGCACCGTCCCGATCGATGGAGTAATCAGTATTGCCGAGCATGGCGACTACCCCTTTAACGATCGTGGCCAGCACCTCTATCCACGCAAACGTTTCTTCCACGAGATCACCGACACCTTCCGCAAGTATGGCCGCGTGGTGCCGGTTTTCACTGACAAGCACCTGGGCCCCCCCTGGCCAGATGCACGCTGGATGTATCGGCGTGCGAAATCAATGCGGATCCCCCTGATGGCCGGCTCATCCCTCCCGGTAACCTACCGCCGCCCCTCGATTGATGTTCCGATGGGATGCGACATGGAAGCCGCCGTGGGGATTGGTTATGACGGGCTGGATATCTATGGCAGCCATGCGCTGGAGAGCTACCAGTGCCTGGTGGAACGACGCCGCAACGCNGAATCGGGAGTCAGGNNGGTACAATATTTCGAGGGCGATGCGGTCTGGCAGGCCCTTCGCGACGGCACCGTCCCACAAGCTGTTTTCGATGCCGCCCGGTCAGTGATCCCCGCGGCCAATGGATCGGTCCCCAACCGGCAGGCGCCACGGGCTGCACTCTTCCTTTTTCGCTACCACGATGGCTTCCTGGGNGCGCAGTTCATGCTTCAATCGGTAGGCCGCACATCGGTAGCGGTCAAACTCAAGGGCCAGGCCGAGCCGCTGGCAACCCAGTTCGAGGAACCAACCGAGCCGCACCATCCGCATTTCGCCTACCTGCTCAAGGGGATCGAACGGATGATTCACAGTGGACAGCCAAGTTACCCGGTGGAGCGAACCCTTCTGACCAGTGGAATCCTTGACCGGGCAATCAAATCACGGGTNAAAGGGGGACGCCGCCTGGCAACACCCGAACTTTCCATTCGCTACCAGCCGGTCGACTATCCCCATGCCCCCCAGCCACCGCTCGACGAGAGTCCCCTGGCTCCGCTACCCTGAAAGACATTTCTTTCACTAATGAGGGTCCTTTCCTTCAACACGAACGCTGGCATCCTGCTTTCTGCCGTGGAATAATGGCCAGTCCAGGGCGGACGTAATCCCATCCCTCNCGGAAACACCCATCGAATCCCCCAAGGAACATTTCCATGTCCTTCTTATCAAGACAATTCATGCTGGCAATCCTCCTTCTGGCCCTGCTTGTCACCACCCCAGTGGCCTCGGTTGGCCAGGACGATACCCCCGACAAGAGTTTTTCGGTGATCCTGCTTCCCGACACACAAAACTATGCCGAGAAGTATCCCGAGACCTACGTCAACCAAACGCTCTGGATCCGAAAACAACTCAAAGAGGACAATATCAAGTTCGCCGTCCACCTGGGCGATATCGTTCAGAATCCGACCAAGAAGAACGAGTGGGAGAATGCCAACCGGGCGATGCAGATCCTCGACGGCGTCGTNCCCTACAGCATGGTGCCGGGCAACCATGACATGGTGGTCAAGGAACGTAATAGCACGCTCTACAACCAGTTCTTCTCGCCCAAGCGTTTCCTGGACCGAAAATGGTACGGCGGCCACATGGGGACCACCAATGACAACAATTACTGTTTCTTTGAAGGGGGCGGATTGAAGTTCATGGTCATCAGCCTGGAGTTTGCACCCCGGGATGAGACACTCGAATGGGCTGCCGGAATCTGCCAGAAACATCCCGACCGCCGCGTGATTGTCGCCACCCACTGTTACATGCGGCCCACGGGACGGGACACCGGTTGTGCCACCTCCTACAACGTGGCAGGCAACAGCGGTGAACAGATGTGGCAGAAGCTGATCCGCAAGCAGAAGAACATTTTCCTGGTGGTCAGCGGCCACGTACTGGGCGTNGGCCTNCAGACCAGCACCAATGATGCGGGAGGAAAGGTACTGGAGATGCTGACCGATTACCAGGGACTGCCCAACGGGGGGGACGGCTGGCTACGAACGCTCAAGTTTATCCCCAGCGAGAACAGGATCCAGGTGATCACCTACTCGCCACTGCTGGACAAGTACAACAAGGCGGCCAACGAGGCCTTCTCCATCGATTACCAGATGACTTCCGGCAAGTAACGCAGGCTCGCAGGTAGAGGTTCCGGAAGGCCGTCCATNCCATGGANCGGGCCCATATCGATCGGGNCCAGTTCACAAAAGAGTGGCTTTCCGGCCACCATTGGCCGCACCGGTGGGATGGTCATCTTTGCATAGGCAAAGAAACCGATCTTCGCTGTGTTGTCCGGACCCGATATTTTCCGTTATCCAGCGTTGTTCTGTTACAATCAGTAAATGCAAAACACCCTCCTTCGACTTGGCCTGGCAACCACCTTTCTCGCTCCCACNATTCTTGTGGCCTTCGGCCCTGGAGACGATCCGGCGCCCGTGGCAGGTTACATCCTCCGTTCTCCCCAACCCGAACACCTGCCAACACTGATCGGAGCCCTCCGCGGCTCCGGGTGCAAGGCAAAACACACGGACGTTGGTGACGCGATTGTCGAACTCGGTTCCCATTCGGTTCCAGCCCTGGTATCCCGCCTGGAAGGATCCGAGAAATGGTGGATTCAGCTGGAGGNTGTCTACCTCCTGGGCTTGATCGGCCCGGATGCAGAAAAGGCCCTTCCCGCCCTGGATAAATTTGTCAGTGAGAAACACCACCTTTTACCCGCTCGAAATGCAACCGCCGCTGTTGCCGCCATTCGCGGTGATCTCAAGACGCTGATCGCGACGATCGACCGGCGGGGCGGNGGGGCAGACGACTTCGCCATCGAACTCCTTGGGCGAATGGGGCCAAAAGCGACTTCTGCCCTTCCCGCCCTCAAGAAGCACATCGCCGATCACCCCCTCAGCAATCGCCGCTCCACAGCGGAGAANNCNNTCAAGGCGATCACCNGTTCCGNTGGCCCCTGANCNACATTNCCAATCCCNCCGNTNCCGGCTTGGAAATAGCTAGACCNCGCNCGTCGCGAGCGGTATGTTAGTGATCAACTTACCGTACAANTGTTGCATCCTCCTTTTGAAGGTTCCGGACAATGAAAAACGTTGCCCTCCCAGTTCTCACCGCTGCCCTGCTGGCCTTCCTCTTTTCCACCTATCCAGGCAGTCTGGATTCTAGCCACGCAGCGGCTCCCAAAAAGGCCGCGGCCAAGCAGATCGATAATGTGCAGACNGGAAATCCTGGTTTCAAACGAATTGGGCGACTTGGTTTTGGTCNCGACGGGCTNCTATTGGTTGCCGATCCGGCGTCCGCCGCCATCGTCGCCATTGATACCGGTGACAAGGGACCGGTCCAGAAGCTCAAGAAGAAGGTCAGCAATCTGGACGAGTTGATCGCCGGCGCCATGGGCGCCGAGGCAGACGGGGTGGAGATCGTCGACATGGCGGTTAACNCGCAGAGCGGCTTGATCTACCTGTCGGTGCAGCGGAAGCAGGACGCTCGCTACGCAATCCTGACGGTCAACGCGGACGGCAAGGTCGGTGTACTGAGCCTGGAGAAGGTAAAGTACGTCAAGGTCACACTTCCCCTGAGCGAGGGAGCCACGATCAGCAATATCACCGGCGTGGAATTCTCCAAGAACCGGGTGCTGGCAGCTGGCCAGTCGAATGAGGAATTCGTTAGTAAGATCTACTCCCTTCCGCTGCCACTGACGCATGGCTCTTCGGCAAGCGTCTACAGTACCGAGACGTATCACGTTGCCCACGGTCGCTGGGAAACCCGTGCTCCGATTCGGTCATTTGTTCCCTATGAGGAAAATGGNAAAAGCTACATCGTCGGTTCTTTCTCCTGCACCCCGATCGCCAAGTTTCCGCTTGATGACATCGAATCCGGCAGCAANGTNAAGGGAACTAGNGTGGTGGAACTTGGATCGGGGAATCTGCCGGTCGACATGTTCACTTACAAGAAAGATGGCAAGCAGTGGTTGATCACGAANACCAACCGTTTCCATCACGCCAAACGCCCGCTCGGGCCCAGCCAGTACTGGGGAGTGCGAGTAGACATGTCGTACCTTGGTTCGGAGAAGACCAACGAGGAAGCAGCCCGCAGGGATGTCTCCGCCAAGGCCGGCCCGGACGGCATTGAGGTGGTCGAGCAGCTCTTCTTTGCCAAACACGTCGACAAGCTGAGCGATACCGAGATGGTGGTCCTGCGAGACAACAAGGGTCACCTCGACCTGGAAATTTCGCCGCTGCCGTGATCACCTCTNACGCCTATTCGCCCAACTGGGGACTGGTGCTTGCGGTGGCACTGCTGGCATCCGGCTGTGACAGCAGACCGACGCGGTCACCACATGCGGAGCTGGTTGTTGACCCACTGCCTATTTCCCTGCAACTGACAAACCTGCCAGCGGGTGTGAAACTCGANCAGGATCAGCCGTGGCAGCAGGCCCTGCGACTTCATCACGTGAATACCCAGGGCCAGCTTGCTCCACCGGTGGCCGGAACTTACCGAGTCGTCGGCAACCGGGTGGAATTCGAACCTGCCTTTCCACTCCTGCCGGGCCATGATTACACAAGCCAATTCGATCCCTCCGCCATTCCTGCTCTGGTTGGCCTGACTGTACCTCTGGAAGTTCATTTCCGCACCGCAGAGGACCCGCAGCANCGAACCACGCCAAGGGTGGTTGCCATTTACCCATCCGGGGATCTGCTCCCGGCTAATCACCTCAAGTTTTATATCGATTTCTCGGAACCAATGGTTCAGGGAGAGATCTTCGGGTTCTTTTCGTTGATTGACAGGACTTCCGGGAAACCGGTCGCTCGCCCATTTCGTCATACAGAACTTTGGTCTGCCGACGAGCTCAGGCTCACGCTCTGGTTTCACCCGGGACGCCAGAAGATCGGTGTGAACCTCAATGTGGAACTCGGCGCGATTCTCACCGAAGGCAACAGGTATGAGCTGCGAATTGATCCGGACTGGACCTCTCGCAAGGGAGTTCCCCTGGCGGAGCAGGTTGTCAAGTCTTTTCGAGCCGGCCCGCCGGATCACCAGCAGCCANATCCCGCNAACTGGAAACTGTTACACATCCCTGCTTCAGCGAGNACCGAGGCCTTTGTTTGTGATATGCAGGAGCCACTCGACTGGGCCCTCGCCCATCGCGTGATAAAAATCCATGGCCCCCTCCCTTTGACCGCAGCGATCCCAGGAAAGGTGAAAATTACCACGAATGATCGCCTCTGGGGATTCACTCCCTCCCAGCCTTGGNCTGCCGGCCGTTANCAGCTTTCCATTGGTGGNATCCTGGAAGATCATGCCGGAAATAGCGTGGAACGCCCATTTGAAGTGGATGTCAGCACGGATCCGGTTCAGAAAGACGACCCTGATCAGATCTATTCGATTGACTTCACCATCCCCGTCGGTCCAGGGGAGAAATGATGGATGAAACCATTTCACCATCCCGCCGCTTCTTCCANCTCCTGGCCCTTCTCTACCTGGCATTGCTGAGCTGGATGTTGCTTGCACCTGACCCCTGGATCGTGTTTGGAGAAGGAGGCGACCGACTGGCCAAGCAGGCCTCACGCACGTTTGCCGATTATTTTCAGCATGCGGGCGCCTTTCTTCTTCTGACGATCCTGGCAGACCGGGCACTGCATGTCACCGGCACAGACCGGNTTGGGTTAAGAGTGGCCATCCTCCTGGGTTACGCGGTTTTTACAGAAATCGCCCAGGCCTGGATTCCGGATCGGCAATTCCAGTGGTCTGACCTGCTGGCGAACCTGCTCGGCATCTCCAGCGGTTTACTCCTGTCCCGCCTGCTTCACTCATCGACGTCCCGGGCTGAGAGTTAGAACCTGTCAGGTCAAATCCAGGCCTTCGAGTACTTCCTCGATTCCCGCGATCCCATCGAGCAGCGCCGCTTCGGAAATCACCAGCGGGGGGACAATCTTGATCGTTGGCTGATTGGTATAGAACACCATCACGCCACGGCGAACGATTTCCCAGGTCAGGTCACGGGCCAGCGAACTACTCGCCTCTCCGGTCTGCGGATCGGTGATGTAGATCGCATGCATCAGGCCTCGACCCCGAAANTCACCGATGATTTTAGGAAATCTCTCCTGCAACTCCCCCAGCCGCTTCTTGACCACGCTTTCCATCTCCGCTGCATGTTCCACCAGGCCTTCCTCCTCGATCACTTCCAGGTTTGCCAGGGCCGCCGCGCAGGAGAGCGGGTGTCCAGAGTGGGTGGAAGTCACCAACCCCGGGGGAAGCAGGTCCAGCACCTCGGATCGTCCCAGCAGGGCCGCCAGTGGAAGGCTGGAGGTAAGTCCCTTTCCAACACAGATCATGTCCGCTTCCACACCATAATGCTCATACGCAAAAAGTTTCCCTGTACGGCCGAAACCGGTTTGAATCTCATCAAACACGATCAGTACGTGGTTCTTGTCGGCCCATCGCCGCAGCGCCTGCACATAACCCGTTGGCAATTCCAGGGCACCCCAGCCCTGCAGCGTTTCCACCACCACTGCAGCAAAGTCATCGCCTGGCACTCCGGTCGCTGCGATTACCCTGTTAACAAAGTTGTCCCATGCTTCCACATCATCGCCTTCAACCGGCGGTTCCATCGGAAAAGGAAGCCGGTGAATATGGGACGGGTCATCCGGGTTCCAGTCTTTTTGAGCGGTAGGACCGGAGAGCTGGTGGGCAGCCAGTGTGCAGCCATGGTAATCCCCCTCCAGGCTCGCCAGTCGGGTCTTGGCAGGAGAGATCCGTGCTCCCCATTCTCGCGCCAGCCGAAAAGCACATTCCACAGTTTCGGACCCTGTCGTCCAGAGGTAGACCTGGTCCATTGACAACGGGGCAATTCCGACGAGTTTTTCGGCAAGCCGGGTTCGCAACTCCGCAGGGAAACTGAAATGCGCCAACAACCCCTGTTCGGCATGTCCCCGTATTGCCTCCCGGATCCGCGGATGCCCATGCCCGCTGTTGGTCATCACCGCGGTCGAGGTGAAATCGATCCAGCAGTTCCCGTACCCATCATGTACCTGGAAGCCCTCGGCCCGATCCCAGATCACCGGCGGCTGGTAGCAGTTGACAGCAGGAGTGACCGCATCGATACGAGCAAGCAGGGGCAGGGACTCGGGCACCGGCAACGATGTCTGGATCCTCCTCCAGGGAGATTTG
>PANG01000095.1 GCA_002708345.1 Planctomycetaceae bacterium | reverse complement strand
CAAAAGCTCAGCTTGAGGAGATCCTTCGGCAGCTTCGTGAAGAAGAACTGGAGCGGATGCTGGCGCTGCTAGAAGGACGATTCCGACGCATGCTGGAAATGGAGTTGCGAGTCTACGAGGGCACACTACGGATTTCCAGAATACCGGAAGACGACCGCGGCCGTGAAGCGGAGATCGAGTCTGGCAAGCTTAGTTTCCAGCAAAAGAGGATTGTCCTGGATGCAGACCGGGTCCTTACGCTCTTGCGTGAAGAAGGTTCCTCGGTCGCTTTCCCGGAGACCGTGGAGCAGATGCGAGATGACATGGACCAGATCGCAGATCGACTTGGCCAGACCAAGGTGGATCGTCTAACGCAGAGTATTGAGGAGGATGTCATCGAGACACTCGAGGAGTTAATCGAGGCACTCCAGAAAGCCCAGCAGGAACTGGAAGAACAGCAACAACAGCAGCAGCAACAGCAACAGCAACAACAGCAACAGCAACAACCCCTGGTCGACACCCTGGCCGAACTGAAAATGATTCGGTCGCTGCAAATGCGCATCAACACACGGACCAAGCGTTATGCCCGATTGCTTGACGACATCGACGATCCCACCGGGCAGGCAACCGATGGCGAGTTGCGCGAGGCGCTCCAGAAACTCTCCGATCGCGAGCAACGGGTCCATCGAATCACGCGTGAAATCGTGCTTGGGCGGAACAAGTAAACTCTAGAGAACCGGGCACGTCTGCCGAGGAGGACAGAATTTGAATTCAAGGCACATCTTCAACAAGGGTCTCCCGTCACTGGTGATGATCCTGGTCATCTTTGGAATCGTCCTTCCGCTGCCTGCCGACGGAGAGTTTGACAAGCGAGCAAGCTGGTCCATGCCCACGCNGGAGGANATTCGCCAGCAGCTTGATAGCTGGCTCGAGGGTTACTCNATCGACGNGCTAACGCGCGCCAAGATTGACGTGCTCTGGCCCGAGCAGGGGGGGCCGACAGACCCGGCAGCAATGCTGGACCAGCTAGTGACAACCATGGCGCTGGTCGACGCAGAGACACGTGACCTGCTCACCTCCCTGGATGAAGATAGTTCATTACCTGGTGAATTCCCTTTCCTCGTTGACGAGCAGAAGCCAGATTGGATCCGTTACAATCTGCGGCTCTACTATGGCCGCTGGCTTGCCCAGCACCGTTTTTATGACGAAGCGCTGGTCCAACTCGAGGGCCTGGAGACGGGCGACGTGATCGATCCCGCATCGCTGTTGTTCTACCAGGGCACGGCACACCATCGGCTCCTGAACAAGGAGAAGTGCCTGCCACTGATCAGCAAGCTCCTTGAGCAGGCCGATGCAATCCCCCGTCGATACGCGACGCTTGCCCAGTTAATGAAGTCGGACATTGAGCCCCTCAAGAAGGACTCCCTGAACGAGATCGCACGCCTGATGGACGACATCACTCGCCGCCTCTCCCTGGGGCGTGCCGGCAAAAAGGTGCGCGATGAGGAAGATGATGTGATTGCCAAGCTGGACAAGATGATTGAAGAGCTCGAACAGCAACAGCAGCAGTCGAGCAGCGGATCAGGGCAGGGCTCGCTCAATCCAAGCAGCCCGGCACAGGACAGCGCTCCGCTGGGGGGATCAGGGCCTGGCAACGTGGATCCCAAGAGCACGGGCAATGCATCGGGGTGGGGTGATCTGCCCGCCAAGCAGCGCCAGGAGGCTCTTCAGCAGATCAGCAAGGAACTGCCAGCCCATTTCCGCGAAGTCATTGAAGAGTACTTCCGGAAGCTTGCCAGGGAAGGTGGCAACTAGGATGCCCAGTCCGCCGGTTGTTTCATGGATGGAAAACGGCATTTTTCTGCAACTGCATAATTAGGTCTCCCCCCATGTGGAATTTGCTGCTTCTTGCCTCNCTCCTTGTGCTTGCTCCTGCCGAGGTGACAGTCGAGTCACTCGATGGAAACAAGACCACAGGGATGCTTGTTGGCATCGTGGACCAGCAACTGACGGTCGAGACAGCCGACGGCCCGGTGGATATTCCATTCAAGCAACTTCTCACGCTTCAACCTGCCGTGGCGCCCATCCCACTGGCAGCAGAGACAGCCGTCTGGCTGGAGCTTGTCGATGGTTCCCGGCTGGAGGCGACCGCTATTTCCATCAAGGAGGGAGTCCTTGAGGCCACACTGCGAACCGGCTCCACTGTCTCGATCAAGACTCGTGACATCCTTTACACCCGGCTGGTCGAACTGGACGCGGAGAAACTGGCAGACTTTCGGGAGATCACTCGTGCCGAGGCGGAAGGGGACGTGTTGATTATCCGTCGCCCTTCTGGAGCCCTGGACGAACTGGAGGGGATCGTCCAGTCGCTCGACGGCGAAATCCTCGTTTTTGATTTTGACGACGAGAAGATCCAGGTNGAACGCGAAAAGATCGCCGGCATCCGCTATTTCCAGGCCGGCTCCCGCAAACTCCCCGAGGCCATTTGCCTGGCGACGGTTGCCGGGAACAGTACGCTGATGGCATCAGATCTGGCACTGGCGGACGGCCAGATAACGATCACCTGTTCGGCGGGACCAAAGGTAACCATCCCGCTGGAGCAGCTGAAGAAGCTTGATTTTTCTGCAGGCAACCTGGTTTACCTGAGCGACCTGGAGCCGGAGACCGTCGAATGGACACCCTATCTCTCCACCGGGCCGGNCAATCAACGCCTTGCCCGTCTCTACCGGCCACGCCGTGATCGCACGCTCTCGGGAAAGCCCCTGGTTCTTGATGACCAGTCATTCTCCAAGGGACTGGCAATCCACAGCCGCACTAAAATGACCTACCGGCTTAACGGTGATTTTCAATTATTCCANTCCCTGGTAGGCATCGATCCGGCCTTGGGAGAGAATGGGCACGTGGAACTGGTCGTGATGGGCAACGGCAAGCAACTGCACCGCAGCACAATTACTGGCAAGGACCAAGCGGCGGAGATCAAGATCGACATGCAGGGCGTNACTCGCCTGACCATCCTTGTCGACTTTGGCGAACAGCTGGACATTGGCGACCACCTGCTTCTCTGCAATGCGAGGCTGACAAAATGAGACGACACGGGATGCTTTTCCTTGCTGCCCTGGCAGCAAGCATGCTGGGGGTCGACCTCCTGCCGGGCCAGGAGCTGGCACCTGCTGTCCAGAATGCAGAGCAGGCGAGAATCGCGGCCATTGCCAGGGCGAAGGTGAGTGCCATCAGCGTCTTTGCCCGGGGTGGGCGTGGTGGCGGAAGCGGCGTGGTGATAACGGAGGACGGCTACGCGCTGACCAATTTTCATGTCGTTAAACCGGCGGGCGCAGCGATGAAGTGTTCGATGCCCGATGGCCGGCTCTATGACGCTGTGATTGTCGGCATCGACCCGGTCGGCGATGTCGCCCTGATCAAGATGCTCGGACGTGACGACTTCCCCGCGGCAGAGATCGCCGACAGCGACCAGGTGCGAGTCGGTGACTGGTGTTTTGCCATCGGCAATCCATTCCTGCTGGCTACCGATTTCCAGCCCACAGTAACCTTCGGGGTCGTCTCGGGTATTCACCGTTACCAGTACCCGGCCGGGACCTTGCTTGAATATGCCGACTGCATCCAGACGGATGCCTCGATCAACCCGGGAAATTCCGGTGGCCCGCTGTTCAACGCCCAGGGGCAGCTGATTGGCATCAATGGCCGAGGTTCATTCGAGAAACGGGGCCGGGTCAATGTCGGTGTCGGTTATGCGATCTCGATTAACCAGATCCAGCATTTCATGGGATACCTGCGAAGTGGCCGGATTGTTGATCACGCCACGCTGGGAGCGACAGTGACCACCAATGAAAACGGGAAGGTGATCGTCTCCAACATCCTCCAGTCCTCCGATGCCTACCGGCGCGGACTGCGTTTCGGCGATGAGCTGATCTCTTTTGCAGGCCGACGGATCAGCACGGTCAATGGTTTCAAGAATGCACTTGGTATATATCCGCGAGGCTGGCGTGTACCGATCTCCTTTCTCCACGAGGGAGAGCAGATCGACACACACGTACGGCTCTCGGGCGTCCATTCGACGGAGGAATTGATCTCCCAGATCCAGCAGGCCCCGAAAGCAGAGCCCAAACCGGGAGAGGACCCACCTGGCCCTCCTGGTCGGCCAGCAGCACCGAAAGCGGTCAAGCCAGCTCCCGAGGTAGCCAAGTTACTGGAAATGCGGCGGGGCTATGCCAACTTCTACTTTAACCGGCTTAACCGGGATCGGGTCTGGTCGCGGCTGACCGAGGAGTTGGATTGCTCCAAGCTCCAGGGAACCTGGAAGTTGTTTGGCCAGATTGATCAACTTGGCGACCTGGAATTCTCGCTTGGTGATGACCAGTCCCAGGCCAACATGCCCCAGGGGATCGTCGTCCTGGATGCAGAGAATGACCTGGATACTCAACTTGGCCCCCGTGGAAGCGGTGGCCTGCTTGTCGCTCTTCACCTCTGGCGTCACTTACTGGTCAAGGGACCCGGCGAATTTGGCGAGGTCTATTACCTGGGAACCACCCCGATGATGGGACGTACCGGCCTGCATGACACGCTGATCGGGACCCACCGCGTGATCGAGGTGCGATTCATGTTTGATCCGGAGGAGGGTCGACTGGTCGGACTGGAAATGTATCCCGACCTGGGCGCCGATCCCTGCGAGATCCTGTTTGAGGATTTTCGCCCGGTTGGAGATCAGATGCTGCCCCATACCCTTCAGGTTCGTCACGGGGACCTGTTGTATGGAACGATTGAACTGAAGAACTACGAGATGAGCGAAAAGTAAGCTCCCTAGGTATCCACCTGAAGGACCATTGCATGGCTGCCCCACGGACAAGGCGAACGGATCATCGATCCTGGATGCGACTGGGGATCTGCTGCGCGCTCGTTGCTGGTTTTTCCATACCCGTGCCAGCTGCCGACCTTGCCAGTGTCACGCTCAAGGTCCAGCCAAAGATGGTCAAGGTCTACGGTGCCGGCGGACTCCAGGGGCTGGAATCCTACCAGAGTGGTTTCCTTGTCTCTGCAGACGGCCATATCCTGACTGTCTGGAGTTATGTGCTGGACACGGATTTCATTACCACCATTCTCAACGATGGCCGTCGTTTCCAGGCGGAGCTAGTCGGAGCTGATCCGCGGCTGGAAATTGCCATTCTCAAGATAGATGCCGAAGACCTGGATTTCTTTGATCGCAGCCAGGATGTCGAACTGGACGTCAGCAGCCGGGTGCTGGCATTCAGTAACCTTTACGGTGTAGCCACCGGGGATGAAGCAACCAGTGTGCTGCACGGCGTGGTCTCAGCCAAGACCACGCTGGATGCACGCCGTGGCGTTTTCAAGACGCCTTACCGTGGCCCCGCCTACGTGCTTGATGCAATCACCAACAACCCCGGGGCAGCCGGGGGAGCTCTGACCGATCACCAGGGACAACTTGCCGGAATCCTCGGAAAGGAACTTCGCAACAGCCAGACCAACACCTGGCTGAACTACTCGATCCCCATCGCGCAACTGAACCCGGCCATCGACGACATCCTTGCTGGCAAGAGCCGGCCCCGAACGGTGGATGAAACGGCCATGCGTCCGGAGCGTCCTCACACTCTCTCTAGCCTGGGGCTGGTGATGGTCCCGGACGTGCTGGCAAAAACGCCCCCTTTCATTGACGCCATCCGCCGCGAGTCAGTAGCAGAGAAAAACGGCTTGCGACCGGATGATCTTGTCCTCTTTGTCGGCGACCGTCTTGTACCGTCCTGCGAGGCACTGCGAAACGAGCTGGGTTTCATCGATCAAATTGACGAGATACGACTGGTTGTCCAGCGCGGCGACGAGTTACTGGACATCACCCTTCCCGGTCTTAAGAACGCCAATCCATGACGCAATCCAGATAGTGCATTCATGAAAAAACTCATCCCATTGCGCCCCCGGGCACTCTCGCTCGTGCTGCTGCTGATCCCCGCGGCTCTCACCTGGGGACAGCAACCGGAACCCACGCTCGATAATCTCGAGCAGCAGGCTTTTAAGCATGCCGTGGCGGTCGCCTCCCCGTCGATCGTCCGTATCGAGACAATTGGCGGGCTAGAGAAGGTCGGCCAGCTCTTGCTTGGCGATGGTCCCACCAGCGGCGTGGTGGTCTCGGCGGATGGTTATATCCTCTCGAGCGCCTTTAATTTCGTCCGTCAGCCCACCTCGATCCTGGTGACAACTCCCAGCGGAAAGCGGGCGGCNGCCANGATCGTGGCTCGTGACCATAGCCGCATGCTGGTATTNCTNAAGGTAAACAGCCAGGAATCCTTCCCGGTGGTACCCCTGGCTCCTCGCGAGGAGCTCCAGGTGGGNCAGTGGGCCATAGCGATCGGCCGCACGCTCTCACCGNAAACCGCAAATGTCTCTGTTGGCATTATCAGTGCCACCAATCGCATCTGGGGCAAGGCGATCCAGACTGACAGCAAGATCTCCCCNGTCAATTACGGGGGAGCACTGGTGGATATCGAGGGCCGGGCGACAGGAATCCTGGTCCCGCTCTCGCCCCATGGGCAGTCAAGTGAACTGGCAGGAACGGAGTGGTACGACTCAGGAATCGGCTTCGCGATTCCAATTTCGGACCTGCTGCCTCACCTGGANAAAATGAAGCAGGGAACAGACCTGTACGCGGGCCTGCTGGGTGTCACGCTCAAGGGAACCGATATCTATGCTGANCCCCCCGAGATTGCCGCGGTTCAGCCCAAGTCNCCCGCTTACGAGGCGGGGCTCCAGGCGGGAGACNGGATTATCGAGATCGCCGGTAGCACCGTGGTCCGTCATGCCCAGCTCAAACATGCCCTCGGACCCCATTATGCCGGTGACCAGATCACCATCGTTTACCGCCGCGGGGAGGACCAGACGGAGGTCCAGGCAACGCTGACTGACAAGCTGGAACCGTACGAGCACCCCTTCCTGGGAGTCCTGCCGATGCGAGACTCCGAACCGGTGACAGTCCGTTTCGTTTACCCGGGAAGCCCGGCTGAAGCGGGTGGCATCCAGCCAGGAGACCGNATTACCCGCATCAACGACGAGCCGGCTGTTTCGGCCGAAGACCTGAGGGTACGGATCGCCAATCTTGAGATTGCCAGCGAGGTCACCATCGAGGTACTCCGAAGCGGTGCCATGCACAAGCTGAAGGTCACTCTCGGCACTTTTCCCAGCGAGATCCCTGCCAGCCTCCCTCCTTCCCGGGAGTCACCTCCAGCGGGAGAGGCGACGGTGACCGGGAAGGTAGAAATCAAGTTGCCCGAAGAGAAGAACACGTGTGATGCTTACCTGCCGGAGAATTATCGCGACACGATTCCCCATGGACTNCTGGTCTGGCTCCATGAGCCTGGCACGANCGAATTCGACAAGCTGNTCACANCCTGGAAAGCAACCTGTGANCGGGACAATCTNCTGCTGNTNGGGCCCCGATCGGCNAATCCGGACAAATGGGATCCCACCGAAGTTGACGTGGTCAGAGCGATGATTGACGAGGCGATACGCAGCTACAATATCGACCCTGCACGGATTGTCATCCAGGGACGTAGTGCNGGCGGCGCCATCGGCTACCTGACCGCCTTTACCCACCGTGACATCATTCGTGGCATCATACCGATCGACGTTGCCGTCCCGCGGAGAACGACCTTGAAGCCCAATGATCCCGTGGAGCGGCTGTCGATTTTCTCCATCATTCCTGCCCAGTCGAGAATCAAGCCAGGCATCGAGGCACGGCTCAAGCAACTTGAGCAGATGAAGTACCCGGTGCACAAGGTAGAAACCGCAAACGCCGAGGGACGGCTTGATGCAGCAGGACAGCAGCAACTGGCACGCTGGATTGACTCGCTGGACAAGATCTAGTCACAACGATTCCTGCTTAATTCCCTGCTCCCCCAGGCCCGAGGTCAGAAACAGGATGTCTCGAATATCGCTTGCCATTACCGCGCTGGTCATGTTCGCCGGTGGCATTGCCACCTGGCAGGTGGANGGNGGGGAAACTGCCGGACCNGTACTGGTACGTGTCGGAATGGTCCTGGGTGTGTTCTGGCTGGCGATGCCCCAGCTGGAAGGANTTTTCANGGGAATCGGNNGCCAGTACNCGCTNTTGATTGGNATCGCTGGNCTGGTCATGGTCTTNTCACCNCGGGGCATCAAGGTGATCATCCCNGTCGTGNTCCTGGCCGCNCTGGCCCTGGGAGGACTCCAGNTCGCATCNCGGATGTTCGGNNCCGGCNCTTCNAGGCGAGAATNAGATCCAGGGCGACCGCGGGAAACCCGGTCTAGCCGATCTTTGCTTTCAGCTCCGACAGCAATTCCACCGCCTTGCCAATCTCTGCTTTCTGCCTTTCCGGCTCGGAGGCAATCTCCCTTTCGATTGTCAGCGGGCCGGTATAACCGAGTTCATCGAGCGTGCGGAGGTAGTCTTCCATCCCCACGTCTCCTTCACCCAGCGGCGTTTCGGCACCCCACTCCTGACCGGGATTCGCTGCCCAGGTACCGTCCTTACAGTGAATACTGCGGACATACTCACCCACCTGGCGAAGCGCGGCGATCGGTTCACCGGTCCCGTAGAGAATCATGTTGGCCGGATCGAAGTTAATAAAGAGGTTATCCCGACCCACATCCCGAATGAACGCGAGTAATCCCTCAGCACTTTCCTGGCCGGTTTCCAGGTGCAGGTTCTGACCATTCCCCTTGCAGTGATCACATACCTCGCGGGTGACCTCGAGCACTTCCTCGTAGAGCGATTCACTGGTGTCGTGAGGAATAAAACCGAGGTGCAGGGCGACCACGTCGCAGCCGAGCAGTTTCGCGAAGTCAGCAATTTCTTTCATTTCCTGGGTACGGTCAGCGCGAGTTTCCGGGGGCACCAGGCCGACGGTCTGCACCACGGTGGGAATATCCGCATAACTCTCTCCTTCAAATCCCCCGAAGACGGCCGTCAGGGTAATCCCCAGTTCCTCAAGACGTGCCAGGAAGGCCTGGGCATTCTCCTCGGTCCGAGTTTCCTTGGCCGGGGCATGCAACTGGATCGTCGGTACTCCCAGTTCCTGGGCGATCTCGAGTTTCACGCCCAGCCCCGCATCCACACTGGT
Organism: Planctomycetaceae bacterium; assembly: GCA_002708345.1. The sequence continues at coordinate 10,455 of PANG01000095.1, read as the reverse complement.
AAAAACGCCAATTGGCCACTTTTCCATTACCCTGTCTCCTGGTTTTGATTCTTACTCGACTTGTACACTCTAACTTCAGGCATTTTCTTTCAGCAGTGCGGCACTCTCCTCCGCGATACTGCTTCCATCGGGCGTGTCATCATTATCGATGTCAAACCAGCCTTTCTCGAAATGCACGTAACCACTCTCGCCCTTCATCGACTTCTTGATTGCCACGTTGGCCGTCAGCGCGATGACAGCATCGCCCATGGCGATTTCGGGACGGCACTTCGGCAGGTTCTCTGGATCTGGATTCTTGATGCAGTAGGCCCAGTGTTCAATTTCCTCGGTATAACCGCGACTCACCGGCCCGGTTTCCGCTGCCTTGGCAACCGGTGCATCCTCTCCACTCGCCTGGGTATCGAGCGTTGCGCCGCCGTCATCGGCTTTGACTCCCACCCGTGTGCTGGTATTTGATCCCTGGAAGAGCATCACTTCTTTCTCTTTTTCCAGGACCAGTGTCCCCTTGGTTCCCATCACGATCTCACCATACCCTCCAAAGCCATTCCCATTGATCGAGGAATAGGTAACGACGATTTTCTTGTTCGGGTCCTGGCTGTAATCCGGAACCCCTCCGTCGCTGGGCACATTATTCACCGTATCGCGGTAACCGACATCGAACTTCGCCTCGTATCCAGGACCAGGAAACTCGAACATGCAGTAGACATGGTCCTCGGCATGGCGATCCTCGGGAAAGACGTGTCGTCCTCCCACGGCATGCACTGTTAACGGCTTGGCTTTCTTTCCATCACGGCGAAGGGCAGAAATGAAGATACTGGCAGCATCCAACTGGTGGCTTCCCAGTTCCGCCATCAGGCCACCCCCGGTTCTTTCCCAGAGTCGCCAGCGGCAGAGTTCTTCCAGTGCCGAGCGAGGACGACCATCGAGCTGGAAGTCCTGGTAACCGTGCTTTGTTGCATCGATCTTCTGATCGGAATCCCATTTCTCCCACTGAGCAAGCCGGTGCTTCATCAAGTCGTAGGCAGCCGGGTCCTTTTGCCGTGGAAGTTCCTTGGTCCACTTGGCAACCCTCTCAGCAATCGGGTCCACCTTGCTATCGCCCCCCAGCGAGATCTCACCTCCAGGAAGGGGTTGCTGCCAGCTATCCCGTCCTGGCAGGTTGCCACGATGCCACTGTGCCCGGATATGATGAATTTCACCCAGCAGGCCATACTGGATCAGGTTCACGGCATTATCGTATAGCACGCTGTAATGTCGCTGGTGCCCGGTTGCCAGCAGCAACCCGGTTTCGGCAGCCAGGCGAGACATGACCTTGCACTGGGCGANATTGTGGGCCATCAGTTNCTCGGTCANCACGTGCTTNCCNCGCATCATTGCTTCACATGCCACTCTGGCATGCAGGTGCAGGGGAAGGGCAATGATGACTGCTTCCACTGAATCATCGTCAAGTAAATCGTGGTAGTCATCGGTGTAGACGTTGACCTGCGTGCGGCCCTCCTGCTCGTCTTTCCAGCCATACTTCTTGAGCAACCCGGGCCGAACTGCCAGGGCTGTGGGGCTGGAATAGTCCCCGTGAAAAGCACGGTGGATGTTGTAAGGACGGATGTCCGCGATAGCGGTCACCTGGACATACTCCGGGTTGATGGCACCAATCAGTACGCTTCCCTCGTCCCCGGTACCAATCACACCGACACGCACCGGATCACCAATCTTCGAGTAACCGAAGTAGGCGGCTCCCAGGCCACCTCCCGAGATCGCCCCGGTCGCCACAACGTTCTTGAGGAAGTCCCGCCGCGAATGCCCGATGGCATCAAAATAGTTCTCGCGGCCAACCTGTTTTTCTTCTGGATTGAGGTTCATTCTTCTTTCTCCTGGCCTGAAGCTATTTCCTCTTTTTTCCCACGCTGCTGTCGTTTGTATTGAATGAAATAATCAACTCCGGCATAGTGTCCTGCGGACATTGCTGCCAGCACAAACACACCACACAACTCGATTACCTGGTAAGAGACGGATACCGCCCCCACGGACCCTGGCCATTGTGTGACGATCACCGAGAGCAAGAGCAGTGCTGCAAGGCCTGAGGCACATGGAACGAAAAGTCCAAAGAACAGGCATATTCCCACGATCAGGTCAAAGTACGGGATGATGCCATCTATCGTAATCGAGTCGAGTCCCCGTCGCCCCAGTTTCTTCAAGCCCAGGGGCGATCTTCCGGACTGTTCCACGGTAGCCAGGCGATTGAGTTCCCGTTCCAGGCCCGCCCACATCATGTTGATCCCCGCCAGCAGGCTGCCCCTTTCACGTCGAAGTTCCGATTCCAGTTTCTCTCCCTGGTCACGGAGACTGGTAACATCCAGGTACAAAGCAGTTTGACGCTGGTCCCCCCGCCGTTCCAGTTGCTGGAAGTACTTGACGATCGCTTCCCGGTTCGTTTTCACGTACCAGTCATGCTGTGCCAGGTAGGACTTCAGGATCGCGTCGGATTCTTTTTTCTGTCCCTCGTCAAACCGGTAATAGCTGGCCACATCGGACCGGTATGTCGTCCAGGCATCACGAGTCGGTTTGACCTGGATGACCTGGTCACCCTCCTTGTCGTGGCCCAATCCCAACCGGTAGCGGCCTTCCGCATCCCAGACCATCCCGCGGAAAACCGGGGCAAAAGGCCCTTTGGCATTGGACAGGAACCCTGCCGACGAAAATCCTCCATCCAGTTTTGACGCACCCTCATTGAAGAAGTGCAGCCCGATCATCAAACGCAGGATGACAATCGCCACGATCGCGCGAGAGGCAATTTTTTGTTTTGATTTCGACAGCGGAAAGTTCCTTCTTCGAGCGGCCTGAGGATCGTTTCTGCCTGGCCCCGGAAAGCGTATTATCCACGATCGGATCGATCTCGCCAAGTCGGTGAGCCACCTGAGGTACCCAGCCTTCTGCCACGATGATAGACTTCGCCCCTAGCGGCATCGTGGCTGCCACTTCCGAAATAAACTGACTCGAAATACTCCTCTCCAGGAGAAGCCGTGTCCTCAAGGAAAATCGTCCTCTGTTACCCGCTCGAAGCCCGACACTGTGAACAGATTTCCCGGGTTGATCCTTCCCTCGAGCTGGTAGATGCAGGCCAGGGGGGGGTTGCCGAGCAGTTGCTTGAAGCAGACATCTTCATCGGCCATGCCAAGGTACCGGTTCCCTGGGACCAGATCGTCCAGCAGGGTCGCCTCGAGTGGATCCAGTCATCGGCATCCGGCCTGGACCACTGTCTCGTTCCGGCGGTCATGGCATCCGGGATCCCTGTCAGTGGAGTTTCCGGCCTGTTTGCCCGCCAGGTGGCCGAGCAGACACTGGCGATGCTGCTGGGCCTGGTTCGCAGCATGCCGACTTTTTACCATGCTCAGCAGGCAAAGCAATTTCTCCGCCGTCCGACAGGGGATCTTCACGGGATGACTGTGGGCATTGTCGGCCTGGGTGGCAATGGCCGTCAGATTGCCCAGGTCCTGGCTCCGCTCGGCGTGCGGATCCTGGCAACCGACCTGTTCCCCTGCCAGCCCCCTGAGCAAGTGGAGGTGGTCCTTCCGGCCGATCANCTCGATTCGATTCTCCCNGAGCTGGACGTCCTGGTTCTTTGTGCCCCGCTCACTGGNAACACGAGGGGCATGATCGGGGAACATCAANTGCANCAGTTAAAGCAGGGTGCGATCCTGGTCAACGTTGCGCGTGGGCCACTGGTCATCGAAAACGACCTGGTTCGCTCGCTCCAGTCCGGACACCTGGCCGGGGCTGCCCTGGACGTCACCGAGGTGGAACCGCTACCTGCGGAAAGCCCATTGTGGGAAATGCCAGGCGTCATCATCACTCCTCACGTGGCAGCCCAGTCAGCCCGGCGGATTGACGAGACCACGGATTTCGTCTGCGCGAACCTTCGCCGTTTCCTTGACGGCAAGCCTCTGGAAAACCTGGTCGACAAGCAGCTTGGCTTCCCCCGGCCTCCCCATGCAACTGGCTGAGAGGAGGCACTCGGCGACAAAGAAGTCACCTGTGGAATGGAACCGGCCCTGACAGAATTCAGGCTGCATGTTATTCTCAACCAGAGTTAAAGAAAAAGGGCCACTTTCTGGCTCGACAGAATCCTGCCCCACCCGCTAGACTTCCCAGATTCCACCGCCAGCCGATCTATCCCACCTGCTGGCGATCCGAACGACCCAGTTGACAGAGCGTTAGCGACCGATGCCTTTATCCGACTTTGCATTCCATCCCACCGTAACTCTTGACAGTGAGAAGGCCCGGAAGCGAGGACAGACGGAAAAGCTGGCGAAGAAATACCAGCAGATCCTCGCCTCCCAACGGCTCAACTGGACCGTCCACCACCACCTGGCACGATTGCTTGGAACGGGAGGGCAGGGGGCTGTTTATCTTTCCGACAGGCGGGGTGCCGACGGTTTCACGATCCCGGTGGCAATCAAGGTTTTCTCGCCCGAGGGCTTTGAGAATGAAAACGCCTACGCCGAGTCGATGGGACGCATTGCCCGGGTCTCGGCGAGAATTGCACAGATCCAGCATGACAACCTGCTGAACCTGCATAATTTCGTTGACCGTAACGGTATCCGGATCCTGGTGATGGAATGGATTGATGGTTACGATCTGCGGCAACTGCTCGACAGGAAACGCCTGACACGGATTCAGGAGGGAGTGAGTCGCCGACGATGGGACTACATCAACCGGGTGATCGTCACGGCGAAAGAAAAACAGCCCCACATGCGACCGGGAGTNAGCATGGCGATTATCCGTCACTGCCTGGCAGCCCTCGAGTCACTTCACCGTGAGAACATCATCCACGGTGATATCAAGCCGGCGAATATCATGATCAAGCGAAGCGGGCTTGCCAAGATCATTGACATGGGAACGGCCTTTGCCACCGACGACATTCCGCCCTCCAGATCATGCACCCCCTCTTATGCCGCGCCAGAGGTTCTCCTGGGAAGCGAGGCAACTCCCCAGAGTGACCTGGCATCGCTGGGGTACGTGCTTGTCGAGTTACTTTCCGGGCAGCGCCCTTTCTCCGGGATCAAGCANCTGGAGCAGCTGGTGGAAGCCAAGAACTCGCTCTGCGAACGCCTCAAGGAAATCCTGCCCGAACAGGTTACTTCCAACAAGTTGTTGATGGGGTTTTGCCAGCGACTGGTAGCTCGTGANCCAAANGACCGTTTCCAGAGTGCCGAGGCAGCGGAATTACTCGGCGACGGGGCTGCTGAATTCCANCGNCAGCAGGTACTGAACGACGACCGCAGCGAGTATGACCACGAGATCCACCTGCTACTTGAAGAACTCAAGGAGATCGAGGAGCACTCGGAACTCACAGAGNAGAGGNAAAGTGNGCGGAAATAACCGTTCANNTTGATTCNCCGGTTTCGTCGTCAAGGGANATTTTNNNCCCTGCCTCCAGGCTCTGTTCCGCGANCTGCATCAGCCGCAGCGCCCGACAACTATCCTCCAGNCTATCGATATTCCGNACCAGGCTGGTCACNCAGCGNTGAAAGAGGGTCAGCATCTGCTCNCCCACAGGACGATCNCGGTCCAGTNTNTCGACATGTCGACCGGCNTCATCAAACCAGACAAGCGTGGCNGGCAGGTCCAGGAAAGCNACNCCNTTTTCACAGCTCACCTGNAACTCCGCCGGCGCCCGGAAACTCTCNGCCTCCTCCCACCCCTCTGGCACGGTCCTGCCATGATGCAGATGTGCCACGAGTTGTTCCGGGGTATCAAATTCCAGCTGGATCCTCCTCCAGTGGCGATCGGTCATGCCCTGCGCATGGTCGCTGGCAGTCACCGCGTTCACGGGGCCATCTGCGATATAACTGCACCAGTCAATCATCTCCACCATCGACTGCCAGCCCGGGTCCTCCGTGGGAGGACGATAGCGACTGCCGGTGGACCGGAGTTCATCGCCGCCCGCCTGCGAGTCCCTGCCATGGCAGAGCAGTAGCCAGGGTCGCCCAAGCCTTGTGGCAATTAACTCTCGAAGACGAACCGTGGCTGGCGCATGCCGTCTTGGAAACTCCACCATGAAGGCAACNCCTGACTGNTCGACCCGCTGCCTCACCTCGTCGGAACGCTGCAGGTCCAGGTCCAGCGGCGAGGCACAGTAAACAGCCTTGCCTGCATCACAAGCGGCAAGGATTGGCAGCGGNCCATACCAGTCCGGCGANAGAACAAGAACTGCTTCCACGTCCTCCCGGCTGGCCAGCGCGCGGAACCCCCCGACCAGGTCCGCTCCAAATTCCCCGGCNGCCTGNCGGGCCAGGCCAGCAACCTCGGCACAGACCGCGCGAACTTCAAAACGGTCCGAAAGGGCACGCAGGGCTCCACGGTGCCGTGATTCCCAGGCATTNCCCAACCCGATGACNCCGACACGAAGTTTCATGGCAAGACCAGCAGGCAGAAGCGACNGGGAGGCCAGCCCAGGCCGGAAGCCAGCCTGGGATTATTGCTGAGGGGTAATCTCGTAACGATTGATCTTGCGGTCCAGGGTAGAGCGTTCGATCCCGAGAATTCCCGCAGACCGACTCTTGTTCCAGTTATTCTCCTCGAGCGTTGTTGCGATGTGGATCCGTTCCACCTCGGCAATCGTCAGTGGCTGGTATTCTCCCGGGATAGTCACACCATGGCCCGAATCATTATCAGGGGCAATCGATGACAGGGTCAGGTCCCCGGTCTCTATGATCTCGCCCTGGCTAAGGACAACAGCCCTCTCAATCATGTTCTTCAATTCCCGGACATTACCAGGCCACTGGTACTGNCGCATGTGTTCCATCGCCGCCTCGCTGAAGCCATCCACGCGACGTCCCGTTTCNTCNCGAAATCGATTGAGGAAAAAGTACGCAAGCGTCTCCACGTCTTCGAGTCGTTTTCGTAGTGGAGGAACGAGGATATCGACCACGTGTAGCCGGAAGTAAAGATCACGCCGGAAATTCCCCGCACTCACCTCCGCTTCCAGGTCACGGTTCGTCGCAGCGATCACGCGCACGTCCACGGTAATTGCCTGGCTTCCCCCCACGCGCTCGAAAGGATGNCCNTCCAGGACGCGGAGGAACTTGGCCTGGATCGAGGGGCTCATTTCACCAATCTCATCAAGCATCAGCGTTCCGTTATCAGCCGCCTCGAACTTCCCCATCTTGCGATCCGTGGCCCCGGTAAAAGCCCCTTTCTCGTGGCCAAACAACTCACTCTCCAGCAGTGACTCGGAGAGTGCTGCGCAGTTCATGCAGACAAAAGGACCGACCGACCGGGGACTGGCAAAGTGGACCGCCCGGGCAACCAGTTCCTTTCCCACACCGCTCTCCCCACGGATCAGTACGGTGGCGCGGCTGGGTGCTGCCTGCTCGATTTTTGACCTCACATCATCAAGCAGCNCGCTATTGCCGACGATATCGCTTTCCACGCCCAGCTGGCTACGCAGCTGTTGCACCTCGCTACGTGTCTGCGACAGGTCCGCGGCAAGTCCCTGTTCGCGGTTCAGGTTCTGGATNGCCAGGCCGAGGTTGTCTGCCACGGCAAGAGTGAACTCCAGATCATCCGGATCCAGTGTCCGCTCCGAGGTTGTCGAGTAGAGGTGAACGATTCCCAGCACCTCNTTGTCGTGCCGTATCGGGGCACAGATCACACTGGTCGACTCAATTTCACCCTTGCTGTCACGACTCGCCAGGGCACTATCATCCCCGATGTTGCGTGCCAGCACCGCCTCCCCATCTCCCAGTACCGTGGAGGCGAGGAACCCGGTCACCTGGTGATATCGAATTTCCTCGCGGGCCTGGGAGGCGACCACGGAAAGATCTGCGCCGACCGGTTTTCCTTCCATGTCCCGCGGGGCAAGAAGGATTGCACCTGCATCCACCGAGGTGCCCTCGAAAATGCCCTCCAGCCCGGTCTCCGCAATTCCATTGACATCGGTCTGCCTGGCCAGGTGAAAGGCAATATGACAAAGAGCTGCAACTGCCCGCCCCACCTTGGGACTATTGCTGGGGGCATCATGGCGGTCAAGCAGCCGTGCCTTTCCACGTCGGTGCGTGATGGTGGTGGGGGAAAAGGAATCGTCCAGAACACTTGAATCNCCAGCCAGGTCCGTTCCACCGACCTCCTCCAGATCCGCCTCTCCTTCCACCTGGACCGGGTCTGCTGAAAAAGCATCTTCCACCGCTTCGGATAATTCATGGACGAAGGCCATCTGGCACTTCGCTATCCGGATAACATCACGAGGCTGGAGAAGATAATCGCCGGAAATCGGCTGGCCATTGACGAGTGATCCGTTGCGGCTGTCGTGGTCCCGTAGTGTCCACTTGCCAGCGGTAAAAAAAATCTCGGCGTGGTTCCGGCTACAACGCTCATCCTTGATGACGACNTGGTTNGTGGGTGCTCGACCAACCATGATCGTCCGACCAGTCACCAGCCGTACGACATCGGTCCATTTCGTTCCCTCACGAATTACCAGGTAAGCATCCATGTTGTCGGAATAATCCCGCCAGACCGTGTAACTAGTCACTTATCGACGCATCCCGACCAGCCAGGAATTGCTCCTGGAATGGCAAAAATGCGGCCCTGATTACTGCCAAAACACCTGCCCGGACCCCTCGCAGGAACGGTTATGCCGGTCAATCATCTTGAACTATCAAACTGTAACCGAAGACCAACTGTCACGCAGCGCAGGCGTGTCACAATAGCCAGAATAGGGGGACTTTTCTTGAATAAATCAACGTTCAGAGTTATTCTTGCATGTAAGATAACCTTGGTGTCTGATGGCTGTAAATGTCGAAGTTCAAAGGGTGTGAGGCTCCTTTTTACAGCACCGCNGTGTCATCATTTCCACGGAACAGAATTCGGGACAACGGGANACAACCCNGCGTCCTCACCANTGCTTTTCAGGAGGCAGTTTCATGTTGGGTTACCAACGATTATCCACGCGCGCCGTAGTCAGCCTGGTGGCTCTTAGCCTGATCGTGGCTTACAGCCAGATTTCNATTTGGGCNGGACACCGAAANTTCCGTAATGCCGGNGTTGGTGGTATNTCCATCGATGCNGANGGAGTCCTGCGGCAGGNCGATCCGGCCAGCAAGAAAATGGTGNTGAACGAACTGCGCAAGGATATCCAGCAGGCCCCNGCGGCCCTCNNGGCCCCCAANGGNATGCGNATGGTATCNCTNCGTGGNCTNCANNANGCNATCCGNGATGCNCANNANAACAANCTNGGCAAGTTNCCNGAAGANGTNCGATTNCTNGCCGGCNTGCAGNGNATCCAGTATGTNCTGGTCTACCCGGAAGAGAANGANATNGTCCTTGCCGGNCCNGGCGAGGGATGGCGAGTNGNCGACNANGNNCACGTGGTNGGNATNACNACNGGNCGNCCNGTNCTNNANCTTGANCACCTGCTGACCGCCCTGCGNACNGTTGANGCNGCNNNAGAGGTNGGNATCACCTGCTCNATCGATCCCACNGANCANGGGNNCANGCANCTCCAGGCCNTNCTGGNNCGNTACCGNGANGGCAAATATCNCNGTCAACCCGNTNGCCATGGAACCCCTCATGAAACAGGCGTTTGGCCCCCAGCAAATCCGTCTTAGCGGCGTACCGGAAACAAGCCATTTTGCCCGTGTAATGGTTGCTGCAGATTACAAAATGAAACGTATTGCCATGAAGCTCGATCGCTCACCCGTCAAGGGTCTGCCCAGCTTCATCGACATGATCAAAGGTCGCAGTGTCCGCCCCGATGTGAATGCACGCTGGTGGCTGGCCTGCGATTACGAGCCACTGGCACGGAGCGAGGATGGCCTCGCCTGGGAGATCCGGGGTGGCGGCGTCAAGGCCATGACCGAAAACGAGATCGTCCAGGCCGACGGCAGCGTGAAGCAAACCGGCACGGTGGACCCGATGGCCCAGAAATGGGCGGACCTGATGACGGAACGTTACGATGCTCTCTCCGCCCAGGATCCTGTTTTCGGACAACTCCGAAATATCATGGACATGTGCGTCGTGGCAGCGCTGATCCGCAAGGAAGGGATGTTCGAAAAAGCTCAACTGGACCTTTCCCTGCTGGCCACGAGTGACGAAAGCCCACTGGAAATTGATGTCTGGCACACGCCCAAGCAGGTGGCACCGCAGTGCAGCTTCCTGAAGACACGGTCCAGCTGGATCTTTACCGCCTCGGGCGGAGTCGATATCGATTCCTGGAAAATTGTCAGCAAGACGGTTGTCGATCCGTCAGTCAAGGACGCACGCACGAAAGCGGCCCCGTCCGCCCAGGGCAAGAACTTCTGGTGGAACTGAGTGGAACGCTCTCTCGCAGGTTAACGATCCGCACCCGCAGCTCTTCTGCTGCTCGTGGAAAATAGCGGTCCACAACTCCCCGGGCTGCCAGCCCCCGGAGATCCTCGGTCCCTGCCGAGATGGATTTGAGCAGGACCAGCTCGCCGG
>PANG01000094.1 GCA_002708345.1 Planctomycetaceae bacterium | reverse complement strand
CTGAAGACAAGCCTGAAGACAAGCCTGAAGACAAGCCTGAAGACAAGCCTGAAGACAAGCCTGAAGACAAGCCTGAAGACGAGCCTGAAGACGAGCCTGAAGACAAGCCTGAAGTGGGCCCCGAGGCAGAGCCCGAGGACGAATACTACACGCTTGAGGAAAAGAAGGAAGAGATTCGCGAGACGGTAGCTCGCAACAGGGCTGCCGAGCCAGCCCGCAAGAGGATGCTCTCAGCGATTGATGCAGTGGAGGACGTGTTGGTTGAATTCGAAGTGGAATTCGACCCAGACGAAGAGCAAACCGATACGACGGTCGCGGCTCCAGGCGCACCTAACCTGGTGGAAGTTGCAGCGGACCTCCCCTTACTGACGGCGGGTGAGACAGGTGAGATTTCCTTCAACCAGTTGCAGATCGCCCAGCAGAGCAGCCCGGAAGATGACGAACCGGGCTGGTACAAGCTGGCGAGAACCACCACTTTTGATTTCAGCAACCAGCAGTTTCGGCAGATTCCGGTCTTCCTGCAACTGGCGTTTGCCAGCCAGGACCGTTACCAGTCAGAGTCGTTCACCCTTCCGAATCCCCAGTTTGCCAACCAGGTATTCATTTTCTGGCGAACGTCGGTGCGACTACCACGGCTTCGCCCCCTGGCCGAAGCCAGGCCCGACGTGATTNATGACTGGGTCACCATGGAAGCGGCNAAGCTNCTGGAAAAGGAAGTCGAGAAANTGGCTATNGAGGCGGGCAAGGATGGCACCCTCTCTCTTGGNGACTCATTGAAGGAGAAGGAGCATTGCCAGGTTGAACAGGTTTTCGAGACTCANCCCTTTACCTTTCTCTCATCGGGCATGACCGCTTTGGGTGGTAACGCGGGCGGACTGGGTGCAATCAGCAGTACCGATGATATTCCTGTCGAGGATCTCACTGCCGTCGGCATGGAGAAAATNTTTGATCTCCGTCCCGGCGGAGTCACGGCGTTGATGGATGGTCCGCGGCAAACGGCCTACGTGGTACGCATGCTTGCCGACATCAGCAGCGAGGAGATACGCCGNGAGGGTTTTGTGATCGGCAACCAGCAGGGTCTTTCACCCCAGTTGACGCAACTCAGCCAGCAAGATCGTCTTTCATCCTTCAACGACTGGATCCTCACGTTTCTTCAGGATCTCGAGGTCGAGTGGCAGGNAAACCCGGACGGCAATTAAGTCGACNCCGGTTGAAGTGGCAGGCCACAGCTAGTTCTTTTCCATGTCCCGGAGCGTGGCCAGGTTGATCTTGTCCCAGGGCCGTCGGCGAAATGTCCCCTTGGGTGTTTCCAGGTACATTGGCCGATCCTGGAAACGCTTGTCCCTGATCAGGTGCCGGAACGGCTCCAGGCCCATTTCTCCGTGGCCAATATTCTCATGACGATCGACACGGCTTCCACACTCACGCTTACTATCATTGAGGTGAAAGGCCTTGATTTTTCGCAGCCCGACCGTGCGCTGGAACTTCCTCCACATCGCCTGGTATTGTTTTTCGGTCTGCATCGCATACCCGGCGGCAAAGACATGGCAGGTATCCAGGCAGATACCAACCTGGTCCGGNCTGCGAGTCGCATCAAGCATTCCTGCAAGCTGTTCGAACTTCCAGCCCAGGTTNGTTCCCTGGCCCGCGGTCGTTTCCAGCAGNCAGCGTGANTCGAATGCNCNGGCCTGCCGATNNATTTCGTCAAGTGCCANACCGATCCGCTTGATCCCTGCCTGCTCGCTGCTGCTGGTATAGGAACCAGGATGCACAACGACATGGGGAATCCCCAGCTGGCTGGCTCTCTGGAGTTCGATCACCATGGCATCGATCGACTTTTTCCAGAGCTCGTCATCCGGGCTGGCGAGGTTAATCAGGTAGGAGGCATGGGAGAGCGTGAACTGGATCCCGGTTTTCTCCAGGGACTGCCGAAAAAGGGTCACATCATGGTCCTCGATCGGCCGTGCTCTCCACTGGTTATTGTTCTTAGTAAAGAGCTGAACACAATCGCAGCCATGTTTCTCTGCCGCATCGACGGCACGGTAATAGCCGCCGGCCATGGACATATGGGCACCCAGTATCGCCATTAGCGGGCCTCGTCGATCGGTTCCAGTTCCTCGGAAAAGTGCTCCAGGGCCTCTCCAGGGTCCAGGTTATAGATCGTCCGTCCTNCGGTCGACCACTGGCTACCATTGTGGAGAAAGACGGCAGTTGCCGCCCTCANGTTACCGACCGCTTCAACATCCTCCATGTCCCCACCCTCGGTTGCCTCGAACTGGATCGTCACACTCACCAGGGCTCGCAGTTGGCCATTCTGTCGATCACGGGCAAACACCACCCCCGTTTCAAAATCACACCGCACCCAGTCCAGCCCACGGGGTTTTCCGCTGCTCGCTGCCAGTTGAAAAAACAATTCCTCGAGTGACTCACGGTTTTCCATGAATATCAAGCGTCGCTGGTCCAGCAGCAGTCTTNTTTGCCGACGNCTGANCCCTCGCCTGATNGACACAAAGAGTCCCAGCCCGGCAAGTGCCAGGNTGGCCAGGNCCACGTAGATAAACGTGTTCATCATGATCNACTCTGCTCGGTCCTCTCGCTACTCCAACAGTTCCAGGAACCTGGCCATCCAGGCTGGGTGAGCCGGCCAGGCAGGTGCCGTCACCAGGTTTCCGTCNACATGGGCATTATCGAAGCTCTCACTGTTGGGGACATACTCGCCCCCCGCCTGCACGACATCGGGGCCGACAGCGGGATAGCAACTGCACTGTCGCCCTTCGAGGATCCCCGCGGCGGCCAGGATCTGGGGTCCATGGCAGATCGCGGCGATCGGTTTGCCAGCCTGGTCAAAGGCCCGCACGATCCCCAGGACTTGCTCATCGAGCCTGAGGTATTCCGGTGCCCGCCCACCGGGGATCACCAGGGCATCATACTGGCCGGGATCGACAGAATCAAAATCGGCCGTCAGGCGAAAGTTATGNCCTCTTTTCTCACTATAGGTCTGCTCTCCTTCAAAATCATGGATCGCTGTCACGACCGTTTCCCCTGCCTTCTTGCCAGGACANACCGCGTCCACCTGGTGACCGACCATCAGNAGCATCTGGAAGGGNACCATNGCCTCGTAATCTTCCACGTAATCACCGACCAGCATCAGGATCCTGCGTGCCATTACCCGACTCCCTTGACAAGAATATCCTCACCCCTGGGACTGACCTNAATGCAGTTGCACGATGACGGCATCGGCCTGGTCGTGCTCAAGTTCCAGCTCCACCGGATCCTCTTCACCGGCCAGTGAGAACTTGAGGGTCCAAGTCTCTCCCTGGTCACGGCGAGGTCCCACACGAATGATGGTACCGACTGGCAACTGGCTGGCTAGTCCCGGGTCATTCACTTTNACCACTTCCCCGGAGTTCCCTTCACGCAGGATTGCCAGCGGAACATCTTCNCCCGAAACCAGGTCAACAAAATCTTCAGGGATCTCGGCTCCATGTGGGTCCGTGAGTGGATGACCGAGCTTGTCATCCAGNTAATCCACAACGGCTTCACCGCGAACATGTTCCAGCTGGTGAGCTCTTTCATGAAGTTCCTCGCCAGGCGTTCCCAGGTGTTCCAGGTAGGTTTCCCAGAGCCGGTGTGCCCGCAGCAAGCGGCGAGCTTCCTTGAGTCCATTGCTGGTCAGTTGCAGTAACTGGCCCTCGACGGTGAGAAGCTCCTGTTTTTCCAGCGACCGCACCGCNCTGCGGATCACTTTCTCTCGTCCCTCCACGTAGCCAAGCACTGTCGAGAGCAACACCTGCTGGTCGGTACCTCGTAACACGGACCCCAGCACATCCTCCACTAGTTGCTGCGGAATTGCCCTGCGGCGGCGAATCCAGTCAGCCATCAGGCCATAACGGGGAGCCACGGCAAAGACAATCATGAACTGGAGNGAGGCAGCGACCACGATCGAGGACCCTGGTGCCACGCTCATGNATTCNGAAAAACCGTATCCCACCAGNAAGCTGCTCCAGCCAAAAACNGCCGAGAGNCCGATCATCCGGGAAAGTCGATTGCAGAGCAGGTAAGCGGTTGCTGCCGGCGTGATCAACAGGCCCACGACCAGGATCACACCTACCACGCTGACACCACTGACCACCACCAGCGAGGTACAGGTGGTGAGCAGNTAATCCAGGGCCACGACCGGGACACCGATCGAGNCGGCCATCACCCGGTCAAAGGTAATCAGCTGAAGCGAGCGAAAGAAGAGGATCACCACGGCGATCACGAAACCGGCCACCGCTGCCATCACCCAGAGATCGCCATCGCTGACTGCCAGCACCTGCCCGGTCACGAAGTGCGCAAGGTCAATATGTATGTCAGCGCTATTGAGCGAGGCCAGCAGGCCCCCGAAGGCAAAGACCCCCGTATAGATAATGCCAATAATCGCACTTTCTTTCACCCGCGAGTAGTGCGAGATAAAGGTCACCAGTCCCACGGTGACAAAGCCGGCGATCACCGAACCGACAAGGACCGCNATCGAGTACCACTGGGAGTGGTCATGAATATCCACCCCGACCACTTTCCTCATGAAAAGATAGCCACAGACCACTCCNGCCAGCATGGCATGGGCAACTGCATCTGCCAGAAAAGCAGTNCCCCGGAGGATAATGAAGCAACCGATCACTCCACAGACGGTGGAGACGAGTAATCCTGCCAGCAGTGCCTTAAGCAGGTGCGGGCTGTCCAGGTGTATTGCCACCAGCCACTCGTACATCCCGACTACTCCTTTCTGTCCTGGGCAGGCANCTGCGAAAAGATCCGCAGGCTCCCCTCGTAGACTTCACTCAGCAGTTCGGGATGCAGCACGGATTCGGGAGGGCCATGAGCGAAGCAGCGTTGCTTGAGCAACACCAGCGAGTCAAAGTACTCGGCAGCGGTCGCCAGGTCATGGTGGACAACGACCAGGGTTCGGCCCGCCTCACGAGTCTGTTCCAGCACGTCCAGGATAGCCCGTTCAGTGGCTGCATCAACGCCGGCAAAGGGTTCATCCAGCAGCAGGATCTCACCCCCCTGGGCCATCGCCCGGGCCATGAAGACGCGTTGTTGCTGGCCACCGGAGAGCTGCCCGATCTGGCGGTCACGAAAGTCTGCCATGCGGACCATCTCGAGGGCCTGGTCGGCGATCTGGAAATCCTCGGCCGAGAGATCCCGCCAGAANGGGACTTTTCCATAGCGTCCCATCAGGGCCACCTCGCGCACGGTGACCGGGAAATTCCAGTCCACGGCGCCACGCTGGGGCACGTAAGCCACCCGTCCCCTGGATTTTTCAGCAGCCTCACCAAAGATCTTCACGGTGCCAAAATCGGGCGCGACAAATCCAAGGATCGTCTTGATCAATGTCGATTTTCCGGATCCATTGGGCCCGATCACTCCGACCAGTTTCCCGGCAGAGATTTCCAGGTTGATATCCAGCAGGGCGGGCACCGGCCCGTAGCTGACTGTCAGGTTTTTAACTTCAATGGCTGCTGCCATGATTGCACCTACTTCCCATCCTGGTCCGGCCTCACGGAAAAGTCGGCCACGTGGAGAGCGATGATCCCTTCGACCGCCTGGCCGGGCTCTGACCAGAGGGTTTTTTCCGCGACCAGCTGGTCGTCCTGGAAGATCCGCACGCGGACGGCTCGCGATCTGCCCCCTGCCGGCAGCGACTCATCGGAAGTCTCCTCACCAGGGAGCAAAAAAGCGGATTCGCTTCCGGACTCCGCCTCGCCGGTCGCCACCTTGAGATAAAACTCGTTCTCACCAACCACGATCCCCTCGACCGGGTCAACCACGAGCACGGTCCCGGCGAGCACCTCCTCTTCGATTTTCAGAAGGGGAGTATCGCCATGCAGCGAGAGGAGTATGGATTCTGGGTTGAAAACATCGCCACGTGCGTCGAATGTGAGTGTCAGGTCGAGATGGAAACGTCCTTCAGCGGCCGTTTCCTGGAACTGGTGATGTTCCCGGCCAGTGGCGGAATTGACGAAGCTGACATATGCCCTGACCGATCCAAGCGCCCCGATGATTACAGCAATTGCCAGGAGTGGACGCATCGCAGCTTATTTCCCTATTGGGCCCATCATTCCACCAGGCCCACTGGTTCACAGACATCCTGGTCACTTCAGGCCATTGACAATCTTGAGCACGTTTTCTCTCATCATGCCGAGATAGGTCTCACCGGCAGTTCCCGGGGGCCCCATGGAATCGGAGTAGAGTGTCCCCCCGATCCGAACACCGGCATCTCTGGCAATTTGCTGGATCAGTTCCGGGTTGACACTGGTTTCCACGAAAATCGCCTTGACTCCAAACTTGCGAATCGACTCCACCGCCTGTCGCCGCCTTTCGGGTGTCACGCCACCCCCCACTTCATCCCCGGTACTCCAGCCAGCCGGGGCGGATGCTGTGAACTTGTATTCATTGCAAAAGTAGTTGAAGGCGTCATGGCTTGTCACGAGCTGCCTCTGTTGTGGAGGCACCCTGTTCACCTGTCGGCGAATCCACGAGTGCAGGACCGCAAGTTCGGCCAGGTACAGTTGCGTACGGGCCTGGTACTCGTCCTTGTTCTGCGGATCGATCCGCACGACCCCATCCAGGATATTTCGCACGTAGACCGCAGCGTTGAGCGGGCTAAACCAGGCATGGGGGTCATAAACCTCCGCATCTCCCTCCTTGAGGAAATAGGCCCGGGCTCCCTTCACACAGGTCACGATCGGTTTGCCCGCATCGTGGGCCAGGTTCTTCATCCAGTCGTTCCCTTCCAGGTGCCAGCCATTTTCCAGGCAGAGATCTGCCCTGGCTACCAGGCGGCTGTCGGAAGGCTTGATCTCGTAAAGGTGAGGATCCTGGCCGGGAGCCAGTACACAGAGGACCTGCATCCTGTCCCCGACAACCTGGCGGGCAAAATCAGCTATCTGGGTTGTTGAACAGACCAGCATCTTGCGATTGTCCTCTGTTTCCTGGGCAATCAGCTGGCCGGCCTGGCCAACCAGGCTCCAGACAAGTAATCCGAGCAGCGTGCAGCAGCGCATCATCTCACCATCCTCAAATAACCATCACCAGAATGAAAAAACCTCTCCAGCAGGGAGGCATCCTCCCCCCCGAAATTTTTTGATTAATCAAAAAATCGGCTGCTTCCAGTTTAGCCAGCACGCCAATGCTGTCAACTCGAGCCGGAGTGATCGCCGGAAGATTTTCCGACCACCGGGGGCATGGCATGCCGAGAGAGACCGAAGGTCTGGCGTTTTAGAATCGCCGAATCAGGCCGCTGCCGAAGAAGTAGTCTGCAGCGGCATCCCCAAGGCCGATCCCTGCCCGAATATCCAGTTGCAGGTCGTTGTGGACAAGGAAAGTGAAGCCACTATCAAGGTAGTGTTCCGTCTTCATCGTTTCCGCCCCGCTGGGGATGAGGCAGAACCACTCAAAATAGTAACCGACCCTGTCATTGAGACTGGTTTCTATGCTTAGCGCCTGCGACATCTCCGTGTAGGCATTCCCGGAGATCGGATCCAGGGCGCGGTTTCCCTGCGTCTGGCCACCCAATGCCCAGCCATTATCGAATTCCCAGCTATAGAGCAGGCTGACTCCCGGCAACACTTCCCCATCACTGATGTTGGCCGAGCCAGAAGGAACCATCATGTTGAACATGATACCGGTCTCTGGCAGGAACCCTTCCTGGGGCGCAATGGCGATCTTGGCACCCAGGTAGATATCCTCACTTCCCTGAAGCCTGGAGGAGGTCCCGCCACTGACCGTCTCCTCGTCGAGAAAGCTGAACATCAATCGCAGTTCAAACCACTCTTTCCATACCCCGTAACGGAAAAGTGCTTCTGGGTATCCATGGGATCGCACCGACTGGCTGCCATCGTTGTCATAGATAAAAGTGTATCCCATCTCCAGCTGCAGAACGCCAAGACCGACCGTGACCGCGGACTCGACAAAATCCGGCCGGTCGCCGATCAGGGGGGAATCCCGGTCGGCAGGTCCCCCACCAAAGCCATTCCCCTGACTCCATTGCATGAGTGTCCTGTGGACCGGCTCCACCGGTTCATCGTCGAGGAAGTTAACCGCCATCACCGGCGTACAGATCAGCAGGCACAGCAGCCAGACACCAAGCAATAACCAGCCGGGGCGAGCATTCTTTCCAGATCTCTTCTCCATGACCGTTCTCTCCAAACTCCCGGATTTCATCTCGACGTGCTTACAGGAAATATCGGCACTTTGGGCACCCCAAATACAGTAAACCAATTTACTCCCGGCGGTATTCTGCACGCCTGATTTCCAACCTCCCGGGAGAGCCTTGATTGACCGGTCTGCAGTCACCTCTTACGATAACCGGACTCGACCTGTTTCTCCCTCAAGGACCTTGTTTCCCATGGGCCTGACCTATTTCAAGCGATACCGGATGGAGATGGAGTTGGACCAGCTTCCACCAACCCTCCCCTCGCTCCCGTCAGGCTACCGCTGTATTCCCTGGGAGGAATCGCTCCTTGAGGATCATGCCGAGACCAAGTACCGTTGTTTCTGCTACGAGATCGACGCCAACGTCTTCCCCTGCCTGGGCGAGCGGGATGGTTGCCAACGATTGATGAACCAGATTACCCAGCGGGACAACTTCCTGCCGCAGGCCACCTGGTTAATGGAACATCGCACTTCCGAGGGCGAGGTGGATTTCTGTGGCACGATCCAGGGACTTCGTGACCAGCTGGGGCGAGGGGCCGTACAGAATGTCGGAATTACACCGGAACATCGAGGCGCCGGTCTGGGAACCGCACTGCTAGTCCGTGCCCTGGATGGATTTCGCGAGCACGGCTTGACCCGTGCCACGCTCGAGGTCACTGCCCAGAACAGCGGTGCCCTGCGGTTGTACCAGCGGCTTGGCTTCCAGGTCATCAAAACCGTCTTCAAGGCAGCCGAGGTCGCCCTTGCCTGAAGAGCACCTGACCCTTTCCTGGCGAACATTCAATCCCACATCTCCTCTTTTTCGCGAGTCCTTCAGTTGAGTGATCACGTTCACGTTCACCGTTTTGAGAACGGCCTTGTGCTGCTTGCCGAGCCCATGGACTGGGTTGAATCAGCTGCCTTTACGTGGCTGCTTCCTGCCGGGTGTGGCCACGATCCGGCCGATCAACTGGGCCTGGCAGGCTTTACCTGCGAGATGGTCCAGCGGGGCTGCGGCCCCTGGAGCAGCCGCGAGTTCGTGGAGCGTCTCGATAACCTGGGTATCGTTCGTTCCGCAGGAGTTTCCCTGGCACACACCCGTTTTGGTGCAGCCATGCCCCGCGCCCGTCTGGGCGATGCGCTCGAGGTCTACTCGCAACTCGTACTCACACCTCATTTGCCTGCCGGGCAGGTCGAGGAAAGCCGACAGGCCTGCATCCATGATATCCAGAGCCTTCAGGATGCACCGGCCCAGCAACTGATGCAGGCGCTTCGCCAGCAGCATTATCCCGAACCCCTCGGCCGCAGTAGCCAGGGGACGCTTGAGGGCATCGATATAATTGGTCATCCCCAGCTCACCCAGTTTCACCAATCTCATTACCACCCGGACGGCTCGATTCTTGCCGTGGCGGGAAACATCGAGTGGGACGAGCTACGCGATCACGTGGGCAGCCTGCTGGACCAGTGGCAGGGGCCGGCCGATCATTTTCCCTCACCAGCAGAAACTGCTGGAGAGGACCTGCACATCTCGCATCCATCCAGCCAGACGCATATTGGCATTGCTTTCGATGCTATCCCCTACTCTCACCCGGACTATTTCCAGTTGCGTGGTGCGATCGGCGTGTTAAGTGACGGCATGAGTTCCCGCCTGTTCACCGAGGTTCGTGAAAACCGGGGACTCTGCTATGCCGTGCAGGCCTCTTGTTTCTCTCTCAAGGACCGGGGGAGCGTGATGGCCTATGCCGGCACCACCAGCGAGCGTGCCCAGGAAACGCTGGACGTGACACTCGAGCAACTGACCTTGCTCGGCAAGGGCATCGAGCCGGACGAACTGGAACGGGTCCAGGCTCGGATCAAGAGCGCCCTGATCATGCAGCAGGAATCCAGCTCCTCCCGGAGCGGATCGATGACCAGTGACTGGTATTACCTCGAGCGAGTTCACTCGCTCGAGGAACTCAACAAGGTGCTGGACGATTTAACCTGTGAGAGCATCAACACCTTCCTGGCAGAGAATCCTCCCGATAACTTCCGCATTGTCACGCTCGGCGAGCAGCCCCTGGAGTTTTCCCATGCAGTTTCGTGAACACCAGCTTGAAAACGGGCTGCAGATCATCGCCGAGTGCAATCCCCGTGCCTGCTGCTCCGCGGCCGGGTTCTTCGTGCGTGCCGGCTCACGTGACGAGTCCGATTCGCTCTCCGGTGTCAGCCATTTCCTGGAACACATGGTCTTCAAGGGGACCGAAAAACGCGCGGCGGCCGACGTGAACCGGGAACTGGATGATATTGGTGCACAGAGTAATGCCTTCACCAGCGAGGAACAGACTGTCTATTACGCGGCGATGTTACCCGAGTACCTCCCCCGGGGTATCGACCTGCTCTCGGACATCATGCGCCCGTCGCTCCGGGAGGAGGACTTCTCCATGGAAAAGCAGGTCATCCTGGAGGAGATTGCCAAGTACGACGACCAGCCTCCCTATGGCGCCCAGGAGAAGGTGATGGCCCTGCATTTTGGCAGCCACCCGCTGGCTCGCAGCGTGCTGGGAACCCACGAGAGCGTGGAAGCACTCAGCCGTGACCAGATGGCCAGCTACTGGCAGGAACGTTACAGCCCGTCGAACATGACACTTGCCGCCACCGGCAAGATTGATTTTGATGCACTGGTCTGCCAGCTGGAGGCTCTCTGCGGCGACTGGCAACCGGCCCAGGTACAGCGGGCCACACCGGTCAGTGGTGAGGGGGGCGGCCTGGAATTGATCCACAAGCCGTCGGCAACGCAACAGTACGTCCTGCAACTGGCCTCGGGCCCGGCGGCAGATGATCAAGAGCGGTTTGCTGCCCGCGTAATGGCAACCGTCTTCGGCGACGAATCAGGAAGCCGCCTGTTCTGGGAGCTGGTCGACAGTGGCCAGGCGGAAGTAGCCGCGCTCGATTCCTACGAGTACGAGGGGACCGGCATTTTCATGAACTATCTCTGCTGTGCGCCGGACCAGGCGCGGAAGAACGTGGAGACCATCGATACCATGCTGGCCCGCCTCCGGCAGGACGGGATCCGGCAGGAGGAACTGGAGCAGGCCCAAAACAAGATCTGTTCCCACGTGGTGCTGGGAAGTGAGCGGACGATGAATCGCCTTTTCAACGTCGGAATAAACTGGATGCAGCGGCAGAGCTACAGGACCGTCGCCGAGACAGTGAACGACTATTCCAGCGTGAGTTGCCAGGATGTGGCGGAGCTACTAGAGCGTTTCCCTCTCGACCCGCTCTCCCAGGTAACGGTTGGACCTCTTGCCAGCTGGGACGAATAATCTATCCTTGCTTGTCGCTGATCGGCATTTCTACTAGAATTCCCCGCCTGATGAGACAGCCAGCACAACGCCTGACGAGGGAGTGACTTCACGATGCAACGCACCTTGATCCTACTGAAACCTGACTGTGTCCAGCGTCGCCTGATGGGACATGTGCTGTCACGTTTCGAAAACAAGGGACTGAACATTATTGCCATGAAGATGCTGCAGGTGACGCCCGAGCTGGCGGCAGAGCATTACGCCGAACACGTGGAAAAACCTTTTTACCCGAGCCTGGAGGATTTCATCACCGGCGCCCCGGTGGTCGCCATGGTGATCGAGGGACGCGAGGCAATCCGCGTCGTGCGCGAGATGCTGGGTGCCACCAGTGGCCTGGAAGCTTCCGCGGGAACCATTCGCGGGGACCTCAGCAGCAGCCGCCAGATGAACCTCGTGCACGCCTCCGATGGTCCCGAGGCGGCCGAGCGGGAAATCAACTTGTACTTCGACGCGGACCAAATCTGCGAGTACGACCCCACGCTCACTCCCTGGCTCAAGGCGTCCGACGAGTGACGATCAAGCAGCCTCCCTGTCGACCGCCAGTCGCCGCTTGAAGACCAGGCGAATCACCAGCGGCGCCAGTGCCACCAGCAGCAGGGCCAGTCCCAGCATCGGGGAAACCAACTGCCCGGGCCCTTCCTCGGCAAGCTGCCCGAATCCAGGGAACTCGCTCCCGGCCCAGAGATAAAGACAGGTCATCGGCAGCATCCCCAGCTGGCTAATCCACCAGAAGGACCAGATCCGCATACTGGTCAGCCCCATCAACAGGTTGACCACGAAATAGGGGACATAGGGACTCAGCCTGAGGGCAAAAAGATAATACGGTCCATCCTCCTGGAGCCCCCGGAAGAAAGTGGGATAACGGCCAGCACACTTCAGCTCGACTGATTCACGAAACAGCGTGCGGGCCAGCAGCATTGCCAGGGTGGCCCCCAGCGTGGAGGCGAAGCTGACCAGCAGGAGCGCGGGCCAGAAGCCCAGCAGCATTGCCATCAACAGCGACAACAGCGTGGCTCCGGGAATCGAGGCACCGGTGACAATCACGTAAAACAGGAACAATGCCAGCCAGGTAAAAAGCGGCTTCTGCTGGAAGAACTGGTGAAATGTCGTCTCGCGGTCCGCCAGCCACTCGAGCGTGTGCTGCGTGCCGTTGAAAGAGAGTAGCAGGAGACTTCCCGCGACGACCAGGGCCAGCAGGGCAAGGCCGAACCCGCTCCGCCGCCGGGCCCGCGACTGCCTGGAGTCAGGGGGACTACTGCTCATTCGGAAAGCTGTCCTGCCGGGGTAAGATCTCGAAGCTGGCTGATCATCTCATGCGTTGCCGCCTCGACTGCCTCCTGCCAGCGAGCATCCCCGAACTGTTCCCGGTAAGGGTCACGGTCGTGGGCAAAGATGATTCCCCGCGAGCTGTTGACAATCGCTCCCAGCCCCGACGCATCAAAAGCGCCCGCCACGTCCGCCGCACCACCTCCCTGGGCTCCGAAACCTGGAACCAGCAGCCAGCAGTGCGGCAGCGACTGGCGAATCTCCTCGAGTTGTTCCGGGTAGGTCGCCCCGGCAACTGCCCCCACGCTCCCGTAAGCACATCCTGTCTCTTCCCCGGGCAGCGTCTGGAGTGCCAGCTGCTCGACCAGTTCTCCCACGTGGGCATGGAGTGTCCGGCCATCGGCAACCAGGTCCTGAAAACGACCGCCTCCCGGGTTGGAGGTTTTCACGAGCACGAAAATCCCTCCCCCGTTCTCGCTGGCCACCTCCACAAACGGCTCGAGGCTATCCTCGCCCAGGTAGGGACTTACCGTGAGCGCATCCGCTCCCCAGCCATGCTGTTCTGCCGGCCCCAGGTAAGCGTGCGCGTAGGCCGTTGCCGTGGAACCAATGTCATTCCGTTTGCCATCCAGGATGACCAGCAGGCCCTGGCTGCGGGCATAGGCAATCACCTCTGCCAGCACCGCCATGCCGGCCGGCCCCTGCTGTTCGAAAAAAGCAGCCTGCGGTTTGACGACTGCCACCAGTGGTGCGACCACGTCAATCACTCCCCGGCAAAAATCGCCATACGCTGCCGCCACTCGATCCGGCTGTCGCCGGTCGTCGCCGGAAAGCAAGCCTGCCGGAAGGCTTTCAGCCCGTGGATCCATGCCCACCAGCACCGGGTTCCCACAACGCCGAACGGCGGCGGCAAGTCGTACGGCAAAGTGGTTTTCCATCAGGCAGCGTTCCCCTGGCTCAAAACTGAAACTCGTCTGCTGCTGGGATCTTACCCAACCCTGCCGGGTGCGAACACCAGCCATCGGCGCGGCGATGAAAAAAGTGTCGTCGAGTATCATGGACAAGTCGCGAACCTTCGTCGATATTAATTCATGCCGGCACACAGTGGTCGGCACCGCGGGGTGTAGCGCAGCCTGGTTAGCGCGTTTGACTGGGGGTCAAAAGGTCGGAGGTTCAAATCCTCTCACCCCGACTGGAAGCTG
>PANG01000093.1 GCA_002708345.1 Planctomycetaceae bacterium | reverse complement strand
CGTGCGCAGCGTACGTAGGTGGCGTGGTGGCTCGCTTCTGACTCGAAGAGACTGCCATAAAAGTCGGCCAGTTCCACGTCATCCAGATGCTCTCGTAGCAGGTCGAAACGCTCGCAGCTGCGAGCCTCGATCAGCCCGGCCACCAGCAACCGGTCTACTGCCCGTCCCGGTTCCCGCTTGCGAATCAATGCCGCCAGCTGGGCCCCGTAGTTGCTCTGCCGGATCCGCCGGAAACGGATGCCTCGCCGATCAATCAGCTCCCGAACAAGGTGGAAATGTTCCAGTTCCTCGATCACGATCGAGCTCATGGCCCGGCAGAGAGCATCGTTCTCGACGTAGGCGACCAGCAGGTTCAGTGCTGCGCGGGCTGCCTTGTTTTCACAATGGGCGTGGTCGATTAGGATCTCTTCAAGGTTCTCGTCCACCTGGCGAAGCCAGCGGTCGGAAGTTGTCGATTGCAGGTTCAACATGGTTTTCCGGGGGTCGCCCTGGAGTGTTCTGGTGCTGGCGGGAAACCCCGGGCCAGCAGGTTTCATTATGGCGGCTTGCCCATTGCCTTAGAAGCACCAGCGGTCCCGCGTATCATGATCTTGCTCACCGCCAGTGACATCCGCAAGTACTTCTCCAGGGACCCTGTCCTGGACGGGGCCTCATTCCAGGTGTCGACCGGTGAAAGGGTGGCGCTGGTGGGCCCCAATGGGTCCGGTAAGACAACGCTCTTGAATATTATGAGCGGAGAGCTGGAAGCGGACGGCGGGGAGCTTGAGGTCCATGGGAGCTGCTCGATCGCTTTCCTGCCGCAGCGGCCCGAGTTTCCTGACGGGACAACACTCTGGGACCTGGCGATCGCGCCGCTCGAGCCAATTCGAGAAATGGCTCGCCGGGCCGAGCAACTGGCCGTTGAGATCGGGAAAAGCGAGCAGCCAGAGGATCGTCAGCCGCTGGAGAAGGAGTTCGATCTGCTCGAGCACCGGCTACGGGAACTGGATGGCTACCACCTTGACCACCGCGTCGAACGGGTACTGGATGGCCTCGGGTTTGATCCGGCCAGCTACCAGCAACCGGTAGAGCAGCTCAGTGGCGGCCAGCAGAACCGGTTGCTGCTGGCCCGCCTGCTGCTGGATCCTGCCGACATACTGCTCCTGGACGAACCCTCCAATCACCTGGACCTGGAAGCGACCGAGTGGCTCGAGGGGCACCTTCTTGGCTGTCGGAAAACGATCCTGATGGTGAGCCACGATCGCCAACTGCTGGACCGGCTGGCAACTCGCACGCTGGAACTCTTCCAGGGGACGGTTGTCTCCTACAAGGGAAATTACACCCGTTACCTGCAGCAGAAATCACAGCGACTGGAGATTGAAAGGAAGACGTACCAGCGGCAGCAGGAGGAGATCGCCCGGCTGGAAGATTTCGTGCGGCGGCATCACCACGGGCAAAAACATGTTCAGGCGGAGGATCGCCGCAAGAAGCTGGAGCGGATTGAACGAGTGGATTTGCCTCGCGAAGTGCCCTCCCCGGTGATGGGATTTCCCCAGCCGGGGCGGTGTGGGGATATCGTTTTCCGGGCCGAGGGGATCAGCAAGTCTTTTGATGGGGGGAGTCCACTCTTTGAGGACCTGAAGATGGATGTGGAGCGGGGACAGAAGTGGGGCATCCTGGGAGCCAACGGAACTGGCAAGACGACGCTTCTGCGCTGCCTGGTCGACCAGTTGCAGCCAGACCAGGGACAGGTCAGCTGGGGGAGTGGCGTGAAGATCGGCTACTTTGACCAGAAGCTGCTGGACCTGGAGGATCACCTGCCGGTGGTCGAGGCGATCCGGCCTGGACACAAGGAGTTTACCGAGCAGCAGCGGCGCAACCTGCTGGCTCGCTTTGGTGTCCAGGAGGATGTTGCCCTGCAGGTGGTTGGCAGTCTCAGTGGCGGGGAACGATGCCGTGTTGCCCTGGCTCGGCTGGCGGCGCTGGATGCCAACCTGCTGGTACTGGACGAACCAACGAACCATCTCGACCTCTGGGCCCGCGCGTCACTGGAAAAGTCACTGCAGCAGTTTGACGGTACCGTGCTGGTTGTCAGCCATGACCGGTTCTTCCTTAATCAGGTAGTCGACCGGCTGCTGGTGCTGGAACCGGACCGCACACGGGTGGTCCATGGCAACTACGATACCTATGCTCACATGGTCAAGCAGGGCCTGGCCGGCGGCACGACGGCAGAGGCCTCCTCTGAACCCGCCGCGGATTCGAGGCGGGGAAAGAAAAAAGAGGCGAGCCGGCGCCGCTTTCCCTACCGCAAGGCAGAAGAACTGGAAGCGGAGATCCACGAGTGCCAGTCCCGAATTGACCAGCTCTATGAGCAGCTGGCGGACCCCGACTGCCAGCGGGACGGCGCGCGGGTCAAGCAATGCCAGCAGGAACTTGCCGAGCGACAGAAGCAACGTGCCAGCCTGGAAGAACACTGGGAAGAGTCGGTGGAACTCAACGGTTGATCCTTCCCGGAAACTGGCCGCCGCGCTGCTGCTAACTCCCCGGCAGGTCGCTACGATGGTGTTGATCGCGATAGCACTGACTGTCGCTTCTCTCTTCCGCAACAGAGGATCTTTCCATGCGACGATTGATGATGACAGCGTTCGCGATACTCGTGATCCCCGGCCTGCCCGCTCTCTTGGAAGCGGCAGATCCAGCTGCCGGGACGCAGATAGCACAGGAATTCAGCTTCAAGGCCAGGGTGGATGGGGAAAAGACCGAAACGGCAGTGCATTACTGGCTGTTTCTCCCCCAGCAGTATGATGGCAAAGAGAAGCTGCCACTGATGCTGTTTTTGCATGGTGCAGGGGAACGGGGAGATGACCTGGAGGTGGTCAAGAAGTGGGGCCCGGCGAAGATCGTTGCCAGCCGCAAGGATTTTCCATTCGTGGTTGCCTCGCCGCAGTGTCCCTCGGGTAAACGCTGGAATGCAGCAGCCATGGCGGCCCTGGTCGATGACCTGGCAGGCCGTCTGAGCATCGACAAGACGCGGATTTACGTGACCGGCTTGAGCATGGGAGGTTACGGCAGCTGGGACCTGATGGCCCGTTACCCGAAAATCTTCGCCGCCGGAGTACCGATCTGTGGCGGGGGGGACCCCGAGACAGCGGAGGTTCTCAAGGAGATTCCGATCTGGGTATTTCATGGTGACAAGGATACCGCCGTCCCGCTTGCCCGCAGCCAGCAGATGGTCGAGGCGATCAAGAAGGTGGGAGGGGACAAGGTGAAGCTGACCATCTACCCGGGAGTTGGTCATAACAGCTGGAGTGCCACCTATGCCAACCAGGAGGTTTACGACTGGTTGCTCTCGCATCGGCGGGGAAAGTAGCTGGAACAGACGCCGCAGGAGAAATGCCCAATGAATGACAAGATCGCCGAGGTCGATGTGAGTGGGGAAGAGCATGTTCCCGAGACGGTCATGCCGCAGGGGACACTCCCCCCGATGCGCTACCGGGACCTGCCCGAGCCGATCAGCTGGCGAAAGATGCTTGGTCCCAGCCTGATGCTGGCGGGCCTGGCGCTGGGGTCGGGCGAGTTTGTCCTCTGGCCTTACATTACCTACAAGGCAGGTTTCATTTTCTTCTGGGCCTGCATGCTCGGTGTCTGCACGCAGTTCTTTCTTAATATGGAAATCGCACGCTGGACGCTCGTGACCGGCGAGAGCGCGATCACCGGTTTCTGCCGGATCAGCCGCCACTGGGCCTGGATTATGCTGCTGCTGAACATCCTCCCCTGGGCCTGGCCCGGCTGGGCGACCGGTGCAGGAACAATGCTTAGCTGGTTACTGTTTGGTGCTGAGCAAGTGATCAACGATGCCGGCGACGTGACTTTCCAGGCCCGCTATGTTCCGCAGTTTGGCATCGCCGGACTCTGGATTGTGGGTGCTGCGCTGACGCTCGGACCGGTGGTCTATAACACCGTGGAAAAAATCCAGGTGGTCCTTGTCAGCATGATCGTGCTGATCGTGATCGTGCTGGGGGTGCTGGTGATTCGGACCGATGCAGTGGAGGCAATGTTCAGCGGGATTGCCAGCGTCGGCTCGATGCCCGACCTGGATGCCAGCGGGCTTTCCATGATGATACTGCTTGGCGCTCTTGCTTTTGCCGGGGCGGGGGGGAGTACCAACCTGGGGCAGAGCAACTTTATCAAGGACAAGGGATACGGGATGGGCAAGTATATCGGCCGTATCACCAGCCCGGTGACTGGCCAGCCGGAGGCGACGTCTGATCTGGGATACCACTTTCCCCATACCGACCAGAATATGTCACGCTGGAATGCCTGGTGGCGGGCGGCCAATCTCGAGCACCTGGTGAGTTTCTTTGTGACCTGCGTGGTCTGCCTCTGCCTGATGTCGCTGATTACCTACTCGTTGTTTTATGACGAGGCGGGTTCACTCAAGGAGGGAATGGGGCAGTATGGCGAGGGGATGAACTTTGTCTGGGGACAGGCGACAGAGCTCAGCGGGCGGCCCGGGGGAGCCTTGCTGCGGCATGGCTTCCTGATCATGGGGATTGCTGTCTTGCTGACGACCGAGCTGGGAGTTCTCGATGCGGTGGCGCGGATTTCCACGGACATCGTCAAGGTGAATTATCTTCGGGATAATGATCGCTGGACGCTCAGCCGGCTTTACTTCTATTTCCTCTGGGGCGAGATCCTGCTGGGAACCGGGATCCTGCTGATCCCGAACCTCGGCAAGCCCCTGCTGTTGCTCAAGACCTCGGCGGCCATGAACGGTGGCGTGATGTTCATCTACTCGATGATCCTGCTTTACATGAACAGGCGGATCCTCCATGGGCGGCTGAGAATGGGCCCACTGCGGATGATCGTGATTGCCTGGTCGATCCTGTTTTTTGGTTTCTTTACTTTCATGGCCCTGCAGATTGACGTCCTGCCCTACCTGCAGGGCCTGCTGGGATTCTAGGCGGCATTGGAGTGAATCGCATGATCCAGATCGACCTCTCAGGAAAAGTAGCCCTGGTAACCGGGGCCGGGCAGGGGCTGGGGGAAGCAACCGCCCGAACGCTGCACCGGGCAGGTGCCACGCTGGCGCTGAATGACCTTGCCGATGCGGATCGGGGTGGCTCGGACAGGCTGGACCAGCTGGCGGCAGACCTGGGGGAGCGAGTCGCCTGTTTCCCGGCAGATGTGCGGGACCTGGCGGCGGTCGAGCAGATGGTCGAGCAGTTGGTCGGGGAGCTGGGGGGCCTGGATATCGTGGTCAATAATGCTGGGATTATTCGCGACCGCACGATCAAGAAGATGGAGCCTGCCGAATGGCAGGAGGTGATCGATACCAACCTGTCGGGGGTCTACAACGTCTGCCGGGCGAGTGCCGAGCGGATTCGCCCGGGAGGCCGGGTGATTAACCTCTCGAGTATCTCTGCCTACCTGGGGACATTCGGCCAGGTAAATTATGCCGCTGCCAAGTTTGGCGTGGTTGGACTGACCCGCGCGCTGAGCCGAGAACTGGCTCGGGACCAGGTCACTGTCAATGCGATCGCCCCGGGGCTGATCCGGACCGAGATGAGCAAGACGATTCCCGAGGAGCACCGTGAGGCGATGCTGCAGCAGATCCCGCTGGGCCAGCACGGGGAGCCGGACCATATTGCCGACGTGGTGCTGTTTTTGGCCAGCGACCTGGCCCGCTACGTGAGTGGCCAGACGCTGCACGTCAACGGTGGCTGGTACGCCTGACGGTTAGAGGCTGTTACGGTCGCTGCTGCGGGGATGGTCGACGGCTGTCCCGCTGTGAAGCTGCCCGCCGATCGATCGATCCCGCCAGGGGGCAGAGGCATCCCAGTAATCCTGATCCGGATCGATCCGGCTGACCAGCACCGCATCGGTATGTTCCGGGAGCTGGCCTGCCAGCGAGCCATCGGGGGCAATGACGAAACTGGGCCAGCTGCTGCAGCGTGCCATGCTGTTGGTGGCACTGATCCAGAAATGGTTAGTGGCTGCCCGGCACATCATCGTGGCCGGGACGATCTGNTGCCAGATNTTGTAGGCCTGGTGGTCTTCTTCGCTACGGCGGGCATTGTGGAATGACTGAAAGAGCAGCTCCACNCCNAGTTGGCGNAGTTCCCGGTAAAGNTCCGGGAAACGGTAGTCGTANCAGATCAGCAGGNCACAACGANAACCATCCACCTCAAAGACCGTGGTGTGGTTTCCGGGGGAGTAGTGTGCCAGGTCGAGGTCCGGCTCGGGATCGAGCGTGCCGGTGCAGAACCGCTTGTCATAACGCTCCACGATGCCGCCCTGGTCGTCGATCACGTAGACCGAGTTGTGAGGGCTTACGACATCTCCCAGTGGGTGGGTACTTCCCAGCAGTACCCAGACTCCGCGATCGGCTGCTCGCTGGCAGATCTTTTCGGTGGCCAAGTGCAGCTGATCCCAGTCGATGGTGTCGACAGAAGGGATGTCGACGCCGGCGTAACCGGAGAGGGCAGCTTCCGAGAAATGGATGATACGGGCCCCCCGGTCGGCTGCCTCGTCAACCTGGGCAAGGATCGTGTCCCGGTTTCGGAAGATGTCCGCTTCCACCGAGAACTGGCAACTGGCAATCGTGATGGGGTCCTTCATGGTGGTTTCTCCAGCGAGAGGTTACCGCTGTAAAAAAAAACACCCGCTGCCAGTTCATGACAACGGGTGTAACCAGCGAGGCCGAGGGGACTCGAACCCCCAACCACCGGATCGACAGTCCGGTACTCTAACCAATTGAGCTACGGCCCCGGTTTCTCCTACTGGCAGTCATGCCAGCAATGTGACAAAGCATAGCGAAAACCGGCTTTCTGGCAAGAGGGCGGAGAGAGGCAGTGAAAGGGGAATTGGGGCTGCGCCGGGAATAAGTACAATGGAAAGCATGAATGAAAGCTCGAGCAACCAGCACCTCCCAACGGAACCCGGGGAGGGAGCTCCCTGGAGTCGATACTATCCCAGCCTGGGCGCAATCCTGCTTGTCGTCTGGCCACTGTTGTCCTATGGACTCATTGACACGGAGCGGGCTCGCTGGCAGCATGCTGCCGCCCGAGTCGCCTGGGAACAGGGGGACCTCGAGAAGGCCCTTGAGCTACTTGATCGTGCCGTCGAACTGGATCCAGATAATATCTCCGCGATGGCCGATCGTGCCGGCTGGCAGGGGGAATTGGGGGAACATGAAAAGAGCAGGCAGGATCTGGAATCGATATTGGAGAGAGTGGGGAGCCTGGAGCAGGAGATCCAACTGCGACAGCAACTGTGCGATGCCCTGCTGCACCTTGACCGGCCGGATGAGGTCATCCGGCAGTGGGAGATGATTGGAAAGGCGGTTGCGGGATATGGAGGACAGGAAAACTGGCATCTCCAGCAACAGGTTCTGCTGCTCAACAACCGTGCTTACCAGGTGGCACTCACCGGGCAACAGCTCCAGCGCGTGATCGAGGAAGCGGACCAGGCGATCGCACTGCTGGGAGGAGTGGGGATTGCCTGGGATTATAATGGAGCACCAAATTACCTTGCTGCCTGCCAGGCCTATCTCGAACAACACCACGGCCAGGCACTGGCCTTCAGTAGCCAGGCGACACGCCATGCTTCCAAGTTTCTCGATAGCTGGGAAAGACAGTTTGAACCGCGGTCGAACTGGAAGGCGAGTGAACGAAAACGACATGGAGAGCAACAGGAGACGATGCGCCGCTACGTGGCCAGTGTCTACAAGTTGCATGCCATGGTGCTGGAGAAAACGGGACAGGTCGAGAAACGTGATGAGGCGCTGGGAAAGATCCGCGAGCTGGGACAGCAGCCAGACCAGCTGGAAGGGGTGATCGGCCGGCTCGATGAGATCCGGTTGTTGATGTCGCTGCAGGGAACCCTGGACTTGAGGGACACCGTTCTGGATACGCGTGGATTTGCCCTGCTCAAGAACCAGCAGCCCAACCTTGCCCTGATGGACTTGCTGGTGGCAGTTCGGCTTTGTGATGCACGGTGGCATGAGATGACGGTGTCGATCGACCAGGAACGCAACCTGGCGGTGGACCCGGCCCCACTTGACCGGAAAGAGCAACAGATGACACGGCAGTTGGCGATATTGCTTTATCACCGCAGCCTGGCTTACGAGGCTGTCCATCAGCCTGCCAGGGCCAGGGAGGATCTGGAGCGGGTCAGGAATCTGGGGTTTACCCCGGGCATCGGGCTGTTCTAGTTCTGCGGCGATACCCCACCTTGCCAATCAGGGAGGGATCCGGCATTCTGACAGTTCTACCGGACAACTTGGTCGCGAGGAGCTTGCCCACGATGCCACTCTACGAGATCGAGACCGATGCCCACATCATCATCACCTGGGCGGATGATGTCGAGACCGCACGGGCCGTGGTGACCGATGCCTACCCCCAGGACGATGTGCTTCGCCTGGTGCAGCGGCCAAGGGACAGTTGGGTGGTCTCCAAGGGAGTGCTGGGGATCACCGGCCAGGCCCCAGAGGTGAGCCTGGCTGCCCGCGATTGCCTTTCCAAGGCTGCGGGTGACAAGGTCCACGCCATCCGCCTGTACATGCAGAAGACCGGCTCGGACCTGGACCAGGCCCGCAAGGTGATCGAGTCGAACATGGTCATGGGCTGGTGATCCGCGCGGGGAACCGGATACCTCTCTTTCACGGTCACCATGTTGCCTGACCGTTAAATTTTACCAGGCTGCTTTGGTGTTTTTCTAGGTTTTGGTGAGGTTCTGGAATTCCGCAGTTCGATGGTAAAAGAAGATGTCAGTGCTCGATGGCCTGACTCAAGTGATTTCTTCTTACTAGCGAGTTCCCGGCCATGATGATGACCCAGAAAAGACACATGGTTGCAGTCAGTGCTCCCGGGGGGGTTGCTCCCCAGTTGCGTGTCCAGTATCGTGCCGCCTCAGACGGTGACTGGCAGTGGTATGCCACATTCTCCGACCTGCGACAGGCAGAGTTGTGCCTTGAGCAACTCCAGCAGGAGAGAAGCGAGGTCCGTCTGGTAGAATATCGTTGCTGCCCGGCGTCCTGCTAAATCGCGTGGATCCTGGATGAGGCCGGGCACCTTTAAGGAGGATGCCTGATGGCCTTTTCAACCGAAGGACACGTTGCCATCGTCACCGGGAATAGCTCGGGTTTGGGGAAGGAGATTGGCTTGGCCCTGGGACAGGCAGGTGCCTCCGTTCCGGTGAACTTCGCCCATGATGTTGCAAGGGCAGAACAGACGCTGGCCGAGTACCAGCAGGCGGGAATCAAAACCTGCTTGATCCAGGCCGATGCCACCTCGGCCGAGGAGATAGACAGGCTGTTTGGCGAAACGGAGAAGCAGCTGGGAATGCCGGATATCCTGGTGCCCAACGCGACCTGTGAGCAACCCCAGTTGCCAATCGAACAGTATGACTGGGATTTCTACCAGCGGATGATTGATTTCTTTATCAAGAGTCCCTTCTTGATGACCCAGCGGGGAATCACGCATATGAAAGAGCAGCAGTGGGGCCGGATTATCAATATCGTCAGCGAGGTTTACCATCGGAGTGTCTCGCCGTTCAGCGCTTACGTGGCTGCCAAGGGAGGGCAGATCGGCTGGACACGCAGCATGGCACGGGAACTGGCGCCCGTAGGAATTACCGTGAACATGGTTGCTCCTGGCTGGATTCCGACAGAACGACACCTCGATGATCCCCAGCAGGACAAGGATGATTACCTGGCCGTGGTGCCGATGGGTCGCTGGGGTGTGCCACGAGATGTTGCCGATGCTGTTCTCTACCTGGCCAGTGACGAGGCGGCCTTCGTAAGTGGACAGACCCTCTGTGTGAATGGCGCACTGACCCCCTGGTAGAGGGCGTTGGTAGTGAAAGGCCAGTCTGCCTCGGCGGAAGCTAGTAGCTGCCGGTGCTTCCGGGACGGTAAGCACCGGGAGCTGGGACAGCAGGCAGGCCAGCGGGAACCGCGGATGTCGGCAGGCCATCGATCTGCGTGCCGCTGGAGGCCGGGAGCTGACCGGTGTAAACCGGTTCCTGGACAACTGGTTGGGCAGGGGTAATCGTGCCACCCTGGTTGATTGGAAAGGAATCCGTGTCCTGGGTGGAGGCACCAAATTGTCCCTGCCCTGGCTTGTAGAATCCCTGGTTGTAGTTGTTGTCATCCGGGCTCAGAGGAGGTGCCTGGTCCACGGCCGGTGCCTGGAAACCACCCGCCGTGATCGGGGTCGAGGCGGGCGGAAGTAACGGGGAACTCTGGTTGTCACGGTAGAGGTTGGAATTGTATGGACCCTGCTGTGCCTGGTTGCCCGGAGGACTGATATAGGGGTCCACCGGTTGCTGCGTCTCGGCGGGTACCAGGGAATTGCTGTTTCCC
The DNA here is from genome assembly GCA_002708345.1 of Planctomycetaceae bacterium. The sequence goes on along the minus strand of PANG01000093.1, from coordinate 2,806 downwards.
TGGTTGGTCGCAGGATAGTTGGTCGAATAGTTGTTGTTCTGGATGACGGCCGGATCCCTCGGTAGTAAGTTTTGTGGATCGCTGGTGACCGGTGCAGATTGTGGATCAGTGTACTTCTGGGCCTGGTCCACAGGCAGGGAAGAATAACCGCTGGAAGGATTGTCCGGTGTCTGGTACTCAGAGGTTGGTACCTTCTTGCCCGTCAGCCAGCTTGTCCCAGGCCAACTCCAGGTGGACCAGCTTGATGTTGAGCAACCTGTTAAAAGCAGGCTGGCGATAGTGACCGTGATACCCAGCAGCGTGCAACGCGACAGTCGATTGCGCATGACTTCCTTGTCCTTTGCGACGTTCAATGACAGTTGTTTGGGTTGAACCATGGCAACATCTCCAGGTGGAGAATATCTGCCAAGGGAGCGGGATCATAAAGAGAGCCCTGGGAATCGTCAATGCCGGATTTTTCCCGTGAATAAAATTCCACGGTGGATGCTAGCACTTCAGCAGCTGCCACAGGCGGAGAAGCGAAAACCATGGTTTCCACGCCCAGGCGAGTTATCAAGCGGGTCGCATGGATTGGCAGATCGGCAACAGAAATCAGCTTGTTGCTTCTGCGTATCGCCGAGCCACTTCATCCCAGTTCACGACGTTCCAGAAAGCCGCAATATAGTCTGGGCGACGGTTCTGGTAATTGAGGTAATAGGCATGTTCCCAGACATCCAGTCCAAGGATGGGAGTGCGACCTTCCATCAGTGGACTATCCTGGTTGGCAGTACTTTCCACCACCAGCCCGTCTCCGTCGACGCTAAGCCATGCCCAGCCACTGCCAAAGCGAGTGGCAGCAGCCTGTGCAAACGCCTCCTGGAAGCCTTCAAGGCCCCCAAACGAGGCGTTGATGGCCTCGGCAAGTGATCCTGACGGTTCTCCCCCTCCATCCGGTCCCATCACGGACCAGAAGAGCGAGTGATTGGAGTGCCCGCCACCGTTATTTCGTACGGCACCACGAATATTCTCCGGTACGCTCTCCAGGTCGGCAATGATCGTGTTGACGCAGGTGTCGGCCAATTCCGTGCCTTCTACAGCCGCGTTGAGCTTGCCGACATAACCGGCATGGTGTTTTCCATGGTGGATTTCCATCGTGCGGGCATCGATATGGGGTTCCAACGCGTCATGGGCGTAGGGGAGATCTGGATGTTCGTGGGCCATGATAGTCCTCTCATTTGATAAAAGGCCAGCCAATGCTGGCTGAATACGTCATCTTGTTGGATTGTTATCTGCCTGACTATGCCGGTCGCACAGGGCGTAAGGCAAATGGCCAGCATACCCCATCCAATCCGGGCTGACAATTGCGGGGACTTCGTGGGAGTATCTATAAGATCTGGGGTGGAAATGGTCGAAATTGAGTTATAGGTATGGCCATCTACCGTACCGATCGAATTTGCCCAGGCGCAATGAGCAGAGGAAGCAAAAGTGGCACTTCACAGTCATGACCAGGGTGACATGCGTCGTCGGCGCGTGTTGCTTGAGAGTACATCGATGGCAGGACCGGATGATCGACAACGGTCATCACGGCGGCGTCAGCGTCGTACTTATGCGGATGAAGCGCTCAAGGAAAACCAACTTCGGCTCTGTGACCTGATCCCCAAGGCCTGGTGGACGATCCTGCTTTTCCTGCTGGTCCCCTGTGGCATGCTGTTCGGTATTGCCCAGGGCTATCTCCATTTTCACCAGCAGGAGGATGCCGTCGCGGCAACCTTCGCTCTGGACGGCAGTGGAAACATGGCCTCCTGGTTTGCTTCCCTGCTGCTTCTCCTGGTGATGGTGGGAAGCCTACAGGTCTACCTGCTGCGACGCCACAAGCTGGATGATTATCGTGGCCGTTACAAGGTCTGGCTTGTTGTGGCCGGATGGTGTGCGATTGCCAGCCTGGATGCCTCCTCAGGCCTCCATCGTCTGCTGGAGCTTGCCGCTCGGCGTATGCCCACCGCGGGAATGCTTTCCTCTGCCGATGGCTGGTGGTTGTTGATTGCGGCGGGGGTGAGTGGAATCCTGGGGCTGAGGCTGGTCGTGGAAATGCGCCGCACGATCCCGTCGCTGGTGTTCATGTCACTTGCATTGATTGGATATGGCAGCCTCCTTGCCCAGCAGTTGGGCTGGGTCGTTTTCCCGGCAACGATAGATACCTCCCTGCTCAGTGCGATGATCCTGCTTGGAAGCCACGTCGCGGTGAGCATGTCGATCTGGATGTATGCCCGCTACTGTTTTTTCTCGGCCCAGCGATTTGGTCGTCGCCGTCGCCATGATTCTGCCCACCTTGAGGCGGGACCGCACCAGGCGCGAGAGGGTCAATCCCGGCGGGTCGAGCAGCTGGACGAAGAGGAGGCATGGGAAGAAGAGGAAGAGGAAGAAGAGCTTCCTGTCGCAGGCGACGATGAAGAGGACCTGGAAGACGACATCTACGAGGAAGAAGAAAAACTTGTCCAGGAGGAAGAAGAAGAAGAAGAAGAGGAGGAGGCTTCCAGCGACTCCCGGCGATCGTCCTACCACTACTATCAGCAGGATCAGCAGGACGATACGGATGAAGATTCCTTTTCCGGGTTGTCGTCCGAGGAGCGGCGACTGCTGACAAGCGTCGACGAGGAAACCGAGATACAGGAAGCAGCGGACGAGCGTGAACGAGAAATTTCCGAGATGCAGGCCGCAGATCAGCAATACGGAGAGGGGATGGATCCGCAGCGTTGGCGAAAGATGAGCAAGCGGGAACGCAAGAAATGGCGTCGCAGACAGCGGCGGGCTGCTTAGAGAGCCATGA
>PANG01000092.1 GCA_002708345.1 Planctomycetaceae bacterium | reverse complement strand
TTTGCTTGAAACGCCGGGCTGTATTCTCTGCCGCCAGGAGGATTGTGACTTCAGCTACCTGGAGATACTGTACCCGGCAGATTTTGGTGCGGGAGAACTGCTTGCCGGCAACGAACAGCCAGGAGAGGTAAGCTGGACATTCCAGCTCTTGCTTGACCAGTTAGAGAAGGGTGTGATTCGCCGATCCCGCCTCCAGGGTTGGATCATCCCACGAGATGGCGATCAGCAGCAGGCTGAAGCACTTTTTCTGCAATTTCGCAATGCACCCTGCCGACTTAGCACCTAGGGTTCCCTGTAGAAAAAAAACCCCGCCGCACACAAAAAGTGTTACGGCGGGGCCGGAACAGAGAAGAGGCCGATAGGTGTCGTACGTTGTTGACTGCCGATTTCAACCAAACGCAGATTGCGTCAGTTGGGGCACAAATCGCAGTTCCTATCAAAGAAAAACGTACAAACCCATCACTTATGATAATAGCAGGAATGGTCGAAGTGTCCAGACTTTTGTATCGAAATGTGCTTGCAGGACTGCTGTTTTGGCCTGCCAGGGAGACGGATTATGAGCATATTAGCGACTGTTTGTCGTTGTCTTTCGGTGTTCGATAATCGCAACGAGGTTGCTCTTGGCGAAGTGACGTGCTGCTGGCCATCAAGGGGTGTTTCTCGTGAGACACTTGATGGGGTGGCACCGGCAACGGCAGATAAAAACCGGCGTTTCTAGAAAGGACGTGTATCTTGTCGTCGCATGAGGTGAGTCAATACGAGGAAGTTGCGAGCAAGGCAATTCACCAGGCCGGCCAGCTCCTGCTTGACCGATCAAGTCAATTCACCACCCGGGAAAAGGGCCCCAAGGACCTGGTGACGGATGTGGATCTGGCGGCCCAGCAGGTCATCGAGCAGACGATCAAGTCGGCTTTTCCAGGTCACGCATTTCTTGGTGAGGAGGGCGATCGCCATCCGACAGACGGGGAGCCATCCTGGATTGCTTCCCAGGAAAACTGCTGGATTGTCGATCCGCTTGATGGGACGACCAATTATGTACACCAGTTGCCTTTCTTCTCTGTTTCCATCGCACTCTGGCAACATGGGCTTCCCCGGCTTGGGCTGGTCCTGGATCCGGTTCGGGAGGAGTTGTTTTGTGCGTCGGCAGGAAACGGAGTCACTCTTAACGGGGACGAGATTTCAGTGAGCACGACAAGCGAACTTTCGCAGGCACTGGGAGCCGTCAGTTTTCCCGCAAATATCGAAGACGAAACAGATGAGGTAAATCGATTTACCAAGGCGCTTCAACATTGCCGTTCACTGCGGCGGATTGGATCTGCGGCCTTGAATCTCTCGTACCTTGCTGCTGGACGCCTGGATGCATACTGGGCCAGCAGTGTGAAACCGTGGGATGTCGCTGCCGGCATCTTGCTTGTTCAGGAAGCAGGTGGCCAGGTGACAGCGATTGATGGTGGAGATTTCCAGATTGACGCGCCAGTGCTCATGGCCACGGCAACCGCGCCGCTTCATGCATCGCTCCTGGAGCTCTTCAGGGCGTCTTGATCTGACGGTCATACCGGTTATGGGGTCCAGGGGACCCCTTTGGAACAGGGTTTTCAGGTAATCAGGGATGGGGATTCTCTTTGATCGTATTCCCGGCATGCCTAGAATGGAAAGAGTGGAAACTCCTGCCTGGCAGGGTATTTTCCAGACAGAGAAGGCAGGCATCTCGACGGTATTACCAAACATGAAATCTATCACTACTTATTGCTGGAAAGTGATTCTCGCATCACTGCTGCTGTTTCCCTTTTCCACATCCTGGAAGGGCCTGGTGGCACAGGAACCGGAACCGGCGACCCCAGCTGCTGCCGCTGAAAAGGAAACTGAAAGCGGTGGAGTGCAAGAGGCTCGGACGGAGGTAATCTACCTTCGTGATGCCGAGGGGAACCTGGTTCCAGTGGCCAATCTTTCGCTGGAAGAGTGGGACCAGATCTACAAGGCACGGCACAACCTGCTGGGACGGAAACTGCCCCCTGCCTTTGCCATTGACGAGGTGGTTTACCAGGGAGTTGCCCGGGAGAACCATCTCGTGCTGGATGTGACAATGAAAATTCGCATTGTCGAACGACAGCAGCAGGATGAGTGGATTGCCGTGCCGATTGGATTTCGCCAGGCGGTCCTCCAGGAAGCTGCAGGGCATGAGGGACCGGGTGACTTTTTTCTCACCCTTGACAAAGGGGGGACGGGGCACATTTGCTGGTTTCGAGCCGAAAAAGGAAGTCGTCACACACTCAGCTTGAAGTTGATTTCACCGCTGGAGAGGACGGCCAGGCAGTTCCTTTTTGGTTTGACTTGTCCCCTTGCCCGTTCACGGATGAAGAGTCTGAAAGTAGGGTTGGCAGGTGCCGAATCGCTGAATGACGACTTGCGCGTGGTTGCCAGGCCGGCGGGGACAGGTGAGACGGATTTTAGTTTTGATTTTGCTGGTGGGCAGCTTGATTTTAGCTGGGGCACGATTGACCGGGACTCGATGAAGCCGGTAACTCGCCTGCTGGCCAACACGATCACCCGTTTCACGATCAGGGGTCCCCAGCAGATCAGCATGCAGGCCGAAGTGACGGTAACCGGTTCAGGGGGTGAGGTATCTTCATTCGAAGTGGTGCTGCCACCCTCCATGCAGGTGATCGATCTTCCCCAGGGAGATTTCCGGCTGGTGGTCCTGCCAACCATGGAAGGGGTTCCTTTGCCACAGCCACAAAGGGTCCAGGTGACGGCCAATCGTCCGGCCAACGAGTTGCAGGTCACGCTGGAGGCAATTTTTCGGCCAGCGCCCGGCCTTCCCGAGGAAGAGTCCCCGGGAGGAAATGTTGCTGGTGAGGAGCAGTCCAGCGTGTTTCGTGGTGTGGACGTATTGAATGCCGTGAAGCAGTCCGGATTTATCGATTTCGTGGTCGAGGGGAACTGGTCACTTGCCTGGCACCAGGATGGGGATGTACGCCGCATCGATGAAATTCCCGAAGCCCTGCTCCAGCAGGAGGGGATTGCACGGTTCGAGATCTTCAGCCAGTCCTATTCGCTGGATGCCCGGATCGAGCCGGAAAAAACACGTGTTCGTGTTGAGCCACAATACCTGGTCCAGGTACGGGATGATGAACTCCAGCTCGATATCAACTTGATCTGCCAGGTGCGTGGGAAAAGCGGTTTTGTTCTGGAGTCAGACCTGGATGGCTGGACCGTGGACCAGGTGCTTTCCAGGCCTGCAGACCTGGTTGATCCGGACGCGATTCGGATTGAGAGCGGGACCCTGGTATCGATTCCAATACAGGCGGCCAGTGGGAGTCTTCCGGAGCAGTTTGAAATCCAGTTGCGAGCTCATCGAGATCTTGCCACACAGACTGACCTGGTGGTTGAACAGGTGATCGACATCCCCCGTCCCGGGGTGGATTCGCTCCTCAGTTCCACGGTTTTCACGTTGCTTCCCGGCCTGCTGATTGTGAGCCCGGATGATAATGTGGAAATGGTGCCACAAATTGAGCAGATCATTGGATTGACACAGGAGACAAGGCTGTCGGAAGCGGAAACAGGCCTGCTCCCTCAGAGACAGCAGGCTCCACTTGTTTACCGGGATCGAGGGGATGCTGCTTCACCGTCATTCGTCGCTCGCCTGCAGATTCGGCAGCGCAATACAACGGTCGCTTCCCTGTCGCGAGTCTCTGTCGATGAACAGCAGGTCCAGTTGCGGCAGGAACTGCGTTTTGGTGTGGCTTACGAGCCGATCAAGCAGTTGTCGCTGGAAGTTCCCTCCTCGTTGGTGATTCGTCGAGATCTCCAGGTATTCCTGTTTCCACTTGTGAACACGGGAATACAGGACAGCGAGTTGCAGCTGGAGTCTCTTCCCTGGGTGGAAGATCCGGAGAAGTCGGCGGGGGATCGTGACTTGCGACGGGTGATCCGGGTCGATTTGCTTAAGGAACGAATTGGTCAGTTCCGCATTCTGCTTCGATACAGTATCCGTTTGCCCACGCTCCTTGTGGACCAACCGGTGACCGTTCCCGTGGGGCTGGTGATTCCCTATCGAACTCCCACGACGATCTTCCAGGATAATCAGGTGGAGCTGGTTGTGGATTCGATGGTCCAGGCGAGCCCTCGCGAAGGCTCCTGGCAGCGTGACGATGGCCCCGGCAGACGCATTTCACAATCGGTCGATCCGATATTTGCAGCGACCGAGACGACAGATGTGCTTCCCCTGCTTGTCAGTCTCAATCGATTGGGAGCCTCGGCATCGACGCAGCTGCGCCAGTTATGGTTGCAGACTTATCTGACTGAAACAGTTCGATACGAACGGGCTGCCTTGCGCGTTTCCACCCGGGATCGCCGCCTGCAGATCCAGCTCCCGGAGCTGGCCCAGGGGAATACCTCCAACCTGCGGATTGCCATCGACAAGCAGCCACTGTCAGCGAGGAACGTGGTGATCAACGAACAGGGTGCCCTGGAAATCCCGCTTCCCCCTTCCCGGGATGCCGTCGAGATGGTGATCGAGATCTGGTACTGGACGAATCCTGGCAGTCACCTGACGGGCTTTGTTTCGGTGGAGCCTCCGCGGGTGATTGGAGCGAACAGTGCTGACAGGATTTTCTGGCAGCTGGTGACACCTGGAAATGAACACCTGCTTGAGGTCCCTGTCCACATGACACCGGAACAGGAATGGTTATGGAACGGTTGGAGCTGGAGAAGAACGGCGTATATGGACCAACAGGATCTGGAACGCTGGGTTGGTGCGTCCTTCCAGCAGGTGGTCCCGGTCCAGACCAACCAGTATCTCTTTTCTTCAATTGGGCCGGTGCGGATGTTCACGGTGACAACGGTTCGCCGTTCCTCGCTGGTCATGGTCGTCTCGGGTTTGATCCTGCTCGTTGGCCTGGTGCTGATTTATATTCCCGCTGTACGGCATCCCTCGCTTCTCTTTGTCGTCGGGGTTGTTCTCGCGGCGTCAGCCGTGAGCTGGCCGGAGATTGTCCTACTGGTTGTCCAGGCGGCACTTCTCGGGGGTGGTTTGGTGGGACTTGCAAGACTGCTGCAGTGGACCCTCTTCTGGCGATTGCGGGATGGACCTCGCCTGCTTGGTCGTGCCGGGATGGTTGAAGGAGCGAGTGACCCTGGAGTTGTTTCCCTCGAGACCGGCTCCCGGGGGTCAACCGCATCGGTATCTGCTTCCCTGGAGATGTCGGCCACGGAGCCACCCTCATGACCTGCTTCAAATGGTTCCTCGTGCTGCTATTGATCCTCTCCGGATCCTGCCTTGCGCTACCTGGCCAGTCCCCGGATCCCAGGTCAGCAGTCGATGGCGGGGAGCAGGAGACTCGAGCAGCACTCATCTACCGGCGAGTCTATGTTCCCAGCAAGGATCTTCCGTCCTTGATAAAGGGTCTCATGCCGATTCGCCGGGACGAGGTGGAGGCAATGATCCAGGTGATTAACCGCGCGGCCCGGGCAAACCCGGCTGCAGACCGCGTGCGGATCAGCCGGGCACGCTACCGGGCACGATTACGGGGAGACCAGCTGGTTGCTGGAGAGGCACGGCTCCAGGTGGAACGACTGGAGCCTCCCGAGGCCGAACCGGAGGAGCCGGTAGAAGAGGAATCAACAGCGGAAGACAGTGAGGAACTTCTTTTCCTTCCATTGAAGCCGATGGGGCTGGCGATTGGAGTACCACACTGGCATTTTGGCGAGGACCAGGAGTCGCCGGTTGCAATCGTCGGAAGGGATTCAAACGGCAGCCAGGTCTGCCTGGTTCCTCGTCCCGGCAGGCTCGATTTTCCATGGTCGCTGAAAGGACAGCGAGATTCGCTCGGTGAGCTCCATTTTGATATCCAGCTGCCTACCTCTCCAGCCAGCCAGTTGCTCCTGGAACTTCCTGCGAACGTGACGCCACAGATTGATCGAGGAATTATTAGCCAGGCTGCCGTGCCCCCTGAGAATCCTCCAGCAGAGAATCCTGAAGCAGAGAATCCTGAAGCGACGGCGGCCAGCCAGCCAGAAACACTGAACTGGGTCCTGGAGTTGGGAGGGCATGATCATGTCCGCTTGACGATTGCCCCGGAGAACCCATTTCGCCAGAGAAGCCAGCTGACATTCCTGCGGCAGACGACCGTATATGGTTTATCCAATGCCGGTCTGGATGTCACGATTCAACTTAACCTGGATGTATACAACGAGCCGCTGCGACAGTTCGCTGTCCAGATGGGAGAACTCCAGTTGATCGATGCGCGGATCGGAGATGATCCGGTCAAGTGGTCATTTCGTGGTACGGCAGAGGATGGCCACCATGAGTTGCTGTTGCCCGAGGCAATTCTCGGACAGAATCACCTGCTCGTGCTGCGTGCCACAGGCAAGATGCAGACGGGGCGCCGCTGGCATTTGCCCATGGTTCGACTGCCGGATGCTGTATGGCGCGAGGGAGAAATCCAGCTCATGCTTCCCGAGAGCGTGATGCTGAAGCGGTTACAGGTGAGTGGTGGAAAGGTGACACGTGTTGTTCCTGCGGATGCCGGAGGTGAGAACCGTGTGATCCAGCTTTACCAGCCAGCTGCCGATATCGAGGTTGCTGTGGAGCGAAGAGATGAAGAGATTCAGCTGGAAACATCCCTTGAGATTGCGATTCTGCCCCCCCGAGTTACCGCACGATTCATCGCCAGTCTTTCTTCCAGTTTTGGTGCTCGGTTTGATATTTCCGGAGCGATCGCGCCCGGTTGGATTGTTGATAGCGTGGAGACAGAGCCTGCGTCGTTAATTGACAGCTACGATATCGTGACTCCCGCCCAGGATGATTCCGGTGGCCGGTTACAGGTCCTGCTGAAACGTGCAATCAGCCTGGATCGTCCTGCCCGGCTTGTTGTTCGTGCCCACCGGCCTACGAATGCTACTGGTCTGGCTGGTGATATTCTCCAGCCGCTACGGATCGAGGATGTAGAACATGGTCGCCAGGTCGTTTCGGTTCGGGTGGATCCTTCATTCCAGCTGCAGCTTGAAGGAGATGCCGGACTGTTGCGATTGGAGAGAGAGGAATTGAGCGAGGAGGAGGCGACAGCAGTGAATGCCCAGGCGGCGGCACTTCTCTACCAGCAAAGTCCGGTGGCTGACAGGCTGGGCCTGTTTGTCCGACGTATTCAGCCTCGTTTCTCTGCCGAGATTGCCGTGCAGGCGGAAGTGGATGGGAACACTCTCAAGGAGCGATACCTGGTGGGCTGTACGCCCCGTTCCTCGTCGCTCAACCGACTGGTGTTTCATTTCCATGAACCGCGAGATGAACTCTTCCGCTGGCAATTGGTCAATCATCCAGCAGTGAGCCTTTCAGCCCGCAAGTTGACGGCCGAGGATCAGTCCGGGCTAGGGCTGGTTGGGGGAGAAACCTGGGAACTTGTCCTGCCTGAATCGATGGGCACACGATTTGACCTGGAACTCCAGCGTGAATCGGAGATTCAGGAGGCCAGTCGAGTGAGCCTGCTGATGCTCCCCGGAGCGACATCGCAGCTGGCTTCCCTGGCGATCCTGGCACGCGATGAAGGAAACCTCCAGATCGAGGCCAGGCGGCTCAAGCCGATTCCTCCCCAGGTTGTCCCGGTCGACACTTATCTGCCGATCCGGGCGATGTACCGCTACCAGCCCTCTCTCGACAGTGATGTGATTCTTTCACACGACACGTCTTCCGAACAGAAATCGCTTGCCTGGGCCTGGCAGATGATGATGAGGTCGCGTTTCACGTCCAACGGTGTGATCCATCACCAGGTGAGCTATTTCATGGAAAATGTGGGACGACGACGTATCCGCTTTCTTCTTCCCGGAACGGTTGAAGATCTGCAGGTTCTTGTTGATGGTGAACAGGTAACGGTGAACAACGCGACGACGGCCAGGTCGTCAGTCATCGTGACGCTGCCGGAGAAAAAACGATTTTGCACGGTTCAGCTGCATTACCGTGAACAGGGGGACCCTCTTGGATCCATTTCCTCGCTTACCAGTCGTGCTCCTGAGCCGAATTGCCCTGTACTGGATGGCCGTTGGGAAGTCCTGCTGCCAGCCGGTTATCATCCGCTCGAGCAAGGTGTTGGTTTGAGCGGACATCAACGCCCTGTTTCCTGGGGAAAGCGGCTTTTTGGACCATTCTGGAGAGAATTCGATTCTGGGGTGGCCTTCGCGAATAAACAGTCCCCGCTCCAAAAATCTTTGCCGGCCTTGATCGAGCAGTCCGAGAAAACGATTCTTCAGCTTGATTCACTCCTGCAGGGAATTGTTAGCTCTGGCCGGCCAGCTGACTGGGGTGATTTGATTGCAGGATCAGGTCAATTCCCAGCCAGCGGACTTTCAGAAATCTGGTTTGACCAACGCGCTTTGCAGGCGGCTGGTGTGACGCCTTCCACGATGCTCTCCTCCCAGGCGCTTTCCATGGCTGAACTTCNNCGTTCCTTTCATNTGCANCTGTTGGTATCGGAAGGAGTNCTNNTTGTTACTTCAACAGACTCTCCACTGCTTGTCGGCTTGTCNGTGCAATGGNGTGGTGAATTACTGGCAATCGCACCGTCCCTGGAATTCACNTTTCCGGAGATGGTGGAAAATCATGGGCTGATGAGCTCCAGTATCTGGATCGCACATGGGGAACTTGCCCCGATTCCATGGAACCNGCATCAGGACGTNGCTGCGCCGGGGCGAGCAGATCGACACTGGAATATCAGCTGGCATCCGATTCAATCGCAAAGTCCCGTGCAACTCCAGGTTTATCACCAGGTGACGATGCAGTCTCTGGGATGGGCTGTTTTCCTGTTACTGGTTGGTCTTTTTAGCTGGCTTTCCCTGCACTCTCCCGCCTGGCCTCCGAGAATCGTGGTCGCCTGTTTTGTACTGGTAATGTTGGCGCCNGCAATCACCTATCCCTTTCCGACAGCGGCCTGGCTGGCGGCGATTGCCTCCCAGGTGCTGGTTGTTCTCCACCACCGGACAGAACTCACACAAGGTGGTAAGAGGGAGCAGGAGCAGTTTTCTTTTCGCTTGCAGTTGGCACCACGTAATCTCCTGATCCTGTTTCTCTTCTTCGGATTTCTTGGACTCGCCGTAACACGAGGGCAGGATCCAGAAGGGGCTCCCGACGATGTCAAGCAGCAGAACCCGAAGCTGATTATTCATCGCATGTTGATCCCGGTGGATGAGGAGAATGAGCCGGTAGGACAATACAATTTTGTACCAGAGCCGTTTTTTGACGGATTGCACCGTCGTTCGGCGGAGTTGAGTCAGCGGCAGAGTGACTGGCTGTTTCGGTCGGCAAATTACGTAAGCAACTGGGAGTGGTCGGTTGACATGGAGCAGCTTCTGGATGGGGTGATCACGGCGACTTACCAGCTGGAAGTGCTCAAAAACGATGTCGGTATCCAGGTGCCGATCCGAACTGACCAGGTCCAGCTCGGCGATGTCCTGCTGGATGGGCAGCCGGTTCAACTGGAAATATCTCCCCAGGATCGCCAGTTGTCGTTCCAGGTTGAGCAGGCGGGCAGTTATGAGCTTNCCCTGCGATTGACACCTCGAGCTCNGTCNGAAGACGGATTTTCCTTCATCCAATTCGCGATTCCACCGATTGCCAATTCACAGTTTCGGCTCCAGTTACCTCTCGATGCACCGCTTCCTCGCTTACCAGGTTGTCTTGGCATGACGAGTTATGACGAGGTCAGTGGCCAGCTGGTTGGGGAACTGGGGCCTCTCAACGAGCTGGCAATTCGCTGGCCGGGAAATTCTCGCCTGGCGCCTGTTGAAAGTGAGGTCGAGGTGGAATCTTCCTTCTGGCTGCGTGTGCGTCCCAATGCGGTCACGCTGGATGCCCAGTTCCGCTTTGATGTCCTGCTCGGAAGTGTGAAGACCATCCAGCTGGAAACGGATCCCCGCTTGCGACTGGTATCGGTACGGGGAGGAGAGTTCGTGGCTGGCCAGCCACGCGTTCGAAATGACGAGCAACAGACAATCCTCCTGTCGCTGGATAATCCCCAGCAAGAGGAATTCATGCTGGAAACGACATTTTATCTGAACCAGGCGTCGGGAATCGGTAACCTTCAACTTCCNCGACTGGAAGTTGTTGCTGACCGGCATGGTGACAGGCTGGTTGCCATGACGGTCTCGGACCAGNTGGAAGGGCAAGTCGATATAGGCGAGATGGTCGAGGAGATTGCTGTAGAGCAGTTCGGGGAGGCCTGGGGAACTGACGAACTACCGCAACGCGCCTTTCGTTTAATCAGCGAGGAGTCCGAGTGGAATCTGTTGACCCAGGATCGGTTGCCAAGGTTGTCTGCGACCGAGTTGATTGATATCCATGTCGATCACCGGCGNCTTGACCTGGTCTANACCGCGGATCTGGATGTCAGCGACAGTTCCCTTTTGCAGCTGCAACTGGAGAGCCCTGCTGGATTCCAACTNCAGGCGGCCTCACTCGAGCAACAGGAGGTCCAGGTGCCTCTGCGGGCTGCCCCATCTGACGGGGATGGGACCGTGNTGTTCCTGGATCGGCCTGTTTTGGGTCAGCAAAGACTGGTTATTCGGGGAGTACTGGCNATCACCGGTAATCAAATACCGGTCCCCCTGATCCGTCTTCGCGGTGCACGTATCGACAGCGGNAGGGTCCGGGTTTTTCGCTACCACGGGGTCACGGTNGGATTCGACAAGCTTGATCCATCTGCGGTTTACAAGGAAGGTGGTGGCCAGCTTCTCGAGTCGACTTCCAGGCGACTGGTTGGTGAATTCGATCTTGCTGTCCAGGAAGTTGCTGAGACTGCAGCTCCAGCAGTAATTGTCCTGAACGAGGATCGCAGGAATTTCCAGGCAGTGATGGTGACACGAGTTTCCCAGCAGGATAACCAGTGGATCGCACGGGTGGACTGTGAACTGACCGTGCCCGANGCAGTTGTTGACCAACTCCGGTTTGAGGTGCCAGGGGCCTGGTCGGAGACGATTTCGGTCAGCCCGGAGATGCCCTTTGAAATTCGTCCGATCCCGATGCAATCTCGNCAGCAACTTGTCCTCCTGCCCGAAAAGCCACTTGAAGGGAAGACTCGCATCAGTTTCTCAGCACGACTTCCCGCAGCCAGTGGTACCTTCCGGGTCCCCGATGTTTTCGTGCTCGATGCCGCTGCTGCCGTTCGTTACCTTGTCCTGCCACGGCGTCTGGAGGACAACCAGGTCCAGTGGGCGACCAGTGGACTNCAACGCATTCCTGGATTACCCACCCCGTTTTCGGATCTCCCTGTGGATGACACNTCCCTGGTGTTTCGGGGAATCCTGCCCGATTTTGAAGCACGGATTAGTGATGTCCAGCAAACGGGTGGCCTTCGCAGGGTCTCGCTGGCAGATGTNCGTGTTCACCATGGCCATGATGGCCATGTTTTTGGTGTTGCCACGCTGGACCTGGAACCCTCTGGAAGTCAGCNAGTGGTCGTCCAGATCCCTGTCGGTTACAAGCTTATCCATGCCAGTGTGGCTGGGTTGGCAGCGAGACAGGAGCCGCTTTCGGAAGACCGGGTAAGTCTGTTCCTTGTCTCCAGCCAGTTGCCGCAAAGAATTGAACTNCTTTTCAGTGGGAAGNATGAGCTGGCGTTTCGAGGTCAGGAATCATGGCGTTGTGATTTCCCCCGGCTGGAGAAAATCCCCATGGGACGAGTCACCTGGACGATCCTCNCGGATCGCAAGGTGGGATTGCCGGAGGCGTTACATGGTATTCCGGCGATAAGTGGTACTTCGATCGAAGTAGGGCGATTAAATCAGCTGATTGACATGAATGCACTTTCCGCCGAACTCGCTGCTGTCAGTCAGCCGGTCAGCAACCATGACTGGTACTTGCCCTGGCAACGGCAATATCTTCAGGCTCGGAAGCGGCTGGCTCGAGAGGAACTTCAGCAGGGAATAAGACCAGAAGACTCGCTGTTGCCGGGTATCGACGAAGAGAAAAAACATGTCAATGAGCAACTCGGTTTTGTCGAGGAACTCGCCGACGAGGAACTGGTGAATCCACCATCTCTGGGTGACATGTTTGATGCCCTGTCAGGGGGCTCACCGACGATAGCTCGTTTTGCCTCGTCCGGGGACGGGGAGTCGCTGACAGTTCAATTTCCTGTAATGGGAGGTGGTGCGATTGGATCTGTCGTGGGACGCTGGATCCTGGTNATCGTTTCNCTCACCGGGGTTTTCCTGTGTGGCCGAAANCCTCAACTCCTGGATCACCTTGGACGCTGGCCTTTTGCCTGGGGTGCCCTTGGAGGACTCGCCTGGTGGCTCTGGTTGAGTCCCTCCGTTGTCGGTGTCCTGATCATGCTGCTGTCGGCCAGCGGAGCACTTCGCGCGGCTCGTGGATCCTGGCTGGCNGTCGCTGCTGGCCCCACCCNAGATCATGGTGGAAGCACCGTGANGTACGTGAAACGATAGTGGCTTCAGCCAGGCAGCACGTGANCGACATCGGGTATTTCGATTGCTGCCAGGGGATGCTCTTTCACAAGGCCAGATCTCGTATTGGCACGTTCTGCGCGATCTGCTACTTTTCACCATCTCCAANGGNACTGGAGACAGTGGTTCTGGGAAGATCAGGGAGGACTCCCATGNGTTCCAAGCAAAAACAACNGGTTTCCGATCACATCCGCTGGATGATCCGTCGTGATATGCCGGATGTTCTGGACATCGAGAAGAGTTGCTTTGAATTTCCCTGGANCGAAGAGGACTTTGTTCGCTGCCTGCGGCAACGCAACTGCATTGGCATGGTCTCGGAATTCAACGAGNGAGTGGTTGGGTTCATGGTGTATGAGTTGCACAAGAGCAACCTGCACGTACTCAATTTTTCCGTACATCCGGATTTCCAGAGGCAGGGTGTTGGGCAACACATGGTGGAGAAGTTGGTCAGCAAGCTCTCACACCAGCGCCGTAACCGGATCACGCTGGAGGTTCGGGAAACCAATCTTTCGGCACAGCTCTTCTTCCGGGATCTGGGATTTCGTGCGATTTCCGTGTTACGTGATTTCTACGAGGACACGGTGGAAGATGCATACATGATGCAATACCACTATGCTGGTTCTCAGTCGGATGGTTTTGTGCCAGTGAACCGNATTTCACGCTTGGCCGGATAATGCCTNGTCAGAGGTTNTTCANTCCAGGCCGGTCACCGACNNCCCATGGCCGNGAGACGTNTCAGGAACGGTTGGATNTGTATGATGTTGTGCTCNTGGCATGAAGGGGCGGCAGTTGTTTTCCTGCTGGCTGTCTTTCTCTGGCCACTGCTGCTTGCCTGGTGCTTTTCCCGGCGGAGCGGTTTTTCTCTTGTCCAGGTGCTGGTCCTTTTTCCAGCCATGGTGTTTGCCTATTGCCTCTGGAGGGCTCGTCGCAGGAACGTTTCCCGCAGGCCGATCGAGGGAGGTGGTATTATTGTCTGCAATCATCGCAGCAGTATTGATCCCTTCTTTATCCAGGTGGCAATTGACCGTCCGGTTTACTGGATGATTGCACGGGAATACTGTGAACGACCCCTGCTG
>PANG01000091.1 GCA_002708345.1 Planctomycetaceae bacterium | reverse complement strand
CCAGTGCGTACATCGCCCAGGAACCGATGCTGGGGCGACCCGGTTGNCCAAANCCGGTGTTAAAGAAAATCTGGGCCGGGGCGTGGTTGAACTGGTCGGTGTGGACTGCATTGAGCAGGCAGATTTCATCGGCGATGGTTGCAAGNTGCGGAAGCGCCTTGGAAATAAGCTGCCCACTTTTTCCATGCCGGGCGAACGTGAAACGGGGCCCCAGTACGCCCGCGTTCGCCTGGATAAAGGCGTAACGCTGATCCCCCAGGATGGAATCAGGCAGCGGTTCTCCTTCCAGCCTGGTAAGCAGTGGCCGCTCGTTAAATAATTCCAGCTGGCTGGGAGCACCCGCCATGAAAAGGTGAATTACTGCCCTGGCCTGTGGAGGAAAATGGGGCTCGACATGACCGGGCCGGGCTTTTTCTTTTGACGCCAGCAGGGATGGGCCTGCCAGTAGACTGGCCAGTGCGATCTTGCCGCTCCCCACGCCACATTCACCCAGGAAGTGGCGTCGCGAGAGCTGGTTTGAAATTCTTATCGGTGTCGTCATGGTCAATTCCTGGTGATCGCTTCATCCGTTGAAAACAAGACCCGTACGACCATCGTCCAGGCCGCGGAGGCAATCGCCTGTTGAGTTTCTGTTCCGGCGACCTTCTCCGCNGAACCCGGGTCGGCCGCGAAGCGGTCATGTTGCTGCTGGAAAAAGTCCACGATGGTCGAGAGTTCCTCCTCCGACGGAGGCCGNGTGAGGATGCGGCGGAATGCCGCCGTCGCTGTCTGATCAATGTCCTGCCCCATGTCGGCCAGGGTGCTACCCATCTGGCGGGCGGTTTCCATGAACATCACGTCGTTCATCAGCGTGAGTGCCTGGAGTGCCGTGTTGGAACGATCTCGCCGCGCAATACAGGCTTCCCCGCTGGGAGCGTCAAAGGTCGAGTGCATGGCGAAAGGAGCGGTTCGTTTCATGTAGGTATAAATACTGCGNCGGTAACGATCCTCTCCCTCGCTTGCCGTCCACTTGGGGGATCCATAGGCGGTGGAGGTTGTTCCATCGGGCTGGGGGGGCCGGACCGGGGGGCCAAACATCGTGCTCGAGAGGACNCCGGCACTCTTGAGATTGGAATCACGAATGACCTCCGCCTCCAGCCTGGGTCGGGGAGATCGGGTAAGCCAGGTNTTGGCCGGATCGATTGCCAGGACGTCCGGCCGAACGGTNGAAGCCTGCTGGTAGGTTGCACTGCTGACGATGTACTTGTGAAGCCACTGGAGGGACCAGTCGTTGTCCAGTAGTTTTGTCGCCAGGTGGTCAAGCAGCTCCGGATGGGTCGGCGGTTCCCCCTGGAAACCAAAATCGTCGAGCGTGGAGACAATGCCCCGGCCGAAGAATGCGGACCACTGGCGATTTGCGACCACTCGGGGAGTGAGAGGATTGTCAGGACTGACCAGCCATTGAGCGAGGCCCAGGCGATCGGCAGGGNAATCGCCATCGAAGCGGTGCAGGAAATCAAGCGCACTTGGCTTGACCGCCTGTCCGACCTGCAGGTACTCGCCACGATGATGGATGTGTGTTGCCCGTGGGTTCTCGTCCGGCCGTTCATTCATCACCAGCGCACGCTGGTAGGGGAGNTGCGNGCGAAGTGCCCGTATCTTCTCGGCGTGNTCTTTAAGCTCTGGCGCCGCCAGCAGGAACTCGTCCCGTAGAATCGCTGTCTGCTTTTCATCCAGCTCGTCAGCAGGATGGGCCAGGAGTCCTTCGGCCGAGGGTGGCAATTCACGGGCCTCNGGTGGCTTGTCATCGGTGGCAACCGAGAAGCGAAATTTTCCCAGCGAACTGGAAAAGTGGCGGCCAAAATGCATCACCAGCTTCCAGGTGCCTGCCGCGATGGGCTTCTCCGGAACCAGCACGGCGACGTGCCGCTGGCCCTGGCCCTTGTGGACCGACCAGCCGGTCTGGATGTCGCCATCGATCATGAGAGAGGCAGAGGTCTCCTGGTTGCCATAACGGTTTTTGGCATAGCTATGAACGGCATCCTGGAAAACAACCTGTCCACTGTCACTGGAGATCTGCAACTCGGTAAGGAAAAAGTCGCCGATGGTCCCCTCGTAGTTGGTCATGCCTGGCCCCCGGGCGGGAAGACGGGCATCGGGAAGGGCTTCCAGTCGCAGTGCCGTGACCCCCTGCTGTGAGATGTCGAATTCCAGTTCGAAGATGTCATGCTTGGTGGAATCGCCAGAAACAAAAATGACTCCTTCCGGTTCCTGTTTCAGCAGTGGGAGGTTGCTGGACATTCGCCGGGGAGTGATGGTCTGCCAGTTGCGGAAACGGTTGCGCTCGGCGGAAAGCCACTGCTNGAATCGCTCGTCCATGTCGAGTTCCGGTCTGTCCGCGGGCCATTTTTCGGGTAACTGTTTCAGCAGGACCGCGGCCCGGGCCTGGTTCTGCTGCATCTGCCTGTCGATGGAGGGATCCGGGACATCCAGTTCCGGTTCGTCGGTGTTGTCCATCAAGGCCATTAGTTCGTAGTACTGCCGGTGGCTGATGGGGTCGAACTTGTGGGTGTGGCACTGGGCGCAGCCGGTCGTTAACCCCAGCCAGGTCGTGCCGGTGGTACTGACCCGGTCGGTCATCGCGTAAAAGCGGAATTCAAGCGGATCGATTCCCCCCTCCTCGTTGAGCATCGTGTTGCGATGGAATCCCGTGGCAATCCGTTGTGACGGCGTGGCATCCTCGAGCATGTCTCCGGCGATCTGCTCAATCGTGAACTGGTCGAACGGCTGGCCGCTGTTAATGGCCCGGATCACCCAGTCGCGAAATGGCCACATCGGCCGGTCCCGGTCCTTTTCGTAGCCGTTGGTGTCGGCATAACGGGCCAGGTCGAGCCAGCGTCTGGCCCATCGCTCGCCGTACTGGTCCGAAGCGATCAACTGGTCGACCAGGAGTGCATAGGCATCCGCGTTGAATTGGTCTCCTTGGAAAATGTCGTCGTGCCACCGATCGGCTTCCGCGGGTGCGGGAGGCAGGCCGACAAGGTCCAGGTAAAGTCGCCGAATGAGCGTGTAACCCCCGGCCCGCGGCGAGGGACTGAGACGCTGCTGTTGCTGGCGAGCGAGAATAAAGAGGTCGATCTCGTTGTTTGCCCAGCGAGAGTTTTTCACTCGTGGAGGAGATGGCCTGGCGATCGATGCAAAAGACCAGTGGGGTTCCCAGCGGGCTCCCTGCTTGATCCAGAGCCGCAGGGTCTCCTTTTCTGTTTCGGTCAAGGTCTTGTGAGAATCGGGGGGTGGCATCATCACGTCGCCATCCGTCGACGTGATGCGGCGATAGAGTTCACTTGTCTTGAGCTGGCGTGGCACCACCGGGATGATCTCTCCGGTCAGGGAAAAGAGCCCTTTCCGCGTGTCCAGGCGTACATCGGATAACCGTGCTTCTTCGTGCGGCCCATGGCACTTGTAGCAGTTGCTGGAGAGAATTGGCCGCACATCGCGGGTGAAGGAAACCGGGTCACCAGCCCATCCCGGGCCAGTGGTGATCGTGCCGAGCCAGATGACCGTGCAGTAAACGAACCGGTTCATGATTTCTCCCGGGGGCCTTCAGACAGTTTTTTATTTTACTGCCAGGAGAGGATCTTGGCACGGTACCCGGCAGATGTGCCAGAAAACGGATCTGCTGAGGGGTCGGTCGTTCCAGCGGTGTTGAAAACACATTTCCATGAACGTGTTTCTCAACTAAGATAATCATGAGAGAGACGTTTTGAAGGAAAGGTCAGGTTACTCGATGTTGTCACTGTTGGGAAAATCGTCACCCCTTTGTGATGGCCTGAGTCGTCGCGAGATGATGCGGGTCGGGGGGCTTAGCCTGGGTGGGCTCTCGCTGGCTGCCATGCTGAAAAACAATGCCCTCGCCAAACAGCAGCCAGGGCTGTCCAGCAAGCCCGGTTTTGGCAAGGCGAAGTCGGTGATCCTGTTTGGGCTGACAGGAGGTTTGCCGCAGCATGAAACCTGGGACCCAAAGCCCGATGCGCCCGAGGAGATCCGGGGAGAATTTGGTTCGATTGCCAGCAAAACTCCTGGCCTCAGGGTCGGGGAACTGATGCCGCTGACTGCCCAGTTGACTGACAAGATAGCGGTTCTCCGAGCAATGGTGACCGGCGATAATTCGCATTCGTCCAGTGGTTACCAGATGCTGACCGGGATCGAACACCAGCCGCTCAACAGGGAAAGCGGCCCGACCGGCCCTCCCAACGATCATCCCAGCCTGGGAGCAATGGTCAGGGCGCTGAAGCGGGACAAGGGACAACTTCCCTCGGCGGTGACGATTCCCGAGCACATCTGGAATGACGGGAACAAGCCCTGGCCTGGCCAGGATGCCGGGTTCCTGGGGCGCAGGCATGATCCCTGGCTGATCAAGTGTTACCCGCACGAGGACAGGATTGATGTTCCTGGCATGACCTTGCCGAACGATATTTCTCGCCTTCGCCTGGATGCCAGGCAAACCCTGCTGCAGCAGTTTAACCAGCAGGCCAGGACGCTCCAGGAGAGCCTGGCGATCGAAAACTACGATGTGCAGACGCAACAGGCGTACGGTCTGCTCGGCTCGGGTAATACAACGAGTGCTTTTGACATGAAACAGGAATCCGATGCCACCCGGGACGCCTATGGCCGCACGCGGTTCGGCCAGAGTTGCCTGCTTGCTCGTCGGCTGGTCGAGGCAGGTGTCTCGCTGGTCCAGGTCAACTGGGCCCGGATCAAGAAGGATGGCTACGAGAACCAGGGTGGCTGGGATACGCATGCCAAGCACAGCTTCTCGCTCAAGCAGCACCTGATGCCGAGCATGGATCAGACATTCAGTGCCCTGATCGAGGACCTGGACCGGCGGGGCCTGCTGGAAGAAACGCTGGTGGTGATGTTTTGTGAATTCGGTCACACGCCGAAATTCAACAAGAACGCCGGGCGTGATCACTGGGGGCAGGCATTTTCGATTGCCCTGGCCGGGGGAGGAGTCCAGGGCGGGGTGGTTCACGGAAGCACCGACAAGCACGCGGCATCCGCGGTGGACGGGATGGTCAGGCCTCGTGATTTTATCGCCACGGTCTTTCATTTGCTGGGATTCGCTCCCCACACGGAAATCCATGATCCCTTTAACCGGCCGATTCCGCTCAGTCGAGGACGGGTGATCGAGCAGATCTTGTAGCCGATGCCTGATGCTATCGGCCTGCCGTTGGGTAGTTTAGCAGGAGGAGATGTTGATGCGGTATTGTCCCCTTTTGGCCGTGATTCTTCTTCTCTGCGACAGTCCATTTCTGGCTGCCCAGCAGTCGGGCCGGGAAGGACCCCGAGTTGTCTTTAACGATGATGCCCAGGTGTTGATGGAAACGCCGGACCAGGGAGCCGGGGATTTTGTCCGAGCCTGGCTTGATCGCGAGGTCGAGGCGGTGAGCTTCTCCACGTTTGTTTTTCTCGCGGCAATGCCGGACATGTGCACTTATGAAACCAGCGTTGGCGAGGTCTACGGTCGTCGATTTGGGGCGGATTTCCAGACTGGCCTGGCCAGGGGAATTCAGGCCCTTCGCAGTGAGGGTACCGATGCGTTGAAGGTTGTCTGTGACCACATGCACGGGCATGGAAAGGAAGTGCTGGCCGCTGTCCGCATGAGTGATACTCATCATTCAAGTATCACCACCAGTAATCCGCTCTGTCCGCTTTTCACGGTCGAGCACCCGGAGTTTGTGATCCGGCAGCCAGATGAGCGTACCAACGAGACGGCCCTGGACTACTCGCATCCGGAAGTCAGATCGCATCGCCTGGCGATCATGAAGGAGATCGTGGAAAACTATGACGTGGACGGCCTGGAGCTGAACTTTGTCCGCTGGGCAAAGCACTTTCCGCGTGACAAGGGTCGCGAAAAGGCTCACATCCTAACCGGTTTCATGGAACAGCTGCACGAGGTCATGCTTTCCGCCGCTCACAAGCGGGGCCGGGATTCCCTGACACTGGGAATCCGGGTTCCTGAATCCCTTGCCGCGTGCTGGCTGGCCGGTGTGGATGTTCGCACATGGGTGAAACGCGGATGGATTGATTACCTGGTGATTTCGACCTGGAACAATACGGACCCACAGCTGCGCGTGGGAGAGTTTTCAAAGTTCACACGTCCCGCCGGTGTCGACACGATTGTCGTGATGGGGAATATGATCGGTTGTATTGATGCGAGTCCCCCGCTGATCCTCGACCGTCCGGTGGCGATGTCTGCCAAGCACGGGAAAAACTACCAGGGAATGCTGTTGACCGCCAGCGAGGCCCGTGGTGCCGCGGCGAATTATTATGCGGGGGGGGCGGATAGCATCTCCTTCTGGAATGTTGGTATCCACTTCGGTGGAGCGGCGACCGCAACAATGGAACAACAGCAGCGGATTTCCCGTTGGACGTCGGCGGTCACCACCGTGGAGGCTGTTTTTTCCGGGCCACGTACGTATCGCTATCTTCCCATGGGCAAGGGGATTTCAACCCGAAAGCCACCGGTCAGAAACTACCCCTGGTATGACGAAAACCGTAGTCCGCTGGGTCACCGGAATAGCCCGATCCTTCGATTTTCGGGTGAAGTCAATGGAGCCAGGCAGGTTTTTCCGTTCCTGATGGCAGATGGTCGTGATGGGGAGAAGATCAAGGGCGGAATGACCTTCTGGATCTACCACCTTGATCCAAAAGATGAACTGACGATAGATATCAACGGCCGGCGTGTGTCACCGCGCAAGATCAGCAGGCTCCCGGTGGGAGACCGCCGGGGGGGGCTGCCGGGGCAGCGGATAGAGATCTCACTTGAGAACTGTCCTCCCTTCGTGGGTGAAAATGAGCTGGGGGTGCTCGTCTCCATGCCGGCCGACAGTGAACGGGTGCCGTACCTGGAAGAACTGGAAGTCACGGTGAAGTAACCTGCTCCTATTTCTTTCGCACGTCAAAGGCAGAGAGGGACTCCTGATCCCGGATAAAGAGAATCCCGTCGGCCAGGGCCATGTGAGCCCAACTGGGGCGCCCATGGGGCTGCAGGCGAATGCGGCCGTGCTCGCGGTATTCTTCCGGGGTCGCCTCGGCCAGTGCCAGCTCGTGGCCTTCACTCAACAGGTAGAGCATCCCGTCTGCCGCGATCAGTGACCCCTTGCCGACACTCCGTGCCCGCCAGGCAACCTCACCGGTCAGGTAATGCATGCAGATCAGGCCACCACTGCCAAAACCATACATGTGCTCCCCAATCATGATGATGCCGCCATGATGGTTGGCCATCCGCTTGTCGAAATAAACTTCCGTGGCAGTCTGCTTGCCGTCCTGTACGCTGATTTTTGCCAGCCCTCCGCCTTTCCCATAGGAACTTGATGCGAAGACATGGTCCTGGTAGACGATCGGTGTGGTGCAATTGGCCGTGCCATTATTTGCACCGTTGTAACTCCAGAGCTGTTTCCCTGTGCCGGCATCCACGCCGAAGACGGACGATCTCGCAAACTGGATGATCTGCCGGACGCCGCCAATATCGGCTGCCACGGGCGAAGAGTAATGGGCCCCCTCGGTGACTTCCGCGGTCCGCCAGATCTCGTCCCCAGTCATCTTGTCCAGCGCGACCAGGGTCCCCTTCCCTCCGCCTGGTGTAACGATCAGCAGGTTCTTCTCCACCAGCGGAGATTCGGAATATCCCCAGCCGGGAGTTCCACCTCCGAGGTTCTCTCGCAGGTTTCTGTGCCAGATTGTCTCGCCAGTCTTTGCATTCAGGCAACTCACGTCGCCGCTGCCCCCCTCCACGTAGACCCGCTCATTATCGACCGTTGGAGTACCGCGGGGCCCGTCACCCATGCCATTACGGTAACCTCCGAACAGGCCTTTCAGCTCGTCCTCTGTCATCATTCCATCCCCCTGCGGGTGCTTGCGGGCGTAATAAGTTGCCAGCTCCTGCGGGNGAATGACCCCGTCCTTTCCCTTGGCAGATTTAAGCAGGTGGGCATGAATTTCCTCGTTGGTCAGTTTCTCGTCGCCCTTGTTGGTGGTCGGGTCTCGCTCGTCCGCGCGGTTGAAATCCCTCTCCAGCAGTGAGCCGCGAGATTCCTCGCGGCTGATGACCTTGTCCTTGTCCGTGTCGAGCGTTGCCACCAGCGTGGCGGTTCGGCTGGCGGCGAGCGCCTCGGCATCGGCATCGTCGTCGGCCTGGTCGATGTCGCTGTAGATGTTGCCCCGTCCCTGGAATAGCTTGCCGACCTCGTTGAAAGTGAGCTGTCCATTTCCGTCCTTGTCGACCAGTGGCATCAGNCGCTTCACTCGNGCCGCNGCAACCGNTTCGGGGGNCCCNTCGACTTTCTGGTCATACTGGTTGAATCGCCAGCCGTAACCNGCAAGCGCCTCCGCTTCATCGAGCACCTTGTTTCCATCCTTGTCATGACGCTCAAACTCGCCTGTTACNCGTTGGGTGAGAACCAGGGCGACCGGTGCTGGCTGTTTTTTCCAGACCACCTTTCCGCTCTCGGTATCGATCGCCAGCACATGCTCGACTCCCTCCAGGTCTCCCTGGGTAAAGAGCATTCCGTTCTGGACAGCCAGTGACGAGTAACCNANTCCCACCGAATCGACNTGCCATCGACGNTCGGGNCCCTCCTCCGGCCATTCTCGNAAGAGTCCCCTGCTGCTGGCGGTGCCGTCTCGGTTTGGACCACGCCACTGGGGCCAGTCGCCTCGATGATCCTGGGCTGGCAAGCCAGGTGCGAGCAGGCTCAGCAGGAGGAACACCCCAGGACAGATTCGAGAGAGATCAACAGTTAAACGTGACATGACTTTTTCCTTCGGTAGGGGACACGTCGGGGCGAGGGTCAGCCTTCACCGTGGGACAGGATGGTGTTCAGGCTTGATAAGGCCGCATTGTCGACAAAGCGGCGATCCAGATCAACTATTTTCGGGCNGCGAGTCNAGGTAAGAGTCAAAGACGCGAACCTGGGACCAGTTTTCCCGGTTNGTNGCGATGAACTCCAGGTGTCGCTCCGAGACCTGGTAGAGGTCATGGGACTGGCGATCAGCAAAGATGACATGCAGGGCCACNTCAAAGTCCNNCTGGTTNACTTCTCGTTCCAGGTCCGGGACCAGGGACCCTACNGAAAAGTAGACGGNTCCANCGTGATNGGTCAGGTAGTGNTGGCAGGNAGNAAGAAGCTGCTCNACCTGTTCCGGGCTNCNGTCATGNAGTGTGAANTAAACGATATGGGCCAGTTGCTTNTCTGTCACTGTGGNATTCCTTGTCTGAAAAGGGGCTTNCGNGTGGACGNGCGGNGGTCTTCTAGACCGGCGCCTCCGGGTCNTNGATCTGGCCCGCCTCGTCATTGGTCGCCTCGTAGCGANCGTCCTCCTCATCCTTNNTGCGGTCACGCCGGGCAAGGCCAGCCCGTTCCAGGAGAGAGCGACCGAGGATCTGGTTGATCANCTCTTCGTCCGGCGGTGGAGGACCCGAAGCCCCCAGGTCGGCCGGGGAGTATTCCACGGTGTACTTGTGTTTGGCAACCGCGAATTCACAGCCCGGATCGAGTCGCTTTCGGNNTACGCGGCGGCCATGCACCCGTGTCCCGTTGCGGCTTTCCAGGTCCTTCACATACCAGTAACCGTTTTCGATAAAGAGCTGGCAGTGATGGGCGGAGACATTAGAAAAACGCAGTACGATATCGCAGCTCTCGCGGCGACCGACCAGCAGCCTTTTTTCGAGGAGTGGAATATTGTCTCCACCACCNATNGGNACAAGCTCTCCGTACATATGCTTCCCTTGAGNGGCATCCCAGGTTGATCTAAGATGCNGAATTCCCGGATGAGGTTACTGATAGAGTTCTATTTTCGGTTNCTGGAACCAGNCCAGTCTAGCGAGAATGAGCTAGTTTACTTGAGATTTCNGCGAGNCGTCAATGCACGCGCCACTCAACACGCCATCGCCTCNTCCGACCGTGGTTGACTGGGNAAAAGCGGGATATCGCTATTTCGCTTACAACCTNCANCTTCGCAGNATNTTCGGCCAACGGGTGCAAAAAGTCAGTATTGANGCCGGCTTTACCTGCCCGAATGTNGATGGAACNGTCGCNATAGGNGGNTGTACCTTCTGTGANAATCGCAGNTTCAGNCCCAGTCGACGGATCCCTCGCCAGGATATCCATGAGCAGATCGANGAGGGNATTCGAGGNTTGCGTCGGCGTTACAAGTGTGACCAGTTTATCGCCTATTTCCANCCTGCCACNAATACTTATGCAGCGGTCNAGNTGCTTGAACCNCTTTACCGGACGGCGNTGGNTCATNNGGACGTGGTTGGNTTGTCGATCGGNACCCGCCCGGANTGTGTGGAGGAGGATGTTCTCGNGNTGCTCGANCAACTCGATACCGAAACCNATCTTTCGGTCGAGTATGGCATGCAGACNATGCATGANCGATCGCTCGACTGGATGAACCGGGGGCATCACCANGATGTNACGCGAGATGCTGTGAGNCGCAGCCACAAGCGAGGGTTGTCGGTNTGCCTGCATATCATTCTTGGANTGCCNGGAGAAACCCACGAGGAAATGATGGAGACGGCCCGCGAGGTGGCGGACCTGGGAGTGGATGCCGTGAAGATTCATAATCTCTACGCGGTTCGGAATACCCCGCTGGCGGAACAGGTGCAGAGTGGAGAAGTCGAGTTGATGGGGCTCGAGGACTATGCCCGCACCGTCGTTGAGTTTCTCGAGTGGCTTCCCCCACAGATGGTGGTAGAGAGGGTCTGTGGAGATGCTCCCCCGGATTTCCTTGTTGGCCCGGAATGGTGCCTGGACAAGTCCGCGGTGCTGGCAGCGATTGACGGACAATTCCAGCAGCGGGAAAGTTGCCAGGGAAAGAAATACGTGGCTCCAGCCGATGGGGAACTGGACAACAGGCCGGACAAGACAACAGAATGATGGTGGGATTACTTGGAAATTGTGGAGATCGATGGATGACGCAACGACACAACCGTATTCACCTGCTTGCCCTCTGCTCCCTGTTGTTCTCTTGCCTCTTGGCAACGGCCCAGGATCCGCAGAAGAACCATATCACGCATGGTCCAATCCTGGGCCGCTTGAGCGCGAGCGGCGTGGGAATCTGGGCGCGCACCGGGCAGCCCGGGACGCTGGTGGTGCTCTACGGGACCTCCCCGGGCACGCTGGACCAGCGGAGCGGCCCGGTCCATACCAGCCGCGACCATGACAATACCGGTTGGGTTAAGTTGACCGGTCTGTCTGCCGAGACGACCTACTATTACCGCATGATCCTTCCTGGCGTCCATGAGGATACCGGCCGCCAGGGTTCCTTTCGCACCATGCCCGACAGCAGGGATTACGTGGACGCAGAGTTGAATCCTCAGGGACTGTTCAATTTCAAGTTCGAGTATGCATGTGGGAATAACCAGAATCCCGGGCAAAGCAATGGTCCGGCGCTACCGGCATTCGAGACCATGCTCCGGCAACTCAAGGGTGACATCGACTTCGCCATCCTCAACGGGGACTGGCTCTACGAAACGCAGCGTGAATATACCGCCGAGCAATGGCGCCAACAGGTGGGGCTATTCGAGGGTCCATCCCCGTCCGTTGTGGATGTGGCTCCGACCATCGCGGGTGTCTGGCAAAACTACAAGCACTTCCTTAACCAGGCTCCTGCACTTACTCGCTGGCACCGGGATATCCCCTCTTTCTTCACTTATGACGATCACGAGATCCTCAACGATGTCTGGGGAGCCGGTTCCCCGGGGCTGCGGGACCGCCGCGCGGTTTTCCGGGATATTGGTGTGCGGGCCTGGTATGACTACCTGGGGTGGAGTAATCCCCTGGAGAAACCCCAGGCAATCCGTTTTGGGCACGCGCGGATGGCCAAGGGGAGTGATATCCTCGTCGACCTGGAAGCAGACTTCAGCACACTGGACCTTGACCGGGCAACGAACCTGCACGTGCACTGGGGGACGGATACGGCGGGCGTGAATGATAACTCCCTGGATGGAGTCGCTGGCATTGCCAACGCCGGGGTTTACCGAATCGTCAAGGTGCTCGATAAGCAGAGGCTGAAGATCGAGCCCGTCCCACCCGAGGACGATACCGTCAGTTACTCGATTGGTCGTCGCTCGTATTTTCAGATGACCATCAGTAACTGCGACTTCTTTGTCCTCGATACTCGCGGCCAGCGGGAAATGCATGACAAGAAGGATCCCTACAAGAAGGGAATCTCGATGCTCGGCAGCGAGCAGCGGGAATGGTTGCTCGCGGGGATGAAGGCCAGTAAGGCCGACTTCCTGTTTGTCGTCTCCAGTGTCAATTTCATGCTGCCTCATGTCGGTGGCGGGATGGTGAGAGCAACCAACAAGGATGATGCCTGGACGGTCTTCTACGATGAACGGGAGAAGCTGATTGATGCCTGGGACAAGCTCAAACAACCGGTCTTTGTCCTTACCGGGGACCTGCATAACAGCTTTGTCTGCAAGATCACGGAGAACGTCTGGGAATTTGCCTCGGGCCCCCATAATTCCAGGAACCACTGGTATACCGACGAGGGAGACAGGCCGGCAAACGGACGTTTCCAGTACGGGCCGCGTCCCATTGATATTCGCTGGTCCACTCATTTCCGAAACGACATTCCCCGTGACCAGCTGGCACAGCCGACTTTCTGTGTGGTCCAGGTCAACAATGTCTATAACAACCCAAAGCAGGCGTCAGGCACACGCTGGGTTGCCTTTCCACGGCCCCAGGTAATCTTTCAGTACTACGATGGCAGATCCGGCCGGCTGCGCTATGCCGAATCGGTGCTGGCCGAGCCATCGGGAAAGAAACTGTCACGATGACCCAGGTCCCCACACGATATCCCGAGGTCGACGTTTCAGGGACCCCGCGCGAGATCGGCCGTCAGATCGGTGAGGCGGCGGGAGAACAGGTTCGAGGCTTTTGTGACCAGGCTCTTGAGCATGTCAACCGAACGGTGGCGGTCTCCCCGGAGTTGGCCGAGACGGTTGTTCGGGATTCACTTGCCTGTGCCGAACAGTACTCACCGGAGATGGTTGAGGAACTGCGCGGGATAGCCGAAAGTAGTCGCGTGACCCTCGAAGAGGTGATGTTGCTGCAGGTTCGCAACCAGTTCACCGAGGGAATGGACCACGCCTGTACCGCGCTCTCACTGGATTCCCGGGCAACCACGACCGGAACGGCGCTGGTTGCTCAGAACTGGGATAATGACCCGGCGCTGGACGAGTTCACGATCGTGCTGACCCGGCGGCCAACCGGAAAGCCAGCCCTGATTAACGTCACGCAGGCGGGCCTGATTTCCTACCTCGGATTTAACTCCGCGGGCATTGGTGTTTGCGTCAACACCCTGCCCGCTCCCAGTCATCCGGTCGGAGTTCCTCACTACTTCACCCTGCGAGGGGTTTACGAGGCGACCTGCCTGGAGGACGCTGTTGCGGCAGTCCGTCGCGCCCAGCGGGCGATCCCGGCCAACATGATGATGGCCACACCACAGGGACCGGCAAACCTGGAAATCACGGTCGACGATGTATACGTCCTGCAGGATGACGTTTCACTGACACATACCAATCATTGCCTGCATCCGGACCTGCTCAGTGTGAATGACAGTTTTCCCGAGTTAATAGAATCGCATCCTCGCAAACGACGTATCGATACCCTGGTGCCCGGGAGCGGTGGAGCCACGTCGCTTGAGCAGGTGAAAGAGGCACTCTCGGATCATGAAGATTTCCCCCGCTCGATCTGCCGTCATGCAAATGATGACCCCCGTTTTGGTTTCATGACCAGCGTCTTTTCGGTCATCATCGACGTGGACCAGAAACAGATGCATGTGACGCGAGGAAATCCCTGTTCCCAGCCTTACGAGACCTACCGGCTTGTGGACTAGGGCAATGTGACCCGGCCGCCGCTGGCAACCAGGGTCTGGCCGGTCATGAAACTGCTCCTGTCCGACAGTAGGAAGAGGACCAGTTCAGCGATTTCCTCGGCCTTTCCGATTCGAGGGATGGGCGTGGCATCGATCAGGTCCTGGAGGTCCTGCTGGGCAACCCCGTCGAGAATGTCGGTGGCGATCAATCCGGGTGCCACGGTGTTGACACGGATGTTGTGGGGGCCAAGGGCCTGGGCAAGGCTCCGGGCGAAACCTATCATGCCGGCCTTGCTGGCCGCGTAAGCGATCGCCATCGGGCGAGGCCGTACTCCCGCGATCGACGAGATGTTCACGATCCGACCGTATTCCCGCTGGATCATGCTTTCCTTCACCCCCCATGTCACCAGAAAAGCACTGTCCAGGTTGCTGGCCATGGTCTGTCGCCATTGTGCCCAGTCGGTCTCCTCGTGACTGATGCGATCAAAAATTCCGGCGTTATTGACCAGCAGGTCGACCGGGCCAAGTTGCTCCACGGTGCTTTGGACAAGGTCTTCGGCCCCCTCGGGGGAGGAGACGTCTGCCTGGATGGAAACGGACTTGACCCCAAGGGCCTGGATTTCGGCTACCGTTTCTGCGGCAGCTGACTCACTCTGTCGATAATTGACTGCCACATCGGCGCCGGCCTGGGCCAGCAGTAACGCGCAGGCCTTACCAATGCCACGCGATGCCCCGGTTACCAGGGCGGTTTTCCCCTGGAATATCTTGTCGCTCATGTTTTGTCTCCTGGGAATTTCAATAGCCGTGTGGCTCTTCGACAATAACGGAGGTCCACGCTAGAATTGTTGACAAACCTATCGGACGATCCGGGGTCAGGCAAGCTGCTGGCATCGAGA
>PANG01000090.1 GCA_002708345.1 Planctomycetaceae bacterium | reverse complement strand
TGGAAATTCTACGATCACCATCACTGTCACCGACGGGGGCCTCGACGGCCTTCTCAGCACACTGGGGGACAACCTCTCGCACCAGCAGACATTTACCGTCACGGTCAACAGCGTGGAAGATCGTCCTCGCGCATTGGATGACAGTTACAGCGTCGACGAGGGAACAACGCTGGTTGTTTCCGCAGCCGAGGGCGTGCTTGCAAATGACCAGGATCCTGAGGGTGATGCGATGCAGGCGGAACTGGTCAGCAGCACGAGTCATGGTTCGTTGACATTCAACAACGACGGCTCCTTCCAGTACACACCGGAGTTGGGCTTCAATCGCAGTGACAGTTTTGATTACCGCGCCAAGGATGCCGGGGGAGCCGGTGCCCCTGCACGGGTCACGATCGCTGTCAACTCGGCTCACCCCTTCCATAACAGCCAGGCCCCGATGGATGTGAATGATGACGGCACCGTGAATGCCCAGGACGTCCTGATGATCATTAACGACATCAATGCCAATGGAATGCGGGAGCTCCCTGCCGAGAGAATCGAAGGGGTGGTCGCACCGATGCCAGATGTCAACCGGGACAACCGCGTCACGCCTATCGACATCCTGATTATCATCAACTACCTCAATGAACTGGCCGCGGCCGAGGGGGAAGGAGAGGCTGCTCCGATCGTGAAGGAAATGGTTACAGGCAGACAGGTGAGTACCGCCGAAAAGGAATTATCCAGCCATCAGATGACCGTTTCGAGGCCACTCGGGACTGCCATGGAATCTTCGGTCACGGCCTGGCAACAGGGAGTGGACCTGACACTGCTGGAGTGGCAGCAGCGCAGTCGCCGGGAACAGGACGATCTCACTGGAGATGAGATGGTGGACGAAGAACTGATTTCCCTGCTGTGCGAAAGAGACAAATAGGGGATCTCTTGCAAGTCGACATTTTTTCTCGCTCGATTCCGATTGCCAGAAATGGTTACAGCGAATATAAGACAGTTAGTAATAGATGACTTTTACGGCGATTTTCTTTTTCAGTGAGGACACCATGTACCGCAAAACTTTTGCCTTCATGCTGCTGGGCATTGCCACAGCCATGATCGGCTGCAGCGACAACGCAGAGGAAAATGCAGCCGGCAATTCCGCTGTCTCTGCGAACCAGGTCAAGTTGAACGTGACCGGCATGACATGAGGCGTCAACTGTGTTGCAGCCGTCAAGGATGGTCTGCAATCGATGCCGGGTGTATCGAACGTGAACGTCGACTTTGAATCTCAAACCGCCACTTTTATCAAGGGTGACGGCTACGACGAAACGACAACGCTCCAGACACTGGATGGAGAAGGCTACACGAGTACCGTGGCTGAATAGGTTCTCTGGAGACAACCTGATCCAGCAACGGTGCTGGGCACCAGGATCGGGACATGCAGTAAAAACAGGACGGGTCCCAGTTCCCAAGCGAACCTGGGGCCCGTTTTTTTTGTCATCCCGCCAAGCACAACACCGTTTGAATAAAGAACTCTTGACGGCACGGTGAGCGTTACACGCACGCGCCTCTCCAGCAAGGACAGACGATGAAGGCTCTTCTCAAATCACAGGTTGCTCCGGGACTCACACTGGAGGATGTCCCAGAACCCGAGATGGGCATTAATGATGTCCTCATCGAAGTCGACCGAACTGGGATTTGTGGCACGGACCTGCACATCTACAACTGGGACGCTTGGGCTCAGAAAACGATCCCGGTACCGATGGTGATTGGCCACGAGTTTGTTGGCCGCGTTATCGATGCGGGAAGCAACGTGACCGATTTTCATCCTGGGGATATTGTCAGCGGCGAGGGCCACGTGGTCTGTGGCCGATGTCGCAACTGTCTCGCCGGACGTCGTCACCTTTGTGCCGACACGAGTGGTATTGGCGTCAACCGTCCGGGTGCATTTGCGGAGAAAATTGCGCTGCCAATGACAAATGTCTGGCATCACCACGAGGGAATCGACCTGGATGTGGCCGCCATTTTTGACCCCTTTGGAAATGCGGTTCACACCGCACTCTCTTTTCCGGTGCTGGGCGAGGACGTGTTGATTACCGGGGCCGGACCGATCGGGATCATGGCAGCCGCGGTCGTCCGTCATGCCGGTGCCCGCTACGTTGTGATCACAGATGTCAATCCATGGCGACTGGAACTGGCCCGCTCACTGGGTGTCACGCTGGCGGTGGATGCAACAACGACAGAACTCTCCTCCGTGCAGGAGCAGCTTGGCATGAAGGAAGGCTTCGATGTCGGCCTGGAAATGTCTGGCAATCCGAATGCCTTTCGCGACATGCTTGGCAGCATGTGCCATGGCGGCAAGATTGCCATGCTCGGCATCCCCTCGGAGGACATCTCTATCGACTGGAACCATGTTGTCTTCAACATGCTTACGATCAAGGGGATCTACGGACGTGAAATGTACGAGACCTGGTACAAGATGACAGTCATGTTGCAGGCAGGCCTTGATCTCCAGCCGGTGATTACTCACCGTTTTCATTATTCGGAATGGGAACGTGGTTTTGAGGTGATGAACTCCGGCCAGTCAGGCAAGGTTCTCCTCCACTGGAAGAACGAACTGCCCGCTGACGGGGAACCCGCTGAAACAAAGGCAGGGGAGAGCGAGTGATGCTTGGTTCTCACAAGAATGCACTACAGCAGGAACTGGATGCCTTTCGCCAGCAGGGTCTCTTCAAGTCCGAGCGAGTGATCACCACTCCCCAGCAGGTCCGGGTCCAGGTCGGTGACGACCTGCTGGTTAATTTCTGCGCCAATAACTACCTTGGGTTGGCCCAGCATCCGGAAGTAATCCAGGCAGCGCACGAGGGTCTCGACAACTGGGGATACGGGATGGCCTCGGTTCGCTTCATCTGTGGCACCCAGTCCATTCACAAGCAACTGGAGGTGGAGCTGAGTCGATTCCTGGGAACTGACGACACGATCCTCTACACCTCCTGCTTTGATGCCAACGGCGGGCTTTTTGAAACCCTGCTCGGCCCGGAAGATGCCGTTATCTCCGATGCACTCAACCACGCCAGCATCATCGACGGCATACGACTCTGCAAGGCAGAGCGTTACCGTTACAAGAACAATGACATGAGTGACCTGAAACGGTGTCTACAGGAATCGAGTGGTGCCAGGCGGCGCCTGATCGCCACCGATGGCGTCTTCAGCATGGATGGATACCTCGCCAACCTGCCCGACATCTGTAGCCTTGCCGACGAGCACGANGCGATGGTNATGGTGGATGATTCNCATGCTGTCGGNTTNATGGGACCACAGGGCCGCGGCACTCACGANCATCACGATGTCATGGAACGGGTGGATATCNTCACCGGCACACTTGGCAAGGCCCTGGGGGGTGCCAGCGGTGGCTACACCTCTGGCCGCCAGGANATCGTGGACCTNTTNCGGCAGCGTTCNCGCCCCTACCTTTTCTCCAACACGGTAGCACCNCCGATCGTGGCAGGTTCCCTGAAAGCCCTCGAACTCCTTACCGCCTCGACAGAATTACGAGACCGNTTGCACGCCAACACCTCGTTCTTTCGATCGGCTATCTCGGAGACCGGNTTCGACGTGCTTCCTGGTGAACATCCGATCGTCCCGATCATGCTTGGTGACGCGACACTGGCCACCCGGATGGCAGACGACCTGCTGAAAAAAGGCATTTACGTGATTGGCTTCTCTTTTCCCGTTGTGCCCGAGGGAGAGGCGAGGATTCGCACGCAGATCTCCGCGGCCCACACGCAAGACGACCTGGAAATGGCCGTGGAGGCTTTCAGCGCAGTCCGGCAGGCATAACTGATACCAGGATCACCTCGAAGACACTGCTTCCTCGACCAGTGGGCGAACATGGTCCGGGTAAGTGAATCCTTNACCGTAGAGACCCTGGTCATTATCAAATCGCCTGAGCAGCTTCCCATTGCGGCCATAGACCATCACCGCCGGGATGGAGGCGAGCGACAATCTCTCCATCACGACATTGTCCGAATCACTACTGATGACATTCTCGAAGAATGCCTTCTTTGCAGTAAGAAATGGCATCACCTGCTCGCACATGTCCTCCGGGGTCTCATCCTCCAGGCCGATATAGTTCAAGCTGACAGACATACAGGCCACNTCACCGGGAAACTCCTCGTGAATTTCAACCAGGTGCGGGAATTCTCTCATGCAGGGAAGGCACCAGGTAGACCAGAGATCCAGTACGACCACCTTTCCCTTGTGAGCAGCGACCATCTGCTGCACCTCGTCCCAGCTCGCCACCACCAGCGGAGGCTCGCGGATCACCGCGGGCACCTGCAAAGGTGGATCCGCNGGGCGACACCCTGCAAGCAGCAGCACAATGAGCAGGACAGNACCACGTTTTNCCATTCTCCGATGCTCCATGCCAAGGCTACTTGATAACCTGCTTCAACCCCAGCGTGCGGGCTTCATCCTCGGGATCCTTGAACGGAAGCGCCTTGAGAAATTCCACCAGGTCCTCCCGTTGCCCTGCTTTCAGGTGGCTCGTCTTGCCATGACGGTCCCCCCTGTTCGTGGTCGTGAGAACATCCATCAGGGTCNATGCGGTGCCATGGTGAAGGTAGGGAGCTGTCCGGTAAACACCAAGCAGCGTCGGCGTATCATAGGCGGGACCCATTTTTTCTTCCGGGTCATCTCCTCCTGTACCAACATCATGGCGGATGATCTCGNCAGCATCACGTGGCACAGAGTCGGAGTAGAGCGGCCCACCATGGCAACGTGCNCAACCAGTCTTCTCGGAGAAAAACAGCTCGCGTCCACGCCTGGCCGCGGCGCTCAGTCCCTGCTTGCTGTACGGACTGAGGGACAACTTGTGGGAGTTGGTATAGGCAGCCAGGGAATCAAGATGAGTTGAGAGTCCACTGTTCAGATCTCCCAGTGACGCATTCACCCCTCCCGCGATCAGTCCACGACCCTGCATCAATGGACCCCGGATGGTGTGCTCAAAATCCTGCACCTCGTCCCGGTCGGCGGACCAGTGGACCGGGTGAGTCCAGGAAAGTCCCGCCAGCGACTGGGTATTCCTTAACCCTTCCGGGTTGTGCCAGGTTCGACCATCGGGCTGCCCATCCGGATGACAACTGGAGCAGGAGATCCAGCGACGACCTACCATTGGCTGGAGAGCAGAATAAAAGAGGANCTTTCCTTGATGGACATTTTTGGAGAGCGGGTTTTCGGTGACCTGGATACTCCCGAGCGGCCTGAGCGTCGCCGCGTCGTAGGCAACCACGTTGAAATCCAGGGCGTTGTAGACGTAGAAACGACTGCCGTCAGGAGTGACCTTTACGGCACGCGGGTTGTTTCCCAGCTGCAGTCGAGCCCGGTANCCCAGTTCTCGGTAATCATCATCGATCACTTCACACACGAACATGTCATTCGTACTGCTAAAGACAGCGTAGAACTGTTTGCCATCCGCTGAAATCTCAACTTCCCAGGGGCTGGCAGTAACCAGGTTATTGAGGAAGGAATCCATCGGAATGCGTTTCCGTCGCTTCCCCTCACCCGCCGCTGTATCCAAGATTGCCACGTAAGGAAAGATTGATCCGAGCCCATGTTTGCCAGTGACCTTGGAGCGAATATGGGGGATATAGGCCTTTGGACGGTTGGGATGGATAATGATCTGCCTGCACAGGTTATCGGTGCTGGCACCGTCCCACTGATCCACCTTCTTCCAGCCGGCGATATCAATCGCATGGACCCGGGCAGTATAAAACTCCGTCACCAGCAGCCGTTTCTGATCCGGAGAAAGTGCCACTCCCCGAAGAAAGGGGCCCACCGTGAGCACGCGGACGACCTCAGCCCTGGCTGTATCAATCTCCAGAAGCTGGCCGGGGAAATCGAGGGTGACATAAATCCTCGTGCCGTCACCGGAACTGACGACCCCGTACGGTTCATCAAACACGTCGATGCCCGCCTGCAGCTTACCCGAATCGCCATCGAGAAGGACAACCTTGTCTTCCTCGTAAACCGCAATGGCAAGCGAATGGGTTGCCCCCAGGAAAGTCACCCCCTCGGGCTTCTTCCCCACCGAAATTTCACGCAGAACCTCCTGCTGCGACAGGTCGACAATCGTTACCGTTCCGCTATCCCGGTTACTGCAGGCAAGCAGTTTTCCGTCGGCGGAAATATCCATCAGGCTATTGGATTGGCCAGCCAAACCTGCCACCGGGATCGAGGAGCACCAGAGAATCGCGGTGAGCAACAGGCTTCTCAAGAGGCCTTTCATTGAATGACCTTTCAAACATGGGTCACCGGGATAGAGAAAAACCCGGGATCCCAATCGGAACCCCGGGTCTGAATTTTCTCTTATCGACAAGTGACGACCTGCCAATTAGTTGAGGATCTTGCTCGTCGAATCCAGAACCTTCTGGGCGGTCTTGCTATTAAGAGCCCCCTTGGCGTAGGAGTGGTTCGCCGAGACTCGAAGATTGCGCCAGAGCATGACAGTCACGTCAGCATCCTTGGCAATCTTGTAATTCGGCGGGCCAGCAATTCCCTCGTAAAACGTCAGCGGTACATTGCTGATGCCATGTTTCTTGGCAAAAGCCTGGAGTTCCTTCTCCGCACCATCTGGATCGTCTGTCAACAGGACGACAAATGACTTCATCTGTTTTCCCGCATTCTTCTCTACCAGGCTGTCGACTTTCTTGACCAGACCGGCCAAGTCCTCAGTCAGTTCACGAGTAACGATCGTGACGACCGGGCGTCCGCCGTACTTTCACCTATAGCAGAGTTTGGAACCCTTCGCCGGGCCAGTGCAGTCCTTCACATTGAAGGGAGTCGCCGAAGCGCCTGCCTGCAGACCCGACTTGACTTCCGCGTCCACCGGTCCGCTGACCATCAGGCCAACGAGCAGTGCCGCAGAGACAAGTGTTGCTGTTCTCATTGCAATTTTCCTTTATTTATTTCCACTCGGTGCCATTCGGCACAAGGACGTCAATACCGATAGTGTAATGCAAATCGACCGGGGCGCACAATACTTTGGCACTTCACAGCAGATCCCGCGAGCTAGCTGGCGAACTCAACATCGGCACCACTGGAGCCGACACGGTGACTGGCCACAAAATCCTCATCCAGCGTGACTCCCAGGCCTGGCCCCTCCGGCACCGAAATCCAACCATCGTCGGCCTGGACTTTCTGCTCCGTTAACTGGTGTCGCAGGGGTGAATCCTCCACGCAGTCCTCAAACAGGAAAGCGTCCCTGCAGGTACAGAGCCAGTGAAGGCTGGCCGCCACCGTCAGAGGACTCGTATAGCAGTGATTACAGAGCCGCGAACCGATTTCTTCCACGCGCTGCCGGATATAGAGTGCATCGGTAAAGCCGTTACGTGAAAGATCGACCTGGTAAACATCGAGTGCCTGTTGATCGATCAGAGGCCGCATCGCTTGCCGACCACACTCTTCCTCGCCGGCCGCGATCGGAACCGGCGACCTGTCTCGCAGCCAGCGGTAACCATCCACGTCATCCGGGAGGAGTGGTTCTTCCAGCCAGCCAATACCATAATCGGCGAAGGCGACAGCCCGGCTCAATGCAGTCCGGCGGTCCCAGACACAGCCCGCATCCACCAGTACGATTCCCTCTTCACCAACCCCTGCCCGGGCACCACGCACCAGTTCCAGATCGAGCCTCTCGTCCTGTCCCATCGGTTCCCAGCCAAACTTGACCGCCGTGTACCCCACATCTCGCCATTGCTGGCCAATCTTCTCCGTTGCCTTTCCATCCGGGCCAAACAGGATCGAGGCATAAGCCCGAATGCGATCATGCTGCTTGCCACCCAGTAACCTGTGGATCGGCTCACCGAAGTGCTTGCCCTTGATATCCCAGAGTGCCATGTCGATGGCAGCCATCGCCGAAATGGTCACGCTGCTGCGGCCAAAGTACATCGTCTGGCGATACATCTTGTCCCACAGTCGGCCGGTCTCCAGCGGGTTTTCTCCGAGCAGGATCTCCCTCAAACCACTGGCAATATTATGGCTAAAGGGGGCGTCGATAATTGCCTGCACCACCTCCGGCGAGGAATCCGCCTCTCCTATCCCTTCCAGCCCGGTGTCCGTCCTGACTCGCACGATGATTGCGTCCTGGCTGCTCGCGGTCTTCGCCTCCACGCTCTCGATCCGCAGTATTTCGCAAATAACCTGTGTAATAATCATCTTCTTGTCCGCTCTCGATAAAACAGGGTTTCCGACGACCACCTTCATCTTTGTCCATGCACTCCTCCACGTCGATCCCCTGCCGTGACAGGCCTGAGCTTCCATGGAATTCACGGTAGCCAGGCATGGACATGACCGATTAACATACAGGGATGAAGTACTCCAACCAAATGGCCTCTCCATGACTAACTGTCCCGGCCCGAGAAATCGTCGAGAATTCCTGCGAGCCGGTGCGCTCGGCTTTGGCGGCCTCTGTCTTTCCGACGTACTGGCAGGCCGCGAGGTCACTGGTAGCCAGGATACCTCGGTCATCTTGATGTACCTCCACGGGGGCCCATCACACCTTGAAACTTATGACCTCAAGCCGGATGCACCAAGCGACTACCGCAGTATTTACAGCCCGATACCGACAAACGTTCCCGGCATGGAGATTTGCGAGCTATTTCCCCTGCAGGCCAGGCTGGCTGACAAGATTGCCATCGTCCGCAGCTGCCATCACACGATGGCCAGCCACAGCGATGGTGGAATCCAGGTATTGACGGGCAAGACACCGGTCGTACCTGACCCCACATCCACCAGCAAAAGTGACCATCCAGACCTGGGACACCTTGCAAGCCACTTCCGTTCGGGGCCCGACAACGACCTGCCGCAGTACGTTGCTTTGCCCAGTGGCCCTTACATGACACGGCCGACCTATATCGGGGTGCAACACAGGCCGCTTGATGCTGGTGACCCTTCCCAGCCTGACTACAAGTCACCGATCCAGATCACCGGTGGCCTGGATGGAGAGAAGCTCAGCAATCGAAAGACCCTGCTTGCAGAGCTCGACACCCTTCGGGCCGGTGTGGACCAGCAACAGGCTCTCATTGCCGTGGACAAGTACCGTGAGCTGGCATTCAACATCCTGACGAGCACAAGGACGGCAAAGGCCTTTGACCTCTCGCGCGAATCGGATGACCTGAAAGATCGTTATGGCCGAAATCGGTGGGGCCAGTCTGCCCTGCTTGCCCGCCGACTGGCGGAGGCCGGAACCGGGGTGATCACGATGTCCATGAACACCCCGTTTTCCGGTGACGAGTGGACGAACTGGGATGATCACATCAAGAACGCCGGCCGACCGGGGCACTTCGGAAAGTACATGTCCCTTCGGCTCCCCTACCTGGACCAGTGCATCTCGGCATTAATCGAGGACATCTATTCCCGCGACCTGCAGGAAAAGATCATGCTCGTGGTGATGGGGGAATTCGGACGCACGCCGCGGCTCAGCTCAAATTCTGACGGGGTCGGCCGCAACCACTGGCCACAGGCCTACTCGGTCATGCTCTCCGGCGGAGGTTTGAAAACCGGGCAGGTGGTCGGTTCCACCAATACCCGTGGAGAATATCCTTCCGCTCGCCCCACCTCTCCAGAGGACATCCTGGCAACCGTCTACCAGCACCTGGGAATTCCCGCCCGCCACGAGTTCATCGATCCCTCCGGCCGGGCCCTGCCTGTCCTGTATTCAGGTAAACCCCTGCGGGAATTGATATGATGTGGACCGTGTCGAGATAACCTCGTCTCCGCAACCACGGAAACCACTCCATGACCTGCGAACTGTCCCGCCGTCGCTTTGTCCAGCAATTCGGCGCCATCTCCGGAATCGCCCTGGCAGGCCCGGCCAGTGGAATCAGCGTGCGGCGGCGTCCTCGCGTGGCTGCCGTATTCACCGAGTTTCGCTTTCGCAGCCATGCCTACGACATCCTGGAAAATTTCTTTTCCCCCTACCTTTTCCGTGGCCAGCTCCACGACCCTGGCGTCGATATTGTTTCGTTTTATGCCGACCAGTTCCCCGATCAGGACATGGCAGTCAAGGCTTCCCGTGATCACCATGTCCCGCTCTACGATTCCATCGACAAGGCACTCTGCCAGGGTGGCACCCGGCTTGACGTGGATGCGGTATTGTTGATCGGGGAACATGGCGATTACCCCATCAACGCGAGGGGCCAGAAGATGTACCCTCGCAAGCAGTTCTTTGACCAGTGCGTGGAGGTCATGCTGCGGAGCGACCGGTTTGTCCCCCTCTTTAATGACAAGCATCTCTCTTATCGCTGGGACTGGGCACGGCAGATGTACGATGTAGCCCGCCAGAACAAGATGCCATTGATGGCCGGCAGCTCTGTTCCGCTGGCGCAGCGGGTTCCGATGATCACGCTTCCTGGCCGTGCCGTGGTCGAGGAGGCGGTCTCAATTCACGGCGGAGGACTCGAATCCTATGACTTCCATGGACTCGAACTCCTGCAGTCACTGATCGAGTCTCGCAAGGGAGGGGAAACCGGGGTCTCGCAGGTCGAGGTACTCAGTGGTGAGCAGACCCAACAGGCGATTGACTCGGGGCGAATTTCTCGAGAACTGGTAAACCGGGCCATGCAGGCAGAAGTGGATGCTCATTTCCAGCGGCAGCCCTGGCCCGGAAAGGACCCCTCCTCGGTTGCCAGGCCAATTACTCCTGACATGTTTTCCCGGATCAATCATGGACTCCTTCTGAAATACCGGGACGGCACGCGGGCGTCGGTCCTAAGCATCGCCGACAGTTCCGACCGCTGGAACTTCTCCTGCCGGTTGCGTGGAAGATCCACTCCTCTTTCCACCTCCCTCTACAACGGACCCTGGGGAAACCGCTGCCTTTTCAAGGCCCTTTCGCATGCGATCCAGCAGATGTTCATCAGCGGACGTCCTTCCTACCCGGTGGAAAGAACGCTACTGGTATCAGGCGTCCTCGATGCAGCCATGACGTCCCACCAGCAGGGTGGAAAGCCGGTATTGACCCCCGAACTGGAATTCGCATATCGGCCAACCAGGCTGGATCGATTTCGCGAAAATGGTGACAGCTGGAAGGTGATCACCGTGAACTCTCCCCAGCCACCAGCTTTTGAACCGGGCGACGCCCGCTGGACTACCGCCTCCGGGCGCTAGTGAAAGGCCGAGGCGACGATATTCGAGAGCTTGACCAGCCGCCAGGGTGCCAGGGAACGGATGGCAGTGGTAAGCAGGATGCAAAAGCCGTCACGCTCTCGATCCATCCAGACCGTTGTCCCGGTCGCCCCGGTATGGCCGAAGACATGTCGCCCCAGGCTATCACCCCAGCTATCAGTATTCCCTGGATGGTTCATCCTCCAGCCCAGGCCCCAGGGTTGTGCACGACGGGTTCCCTCCGCCAGCAGGGGATAGTCATCCAGGCGGTTGGTGGTTGCCATTTCAACCGTCCTGGGACCGAGTAGCCGTACCCCATCCAGTTCTCCCCGGTTGAGCATCCACTGGCAGATCACGGCCAGGTCCTCCGGGGCACAGAACATGCCACCCCAGGGCACACCAAGATCCTGCCAGTAAGGGCTATTCCAGCCAAAATCCGAACCCACCTGGTAATCCGGGACCTGCACGCGAACCAATCGCTCGCGCGGGAATGACCCGGCACCGAGGCTGGACGACTTCAGGCCCAGTGGCTGGAAAATCTCGCTCGCCAGGAAGTCGGCAATCGTCTGGCCACTGAGCCGCTGAACCAGCTCGGCGACAACCAGCGTCCCCATGCTCTGGTAGCTCAGATCAGTCCCCGGCTCAAACAACGGCACCGTATCCCGTATGGCTCCCTGGATAAAAGTCTTGAGCGGGGCATGACTGCGCCGCAGTTCGGCATTATTGACCAGCATGTCCGGCATCCCGGAGGTATGGGTAAAGAGGTGCTGCACGAGCGTCGCTTCCTTGTGGTGGGCAGCAAACTCCTTGATGTAATGAACCACCGGGTCGGTGAGGTTCAACTCACCACGCTCCATCAGCATCAGCGCCCCCATGTAAGCCACCGGCTTGGTTATCGAGGCCAGCAGGAACATGCCATCTCGGCGAATCTTCTCGGCACCCTTCTCGGGCCCCTGCCGGCCGGAAAAATGTGGCTCCACGATCTTCCCATGTCGTCCTACCAGGATCGCTCCCCCGGGAACCGGGGCGTCATCGCCACCGGTCCACTGGTCGAGCAGTTGATACGCCTCCTGGAGACGCCCCTCGTCCAGGCCGAGGCGAACTGCTTTCTCGTATTTCAGGTAAGCCATCCACGTCTCCCTTGTTGCCAGGGCGACTTATCGCCGCCGCTTTCTCATCGGTGGTGCCAGAAAACCCATCGTCGGCTCCAGTCCCCCCTCTTCGGACGCTACTGCCGGCTGAAGCCCCCCTCCATGGCCGGTTTCCTCATCGTGAAGACCGAATGTAACCATGTACTTTTTTCCACCGAGATGTAGCAACCCGTAGCCGTAGTCAAGTTCCCATCGCCCGGTCATCTGGTAATCATCGGTCACCCGCAAAAGCGCCTTCCCGTAACATCCACACCAGAGCACCCTGCCACTGGAGGTGATGGCCTGGATACCCAGCCGGCTGTAGCCACTCTGAACGATTTTTCTTCCCAGGAAATTGAAGTCACGATCGTACTCGTAAAAGTAATTTTCCTCGTACCCCTCGGGCAGGCCACCAATCACAATAAACCGGCCTTTCTGCCAGGTCATGCCTCCGGCACCGTGCTTCACCTGGGGAATCTCATGCCGGGAAAGCAATTCCAGGCTGCCAGCATCGTAGACAAAGACCTCGTTCTTCGCGTTCCCTTCCGGGTCGTTAAAGCTGCCAAAATTGACCGCCACGTAAATCCGCCCCCGACGAAAACAGAGGTCACCATGATGGCCCGGAACTTCGATTTTCCTGACAACCGCCCCTTCCAGGTCTGTCTTTACCAGCACGCTGGTAAAGGCCCAGTAGATCGATTGCTGCCGATCCCAGTCGACCCCCTGCAGGTGGCCGGGATACCTCCCCTCACAGGTAACCTGGCTGTCACCCAGCCCGGCTGCAGAACAGAAAGCAGGCAGCAACAAGCCGAGCAACAGGATCGGGAGGTGGTGTTTTTTCATCGCGGGTAATCTCCAGTTTCACATCTCATGATAACAGCGGGTGCGTCCGGTGCTGCAAGGGTATTTCCGCAGGGAGTGCGGGCCATTATACGGTATTGCCAGGCCATAATAGACTGGGTGAGTCCTTCGCGGGTCTCTGCTATAGTGATCTCGCCATGACACCGTGGAGGGAAAGACCATGATTCGAGTCATCCAGTTCGTTTCTTCATCGGGAGATCGCCGGATCGGATCTCTCCAGGACAACGAGGTGACAGATCTCACCTCTGCCCATGGCTGGCG
Organism: Planctomycetaceae bacterium; assembly: GCA_002708345.1. The sequence continues at coordinate 9,351 of PANG01000090.1, read as the reverse complement.
AACCACGCTTGAGCTGTTCCAGGCCTCGATCGACCGCCAGCTCTCACTTGCATCCCTGGTAAGCGAGGCATCGAGTGATCCCGCCTGTGAGTCCGTACCGTATGACATTCTCTGGCAGGGTGATCCGGCCAGCGGCAGCAGCCACCTGCTACCACCGCTGGATCATCCGAACTTGCACAGGATCTACATTACCGGGACGGGCCTAACACATACCGGCAGCATGCAGTCGCGAGACCAGATGCACAGTGACGAGGCCACGCCGGCACCGGAAACACCGGCAACCGATTCCGCTCGCATGTTCGCCATGGGACTCACCGGTGGCAAGCCTGAAGCGGGGGAGCGGGGGACATCACCGGAGTGGTTCTACAAGGGAAACGGTGCCAACCTGCGTGGCCACCGGCAGTCCCTGGAACTTCCTGCCTTTGCCCTCGACGGGGGAGAAGAGCCCGAGATCGTTGGCTGCTACGTGATCGACCAGGAGGGTATTCCACGCCGGCTTGGTTTTACACTTGGAAACGAGTGGTCTGACCATGCCACCGAGAAAATCAATTACCTTTACCTGGCACCGTCCAAGATACGCAGCTGCGCGGTTGGGCCGGAACTGGTACTCGACTCGGATTTCCAGGAGATCACGCTCAGCTGCCATGTACAGCGGAACGACGAGACGATTTACGAGAGTGGTGAACTCAAGAGTGGAGAGCAGTTCATGTGCCACAGCCTGGCCAACTGCGAGGATCACCATTTCAAGTATCCACTGCACCGACAACCAGGCGACGTTCATTTTCACTTTTTCGGGACTAGCAAGTTAAGTTACGGAAATCGCTCATGGACCTACCAGCCAGAAGACCAGATCACGGTATCGGCGCCCCAGTTTAGCCACTGCCTGGTCAATTCGGTTTCTGCTGGCGATGCCCGTGAAGCAAGCCCAATCAAAGTGATTCCTGCATAAAAACGCCGTTTTCGGATGCGCGTTGTCATTTAAAGGAAAGCTCGTCTAAAATAGAATCCAGACAATCGCAGCTCCTGGCAGTTCGCTTGCGAACGGATGGCAGGATCCACCACGTTACCTGGCGGCCTCCCCATGACCCACCTTTTCCGTCGTTCCCTGTCCCTGGCCATCCTCATCGGCCTTGTTTTCTCCGCCCCGCTCGGTGCCGACCAGGGCAAGAAGATCACTCGCCTTGTGGTAAAACCTTCTCCCCTGGAAATCACCGGTGGCAATCGCCAGCAACAGCTCCAGGTCACCGCGATCACGGCAGGTGGAGAGCAACAGGATGTTACTCATCAGGCATCACTGGTGCTCCAGGACGCAGCGGTTGCCACGATCACCGGCACGGTCATCCGTGGCGTGGCTGATGGCTCCACGAATCTGAAGGTCAGCCATGCGGGCCAGCGCGTGCTGATTCCGATTTCGGTTATTGATTTCAAAACGTATCCCCCGCTGGATTTCCGCAATGACATCGTGCCATTGTTCTCCAAACTGGGGTGCAACAGTGGCGGTTGCCATGGCAAGCAATCGGGTCAAAATGGATTCCGGCTTTCCGTCTTTGGCTTTGATCCCCAGGCCGATTTCGATGCACTGGTCAAGGAGGCCCGGGGACGCCGGGTTTTCCCCGCTGCATCGGGTCGCAGCCTTCTGGTCGCCAAATCTACCGGCCTGGTCGCCCATGGCGGCGGCCAGCGAGTCACGCCAGGCAGTCTTGACGAGGAAATCCTGACGAAATGGATCGAGCAGGGGATGCCCTGGGGGACCGATACCCCGCGCAAACTTGTTGGCATTGAGGTAACCCCCAGCAGCCGCCAACTGCGCCCTCTTTCCAGTCAACAATTTCGTGTCACAGCACTCTATTCCGATGATAGCCGACGCGATGTCACCGATGCCGCCTCCTATACAACCAACTCCCTCTCGATTGCCCAGGTCGTACCTGGGGGCCGTGCAGAAACCGGTGAGGTCCCAGGAGAGGCAGCAATCACGATCAACTACATGGGGCAGATCACGGTCTCCCGCCTGCTTGTACCCCGCGCCGGGGCCAGCCGGATCACGCGGCCCGGGCACTACAGCACCACGCACCCCATTGACGAGCTTGTCTGGTCACGTCTGAAACAACTCCGGATCACTCCTTCCGGGCCGATTAACGATGCCGTTTTCCTGCGCCGCCTGTTCATCACCACGATCGGCACTTTACCGACGGTGGACGAGGTCACCACTTTCCTGTCCGACAAGAACCCGGACAAGCGATCCCACCTGGTAGACCAGGTCCTTGCCCGAAGTGAATATGCCGATTACTGGGCCCAGCGATGGTCGGACATCCTGATGGCCAACCCGGAAACGCTTGGTAACCGGGGCGCGTACGAACTTCACCGATGGCTCCGGCACCAGATGGCCATCAACCGTCCTTCGAACGAGTGGGTGCATGAACTCCTGACCGCCACCGGTAACTCGGGAAGCCACGGTCCAGTCAATTTTTACCGTGGCCTGCGGACGCCAGAGCAGATCACTCGCACGGTAAGCCAGGCACTGCTTGGCATCCGCATGGATTGTGCCCAGTGTCACCACCACCCTTTCGAGATCTGGGGGCAGGAGGACTTTTATGGGCTGGCCGGTTATTTCACGGGCCTCCAACGAACCGCGATGGGAGACTCTCGCGAGTTCATCTTCCATGCCGGTCACAAGCCCACCAGCATCCCGATCAAGGAAATCCCGGTCATCACCCGTCCTCCCGGCGGCCCCGACCTGCCGCTGGACGAACAGGCGGATCCTCGCAGCCACCTGGCCGACTGGGTTACCAGTGGCGAGAACCCTTTCTTTGCCAGGCTCCTTGCTAACCGCATCTGGAAGCAACTGATCGGACGTGCCCTGGTGGAACCAGAGGACGATCTGAGGAGCACGAATCCTGCTTCCAACCCCCCGCTGCTGGACTACCTGGCAAACGAACTGGTGGACAATGGCTTCGATACCCGTGCACTGGCCCGTACCATCTTGCTGTCGGGAGTCTTCCAGACGTCCAGCACGGCGAATGCAACGAACTTTGATGACACCCAGAACTTCTCCCATTACCCGGTTCGCCGCATCCAGGCGGAAGTGCTTCTGGACGCCATCTCCCAGGTCACGATGGTTCCGGAAGAATTTCCAGGCCATCCCTCCGGGACCCGGGCGATTGAACTCTGGGACAACAAGCTTCCCAGCTACTTCCTTGACATCTTCGGTCGCTCCGAACGGAAAAGTCCCTGTGAGTGTGGGAGTTCCGGAGACCCTACCATGACCCAGGCACTCCACCTGCTTAATGCCCCGGAAATCGAAGCAAAGATCCAGCACAAGAACGGTCGAATTGCAAGAATAGTCAACGCAGGAATCAAACGCGACGAGCTCATCTCGCTGCTTGCCTATGCCACGGTAAACCGACCTCCCACGGCCGCGGAAAAGAAAGTGGCAGAAAAACTGTTCTCCCAGGAAGCGGAAGAACTGGCGGCCCAGGATTTCCTCTGGACATTGCTTAACTCATATGATTTCCTATTTATCAGGTAGTTGTCCCTGGCCGTTTGTCCAATTTCCAAGAACCTGAGAATCCTTCATGCGACATCAACCATCCAGATGCACGACAGCCAGTCGCCGGCAGTTCCTGCGTGTCGGAGGGCTTGCCGGAATTGGACTTCCGCAACTCTTGCATATGCAGTCCACCCTGGCAGCCGAAGGGGCACAACGGGATGTCAACTGCATCTTCATCTTCATCCTCGGGGGCATGCCCCACCAGGACATGTGGGATTTGAAACCTGACGCGCCAGCCGAGGTGCGGGGGGATTTCCACCCGATCAACACGGTCGTACCGGGCATCCAGGTTTCGGATGTTCTTCCCGGAATTTCGAAGGTCACTGACAAGCTTGCGATTCTCCGCAGCATGACGCACGGGGATGCGGACCACGGGCGTGGCTTCCACATCATGATGACAGGCAAGAAAGCCGGCCTGGGGGATTTCAACGGAAACCAGAACAATAACCAGCACCCCTGCCTGGGATCGATGGTCTCGCGCGTTGGCAAACCGGGCGCACTCCCCCCTTACATCTCTGTGCCGAACTTCCTTAACAGTGGTGGCCCCTCGTTTCTGGGGCCTGCCCATGGACCGTTCACGATTGAAGCGGATCCTGCCTCTCCCGACTTTTCCGTCCGTGACATTGCCCTGCCAACCTCAGTGGCAACCGATCGCGGACTGCTGCGGCGCCTGGCGCTTCAGGAGGTCAATCGTTTCGAGCAGGACATCGAGCGAGTTGGCAAACAGGTCCGATCGCTCGATACCTTCTACCAGAAGGCCTACAACATGATGACATCGACCGCCGCCCGGGAGGCGTTCGATATGGGCCAGGAACCCGACAAGGTTCGAGAAACCTACGGGATGACCAGTCTCGGCCAGTGCTGTCTGCTTGGCAGGAGAATGGTAGAAGCGGGATGCCGTTTCGTGGCGATTGAAAATGGCCACTGGGATACCCACCGCAAGAATACCTATAGCCTCCGGGACCTGCTCTGCCCAAGTTTCGATCAGGCCATCCCGGCCCTGCTTAATGACCTTGAGGACCGGGGCATGCTGGACAACACGCTGGTGGTCATCACAACCGAATTTGGCCGCACCCCCAAGATCAATGACCTGGCTGGTCGAGATCACTGGCCAAACGCATTCTCCATCGCCATGGCGGGCGGAGGAGTGAAGGGCGGCATCGTTGTGGGGGCAACTGACAAGCAGGCAGGGGAGGTTGCCGAGCGTCCGATCACGCCGCAGGACATGTGCGCCACGGTACTTGATCGCCTTGGAATCGATTACACCAAGGTCCTGCACACCCCCTTGGGACGACCCATCCCGCTGGTTGATGACGGTCATCCAGTGCGCGAAATCTTCAGCTGATTGATCATGCCTGGCAGAAATACCATGTCCTTTCGCAGTCGCATCATCGCCTCCGCCCTAGCACTCGCAGTGCTTCCAGCAACCATTGCCTGGGCACAACCAGTTCCTTCCAAGGCACCTGACAGCACGCATATTTTTCCAGCTGGAGCGCGGCGAGGCAGCACCGTGCAACTCGGGGTGGGGGCGGAGTGCATTCCCCCGGGCACCGAGTTCTTTTGTCTTGGCAGGGGAGTGAATCATCGAAGCCGACTCCAGCTGCAACTTCCCTTCACCGGCGAAACCTCCCCTCGCCGCCTGCCGACGGAAGTCCCCATCCGCTACCCGCGGCAATGGAAAGCTGAAATGACAATTGGCGAGGATGCCGCCGATGTTGTCTACTGGCAGGTCAGCTGTGCCCAGGGAGGTACTCGCAGTCGCCCATTCGTGATCGGCGACCTGCCGGAATTCATCGAATCAGAATCGAATTCCACTCTGGAGACCGCGGAAGAGCTGGTCCTCCCGGTCACCGTCAACGGACAGATCTGTGGTGAAAGAGATATCGATTTTTATCGCCTTTCGCTGACCGCTGGCGAATTGCTCTCCTGCGAGGTGATGGCCCGGCGGATCGGATCCCGCCTTGAACCGGTGATCTCCATTCTCGACGCCGATGGTCGTCCACTGACTATTCAACGTGATCACCTTGGCAACGACCCGGTGATTGCCTTTCGCGCTCCCCGGACAGGCACCTATTACCTGCAGATCAAGAATGTTTCATTCCATGGTGACCCGGCACACGTTTACCGCATCAACCTGGCGGTGGGGAAATTTGCCCGTTATTGCCATCCACTCGTTGCCCGCCGCGGGCGCCAACAGTCCTTCACGCTAATGTACCTCACCGGGGACGGGACACTCGGAACAATTGAGCAGGTGATGAGCGTGGCTCCAGATGCCAGCATGCTGGAGATCACACACCCGGAACTGGTCAACAGTCTAAAAATACCTGTTGACGATCAGCAACACCTGCCTGAGAGCCCAGATAATGACACCGCCGAGATGGCCATGCTTCTGCCGCTGGGATCTTCTGTTGATGGGCAGATTTCCCATGCCCGTGACCAGGACTGGTTCCAGCTTGACCTGGACGCCGGACAGGGGGCCGAAGTGGTACTGGAGGCCAACCGAAAAATCAGCCGGGCCATTCTGATCATGGAGATCTTCGATAAAAAGGGAGGCCGGACATTCATCTCCACTCCAAGTGGTACGGAGCAGCGGGCGATCCGGTTTTTCATACCGGCCCAGGAAGCCGCCATGCCATATCGCATCCAGCTCCGCGACCTTCGGCTGGGATCTGCCGGGGGAGATGAATTTGGCTATTGCCTGTCGGCGACTGCTGGCAAACCAGATTATCGCCTCGACATCAGCCAGGATTTCTTTAATGTCTGCCAGGGAAAAGAACTCACCCTGGAAGTGATTGCCCAGCGCACCGGCGGCAATACCGCACCGATCGAACTGACACTCGAGGGACTGCCGGAAGGTTCAAAGAGCGAACAGACAACGATTGCCGCGGACCAGTCAAAGACGACTGTCAAACTGACAGTACCTGCCGAAGCAGCCAGCCGGTTTTACCGGGTCCAGGTAAAAGGCCGCTGCATGGTTGGAGACAGGGTGATCGAGCGAGTTGGCCACCTGCTTCACGCCGGGCGGGATGGCTCCGGCATTTCCGTTGACCGCCCCGATCATGAGCAACTGGGACTGACCGTTACCCACGTGCCGGTCTTTCGACTGTTCTGCAATGAGGCCTATCTATATGCCCACCGGGGTTCCATCTTCCCCTACCGCATGGAGGTCGAACGCCTCGATGGATTCAGTGCGCCGATCACCCTGCAGGTCAGCGATCGCCAGAATCGTGACCTGGATGGCATCGAAATGATCGAGGTGGAAATCCCCACCGAATCCAGTGAAACCCGGCTTCCGATTTACCTGCCAGAGACAATGCATATCAACGTCCAGTCCCAGTCACAGCTCTACTGCCAGGGAAAGGCGTCTTTCGTCGACAAGCATGGAGTCGAGCAACACGTGCTGGTGGTTTCCGAGAAACGGAATATGCTGCGGACTCTCCCTCCGGTCGTCAAGCTCGAGGCCCGAACCCCTGTTGTTGTTGCAAGGCCAGGTAAAACAACATGGTGTGAGGTGGAATTAAACCGGACGTCCAATTTCCCAGGCAGCATGACGGTCAGCTTGCCACCGGGTCACCCTGCCACTGTTTCGATGAAAGAGATCGCCGTCGCTGCCGGCCAGAGGATCATCCGCCTGCCGCTGGAGATTGCTGCCGAATGCAAACCGGGCAGCCGTTTTCCCGTGACGATCCGCGGCCAGGGACTACTCGAGTCCGATCCAAGTGTAATCGTCGTCACCGAGACGGTGCTCCAGGTCACGGTCACGGGCAGTTAAGATCACCGTGACCGAGGCTCGCCTGCCTCCTCAAGGTTAAACACGCGATCATATTCTTTCAGGGCGATTCCCCCCAGGTGAACCGCCATCGCCCGGTAGCCTTCACGGCGGTAATCCCACTCCAGTCCGCGGGGCACCTGTTCAAGCCAGTCACAAACCTGCAGGGTGGCAAGGGCCTTGAAATCCTCTTCAGAGAGCGGGTAACACTCACCAGTCTCTCGGTTCCAGACTTCTCTGACTTCACTTTCCTCAATAAAGATCGCGTCCCAGGGCGGTCTCTCCATGAAACAGTTGAGGAAGGCAAGCCATTCTGCCCTCTCGCCAATCAAGTCAACGATTTCTTTACGTCGATCGACCGGCAGGCAGAAAAGGCGAAACTTTTCAGTTCCATAGATCGAATGAAACATCCCGGCCCGGCAGAGGTCCTGGTCGCCCCCCCAGCGGTCAAGATCATGGAAAACACTGACCAGGTGGGCCAGAAATCCCTTGCTCCCAGTATGCCCGATATCATCGGTTCCCAGGCCACGGAGGAAGTCTGTCATCTGGCGGAAACAAGAGTCGGTCATTATCCCGGTATCCTTCTCCAGCAGTTATCACTCACCCTTGATGGCAACCAGTCGATCGTAGGCTCTAAGATAGATCATCCCACCGCTAATCGCCGGCGTGGCATAAAACGTCCCACTCAGCTTGTTGGTCGCCAACACTTTTCCCTCGCTACCGGCGGCGACCACCGTACTGTTTCCTTCAATACCAAGGAAATAGACTTTGCCATCCCCGGCCACCAGCGATGCATGGTAGGGCCCCGTGCTGAGTCGTTTAACCCAGTGCACCTTGCCGGTCTTCAGGTCGAGGCAGGAGGCCACACCGTTGTCGGTCGTCATGTAAACAAGTCCATCCAGGCAGACCGGGCTGGAGGAATCCGGGCTCGTCTTCTCCAGGCTCCAGGCTCGGTGCGACTCGCTCACATCGCCAGTACCACCACCTCGAACCGCGATCACCCGGCCCAGGCCGCCGCCGCCCGGGTTGGCCGATGTGGCCACCACGATTCCCTGGTGGGCAACCGGCGAGGCGATGACCCGCCCATAGGGACTGTCGATCAAAAGGCCACTACTGATCCAGTTCTGCTTGCCACTGTTCAAATCATAGGCATTGACATGATCCGACCCCGCCACTAGCAACTCCACCCGTTTCCCCATTCTGGCGATGGTGGGAGAGGAATAAGCATCCGGGCCATCATCGCTGGCAGCCAACTGGCGGTCCGTCTTCCAGGCCTGCTTCCCAGTGAGTTTGTCAAACGCCACCACGTAAGAGGACCCCTTTGTCATGCAGGAGACATAAAGCAAGTCTCCCCAAAGCCGTGGGGAAGAGCCCATGCCAAAGGTGATATCATAGGCCCCATGCTCACTGACCATATCCCGTTTCCAGACGACCTCGCCGCTACTGGCATCGACACAGGCCAGTAGCCCGCTGCCAAAAAATGCCCAGGTATGGGTCTCGTCGGCAACCGGCGTGGGGGTGGCTGCATTGTGACGGTGGGCATAGAGGTTTGCTGGCCCCTTGGCCTCCAGCACCCCGCTGCCAACCTTGATCGAGCGAATAATTTTTCCACTCGCCCTCTCCAGCGAGATAACCCAGAGGCTGCCGTCCTCCGCCTGCGACGTGACATCAATCCTGCTGTCGGTCACTACCGGACTGGAATTAGCACGGCCAGGCAAATCGGTTGACCAGGCGATCCCTTTCTCGTCACTCCAGTCAACGGGAAGGTTCTTTTCCAGCGAGACGCCGTCGCCGGTCGCTCCTCGAAACTGCGCCCAGTTTTCCGCATCCGCAGAATGAAAACAGCAAGCAGCCAGGACAATAATGCCGATCCATGCCAGCGGTTGTCTCTTTCTCATTATTCTCATTCCATCCAAAGAACTTTTTTCTATCATCCACGACCACTTCATCTCGATGCCAGCAGCTTGCCTGACCCCGGATCGTCCGATAGGTTTGTCAACAATTCTAGCGTGGACCTCCGTTATTGTCGAAGAGC
>PANG01000089.1 GCA_002708345.1 Planctomycetaceae bacterium | reverse complement strand
CGACCGTTTCCATCCAGCGGGCCGGAGAAAAGCCGCTTCTGGCCATCCTCGTTGGCCCGCGGTGGGTTCGTGGTCGGGCCATAAAGGGATGGATCCAGCCTGCCCGAAACAGCCAGGATGGCGTCGCGAATCGACTCGGCTTCCAATCGCCGTAGCGGGTAGTGATGCAGGAGCCGGTTTTCCGGGTCCACAGTAAGCCCTTCTTCGGAGACCTGGCCCGATTGCTGCCATGTCTGGCTGTTGAGGATCAGTCGGACCAACTCCTTGGTGGACCAACCTTCCTGGACAAAACGATGGGTCAGCCAGTCGAGCAGTTCCGGGTGCGAGGGTTGCTGTCCGAGCTGGCCAAAGTCACTGGGCGTGGAGACGATGCCGGTACCGAAAAGCCAGTGCCAGGTCCGGTTGACATAAACCCGTGCCGTCAGCGGATGGTCCGGGTTGGCCAGGATGTGGGCCAGTTGCAGTCGGCCGCTACCGGTCTCCTTGAATTTACTGTCGCCGCCTGGAGTGAGTGCCCGGGGTGCCCCCCGGGATACCGGGTCGCCAAGCTGGTTGTAATCGCCACGGACGTTAAGCCGGTAATCGAAACCAGGATCCAGGTCGGCCAGGCCGTTGACCGTGTGCGGTACGAGGATCGTCTTCTCGGCCTCCTGGTAGGCAGAAAGAATATCCGCGATTCCCGCCAGGTTCCGCTGGTTGCTGAGCCACTTCTGCTCCAGTAGCCAGTTGATGATCGTGATGTCCTCGTCCCGTGTCGTGTCCTGTTTCCAGCGGTCAATGGCAGAACTGAACCAGCTGCGAAAACGATCCCGTACCTCTTCCAGGGAGGTGGGTGAATCTCCCGAAAGCAGGTCGTTGAAACGGCTTAATTCATCGGCCGGTGAACCCGCCTGCTTGTGCGATAGGATTCGTGAAATGCAGAACCAGCTGCGCGGATCTGCCTCCTGTTCGGCAGTTGTTGCGCCTCCCAGTCCCACCCGGGGAGGGAAATTGGGATTGCTGGTCTTGGTGACGTACTCCAGAAAAATATGCCGCTCGCGCATGGTGGGGAACGTCGAGAACTGCTGCCAGCGTGCCACCGGGGAAACCAGGTAGACCTGCTTCTCGGTCAAAAAGGCATTGTCGATCACTGTTCGGTGGGCAGCGAAGTCGCCCCCGGCCACCTGGATACTGAGGAAGGGATCCTCGATCGTGCTCAGGTAAGGGCTGCGCAGTGCCCCATTGAGCCTGGAGGAGACCGATGCGGTGAGCACGCCTCCAAGGGTGAGTGGCTCGATGGCCTTCTCCCCGGAGAGGCTGACTCGGAAATCTCCACAGGGAACGCGGCGGCGGGTACCACTCCCATCCACGGCCCAGTTTCCGGGGATCCGCTCACGAAGATCGGCAACCAGTGTGAAGTTCTCACTATTTTTCGTCACCCGCTCAAGCGATTCGTTCCGGTAGGTTTCCGCCAGGGCTTTCCAGGTTATTGCCAGTTGCTCGGCGGAATTCCCCGCGGCCAGGAGCTTCTGCCAGGCATGCCGGGGATCTTCCAGCGGGGCCTTTTCGTCAGCAGGCAGGGCGGAGAGTTGGTCAAGACGAAGGCTTCCTGTCTCTGCCAGCCATTGATCTGCCAGTTTCTGCCGCAGTTGTATTTTTAGTTTCTGTAATTCGACAGTCACATCGCGGTTGCGTTCTGGCAGGTCGACCGTGTTGGTGATCCATCGCGAACTCAGAATGGCACCGGCCAGGGCATAGTATTCCTGCTGGGTGATCGGGTCCCGCTTGTGGTCATGGCAGCGGGCACAGGAAATCGTGGTTGCCAGCAGTGCCTTGGAGAAGGCATCGATCTTGTTGTCAAGCATCTCCTGGTGGACGCCATTGAATTCGGAGCTGTCCCCGTGGCGTTTTTCGCCGAGCTGGTAGAACATCGGACCGATCAAGGATTCATTGATACCGAGCTCGTGGTTCAGCCGGGGTTCGGCGAGCAGGTCGCCGGCAATCTGTTCGCGGACAAGCTGGTCATAAGGAATGTCTTTATTGAAAGCCCGTACCAGGTAATCCCGGTAACGCCAGGCCCCCCGGGCAGCGACGTCCCACTCGTAACCGTAAGTGTCCGTGTAGCGGACNACNTCCATCCAGTGACGGGCCCAGTNTTCACCGAAGTGGTCGGATGCCAGNAGCCGTTCAACGGCATTCTCCCAGGCATCGNGGGAACGATCTTCCAGGAAAGCCTGAACTTGCTCCTGGCTGGGTGGCAGGCCGGTGAGAGTAAACGAGAGTCGGCGAAGAAGCGTGAGTTGGTCGGCCCGGGGCGCCTGGGGAAGTCCCTGCTGGCGGAGCCGTGACTGGATGAAACGGTCGACTGGGTGGCTGGAGCCGTGGCGTCGCAGCCTCGGGATATTTCCCTCCAGGACCGGTTGCAGGCTCCACCATTTGAGCCTTTCGGCAAACGTAGCCTGCTGAAGCTGCCTGGCGATCTCTCCAGGTTCCGCTGGCGCATTCCTGGGGTCCGGGGCGCCACGCTGGATCCATTCATGGAAATCCTGGACGATTCTCTCGGGGAGTTTTTTCCCGGGGGGCATTTCAAGTGACTCGTGTTTGAGTGCCAGGATCAGCAGGCTCTGTTTGGGTTTGCCCGGGATCATGGCAGGGCCCGATTCTCCACCGCTGAGCATGGCAGGACGACTGTCGAGCCGGAGTTCGCCCTTGACCTCGACGCTGGCAGCGGAATGGCACTCGTAACAGTAGAGGACCAGGGCAGGCCGGATCTTCTTTTCAAAAAACTCGATGCCTGCCGGGTCGGACAGCGGCTCGGCGCCTGGGGCCACCGGGAGGAGGGAGAGCAGGCAGCTGCTGGCCAGTAGCAGGAGGGAGGCGGGGGACTTCATTATCACGGTCCGAGAGGGTAAGTTTCCTGCCTGATATTTTAACCGATAGAGGAATGGCAGGGGAAAGATCGCTACACTGGTGGAGGCTGATCCAGATTGCTTAAACCCTGTGGAAAGAAGATCGATGAACAACCCAAGACGACAACTCACCCTGTTGGCCCTGCTTCCCTGTCTGCTTTGCTGTTGCCTGCTGACCGGGCTGGCGGATGAAAAAGCGAAGACACCGAAGGCCTTTATCGATGGCACGGGATCTGGCTGGCGGGCGATGGAGGAGAAGGACTTTGTCGATGTCAACGGGAACGAGGATACCTGGACCTTCAAGGATGGCATGATCGCCTGCACCGGCCAGCCGGTGGGAGTGATTCGTACGGCGAAGGAGTACAAGAACCTGGAACTGGTAGTGGAGTGGCGGCATCTGAAGTATGCCGGGAACTCGGGCGTCTTTCTCTGGGCCCCGCAGGAGGTGCTCAAGGATCTTCCCAAGGGAAAACTTCCGCCAGGGGGCATTGAGGTGCAGGTGCTGGACCTGGGTTACACCGAACGATTCGTGAAGAACAATGGCAAGCAACCGGACTGGTTTACTTCGCACGGTGACGTTTTCCCGGTCGGTTCTTCCACGATGACACCCTTTGCTCCTACCGCACCGAACAAGCGCCGGAGTTTCCCCCGTAAGGAACTGACCAAGGGGGTAGGGGAGTGGAATCATTACTACGTGCGGGCGATAAATGGGGAAGTCCGCTTGTGGGTCAACGGCGAGGAGGTGTCCGGAGGCAAGGACTGCAAGCCGAGCAGTGGTTTTCTCTGCCTGGAATCCGAGGGTTCGCCGATCGAATTTCGAAACCTGCGAATTCGCGAACTGCCCTAGTGGGGCGAAAACCCCCTTCTCATGGCCTGCGGAAGGATTCTGTTGGTGGAAAGTCGCGAAGCCGATATAATGAATAGTGAAACGGTAATCGAATTCCTTGGCAGGTAATGCCGTGACCAAACTCCCTTTAACGCACCCGAGTATCTCGCGGCGAACTGCCCTGCAGGCGGGCGCTATCGGTATGCTCGGCATGGGAACCAACCACCTCGATGCCCTCCGCACGATGGCGGCACCTGGGCACGAGTATCCGGGTGGGGGAACTGCCAAGTCATGTATTTACATCTTCCTCTCGGGTGGCCTGGCCCAGCACGAGAGTTTTGATTTGAAGCCGGACGCTCCTGACGACGTGCGGGGCGATTTTAAACCGGCGTCCACGGCGACCCCGGGAATCCAGATTTCCGAACACCTGCCGGAACTGGCCAAGCGGAGTGAGAAGTGGGCGATTGTCAGGTCGCTGACACATCCCACCAACGGGCACACGCTGGGACATTTTTTCATGCTCACCGGCCGCTCCGAGGCGCCTCCCGGTTTTCGGGGTGACCGCGTGGCACGGCCTACCGACTGGCCCTCGATTTCCTCGATCGTGGGAGACCGTTTGCCGGCCCGCAACAACAACCTGCCGCCGTCAATCGTGTTGCCCGAGAGGCTCGTGCACTGGTCTGGTGGCGTCATTCCCGGCGCCTATGGCGGCCTGATGGGTCGGAACCGGGATCCCTTCTTCATCGAGGCATCACCCTACGGGGACCCGATGTGGCGGGGAGCCTATCCGGAGTACACCTTCCCAAACCAGGGCAAGAAGCCACCAAAGGATCCCGACGCGCGGGTCTACCAGGCGCCCAACCTGAAACTTCCCCATGGCATGACCGCGGGGCGATTCAGTGGGAGGCTGGGTCTGCTCGATTCAATTGACCAGCAGCGACGTGACCTGGAACGATCTGCCACGGTGCAGGGATACGATGCTCAGCGAGAGCGGGTGGTCTCGATGCTGGTGGATCCCAAGGTGCGGCGGGCCTTTGATGTGACCAGTGCCAGTCCAAAAATGCAGGAGCGTTACGGAGCAAACAGCTTTGGCTGGTCGCTGCTGATGGCTTACCGGCTGGTGGAAGCCGGGGTCAACCTGGTGCAGGTCAACCTGGGCAACAACGAGACATGGGATACCCATGGGAACGCTTTCCACCGCCTCAAGAACAAGCTTTTTCCACCTACCGAACGAGCGCTCTGTGCACTTCTTGACGACCTGGAAGAGAGTGGGATGCTTGACGAGACGTTGATCGTGATCGGTGGCGAATTTGGCCGCACGCCCAAGCTCTCGACGCTGACAGAAAGTTTCACAGAACCGGGCCGCGATCACTGGGGTGCGGTGCAGAGCATCTTCATGGCGGGCGGAGGGGTCCGTGGTGGGACGGTGGTAGGATCGTCCGACAAGATCGGTGCCTACCCGGCGTCGGATCCTCAGAAACCCGACAATATGGCCGCCACCATCTATCACCTGCTGGGAATTCCCTCCACGGCGGCCTGGTATGACGAGCAAAACCGGCCCCACCAGGTCTACCATGGTGGCCCGATCCGGGGACTGCTCTAGAGATTGCCGGAAAAGTGAACCCCCCCTTGCCGGGAGTATCGCGATGGCAAAAAAATGTGACTGGTGCCACGCTTCTTCCAGCGAGATGCAGGTCAAGGAAGTCACCTTCAAGTCCAGTACCGAACAGATCACNATCTGCTGCCAGGAATGTGAGGATCGGCTGGTCACTTTCGGCAAGTACGCNGAGTCCCACGTCTGGCACTTTTTTNCCGGGCTCCTGCTCCTTCCCGCGATCGGCGGCGTGTTGGCCGTTTGGCGGGAAAGTATCGACAACGGGGCGCTGGGTTACCTGGTGATGGGTGTTGGCATGGGAGCCGCGATTATCAAGTACCCCTTCGTGACTCCCCAGACCGTGCAGATGATGGGGATGAAAAAGGGAATCCTGCTGGGCCGGGTGATCGGCGGCCTGCTGGTATTGGCCGGTATTGGCCTGTTTGTCTTCTGNAACTGGTTTNTGTAGTGCATAAAAAAACGCCTGCCACATATTCCATTGCCGGCAGGCGTCCACGTCATGAGAGTTCNGCTTGTTCTACGAAGCCGGCGCAAANGGGTTCGGNATTTCTCCCNGGAAGGTAAAATAATCCTTTCGGAGAAAGTGGCTGATTTTCANCTGAAGAGAGGTGTTTCCGTGTTGTCCTGTTCCCTGGCGGCCTGCCGTCTCAAGGTATTCCTGCTGGCTGGTTTCCTGNTGNTGGGAGTNTCCAGCCAGGTTCTGGCAGAAAAGGCCCAGTCCCCGGTAAATATCGTCTTCGTGATGATCGACGACCTGGGCTGGATGGACCTGGCCTGCCAGGGTAACCCGCTGGTGGAGACGCCGCACATCGACCGCTTCGCGCGCGAGGGATTGAGATTCACCGATGCCTATGCCGCGGCCCCGGTCTGTTCTCCCACGCGGGCGGCGGTGATCACGGGTCTGGCACCTGCTCGGCTTCAGATTACCAATCACATTCCTGACCGGGCGGATTTCACGCCGGAAAATGCTCTCCTGCAGCCAGCNGCGATGCTCAACTGGCTTCCTGCCGAGCATCTCACGATCGCCGAGCGACTNAAGGCCGCAGGTTACCGTACCGGGTTCTTCGGCAAGTGGCACCTGGCAGGCCGCGGNAAGGCGGGCGGCGCCGGTGACCCTGTCTACTATCCGGAAAACCAGGGTTTTGATGTCAACATCGGGGGCTGCACGCTGGGCGGGCCTCCAACGTTTTTTGACCCCTANCGGATCCATAACCTTCCCAGTCGGAGGGAAGGAGAATACCTNCCCGACCGGATGGCAGATGAAGCGATCACTTTCCTCGAGGACAACCACGATCACCCGTTTCTCCTGATGCTCTGGAACTACACGGTGCACTGGCCGATGGAAGCACCCGTGCCGCTTCTGGAGAAGTACAAGTCGAGGACCGGGCCGGGTNTGAACGATACCCGTTACGGGGCCATGATCGAGGCGATGGACAGGAGCTTTGGTCGCCTGCTGGCCAAGCTGGATGAGCTCAAGCTNCGTGATAACACGCTGGTGGTCTTCACGTCCGACAACGGGGGTTTTAGCGGGGTGGCGGATAACAGGCCGCTCCGTGCCGGCAAGGGATATCTTTACGAGGGGGGGATCCGGGTACCGCTGATGGTCCGCTGGCCGGGAGTGATCGAGCCGGGTCGGGAGTCGGCCGAGCCGGTGATTAGCATGGATTTTTCCCCCACGCTGCTGGAGGTTGCGGGGGTACCAGGTTGGCAGCGGATAGCGAGTGATGGGACAAGCCTGGTAGGTCTGTTCCAGGGCCAGGACCATCTCCGCCGCGATGCGATTTACTTTCACTACCCCAATTATGCCTGGCANGGGGATAACCGGCTGGGGGCGGCGATTCGCCGGGGAGGGTACAAGTTAATACGTAATTATGATGACCAGAGCGTGGAACTGTACAACCTGGCCGAGGACCTGTCAGAGAAAGAGGACCTGGCAGCGGTGCAGCCTGACCTGGCCCATTCGCTCGATCGCCAGCTTGGCCGCTGGCTNAAAAAAACCGGTGCCGCCATGCCGATTCCATCGGGCATCGGGCAGGAGTGAATTGCAGCGGGGAGCCGGCAGTTTCTGCTATCATGAATTGTGCCCCAACACCACGCGGTATTTCTCATGAACAGACGGATTGAACTTGTCGTGATCATACTGCTTGCCACCTTAACGGTGGCACGCCCGGCCACCGCTGAAGAAGAGGATAATCGGCCCTGGGCATTTACCGCTCCCAGGGCGGTCGAGCCTCCCGAGGTGAAGCATGCCGATCGCGTTCGCAACCCGATCGATGCGTTCGTGCTTGCTGGACTCCAGGAGAAGGGTCTTGAAATGGCCCCGGAATCCAGTCGTCGAACGCTCATCCGGCGGCTCTCCATCGACCTGGTTGGACTGCCCCCCACGCCCGCGGAAGTAAAGTCGTTTATTGATGACGAGGATCCGGAGGCTTACGAGAAACTGGTCGACCGGTTGCTCGAGGATTCTCGTTACGGGGAGCGATGGGCGAGGTTCTGGCTGGACCTGGCCCGCTATGCCGACACGGCGGGTTACGAGGGAGATCCGGACCTGCCCCATGCCTGGCGATATCGCGACTACGTAATTGATTCGCTGAACAAGGACAAGCCGTACGACCTGTTCATCAGGGAACAGATTGCCGGGGACGAGTTTTCCAAGATCCTTGGTGCGGGGGATCTTCCCGGGGTGGATGCGGAAAAGGTCGTGGCGATGACCTTCCTGCGGCTGGCACCTTTTACCGAGCCACGCGGGGACGAATCGCGTCATCAGCTTCTCAGCGAGATGACCTCAACCGTCGGATCCGTCTTCCTGGGGATGACGGTGGGCTGTGCCAAGTGCCATGACCACAAGTACGACGACATTCCGACTCGGGATTTTTACCGCATGAAGGCGTTTTTTGCCACGGTTCAGATTCCCCGTCCCGAGCCAGGTGATGCATTTCAGATCGGTGGGTCACTCAAAGCCAATTTTTACCGCGAGGGAGAAAAAGACTGGGCCGTGAAAAAGCGGGCCGGACTCCAGGCGGAGTCGGCCGATGCCGGCAAGGAGTTGGAAGAACTGAAGCAGCAGCTTGAGCAGCGGCTCGAGGGTCAGTCCGGTTTCGGAGTCCAGGCAATGGGTTCTCCTTTCGGGAACAACCACACTTTTGAGCGACGCAAGGTCAATGACAGCCGGCTGCACTGGACAATCGTCAACTCGGACTCGAGGAAGTGGCAGTTTCTCACCGACGGGGCTGGGCCAGGGAGTACCGGGAGTCTTGCCGAGCCGGACGAGGGTGACTGGTACGGCGACCTTGCCACCGCGAAACATATCAGCCTTGGTCAGTACAACGAGGGGTCGGGGATTCCCAAGAAGTTCGGCCACCAGGGCCACTTTGGCGAAATTCTTCTTTATGACCATCCGCTTGATGAACAGGAAAGAGAGGCGGTAGCCGCCTACGTTCAGAACAAGTACCAGGCAGAAACGGACAACGCTCCGGCAGTGCCCCCGCAGAAGGGCCTGCGGTTCTGGATCGATGCGGCAGATCTGGATGCGGATCCGGCAACCGCGAATCCCGGGCCGGGCCAGAAGATCGATTCCTGGATCGACAGGGCAGCAGGAATTCGGCTGGAGCAGGGCGACGAGGAATTACAGCCGATGATGGATGTGCTGGGGGAAAAGAAGGCACCGGCGATTCGATTCGACAGTGATTTCCTGATTGGCTCTGTTGAGGGGGCGGCATTTCTTGACGACCAGCAGGGCTCCCTGGTGGCGGTCTATACCGCCAGCCACAAGGGGGAGGGCTATGCCTTTGAAGTCGGCGGCGAGGGGAACTTCATCAGCACGTTCATTTACAGTGGTGGAAAGGGGGGCGTCCTGGATGCCGCGCTCAATAATCCAGGGGACCCGGCAATCAGCGCCGAGGAACGCCGGCGTTACCGTTACCTTTCCAGTCGCGAGAAATTCCTGCCCCAGCATCTCAAGCGACTTGAACCGGTCGCCATGTCACTTCGGCATTCCTATGGCCCGCCCTACGAGCCAGGTGTCCCCACCTCGAGGGTGATGATCCGCGGCGAATGGGACAATCCGGGCGAGGTGGTCCTGCCGGGATTTCCCAGCGCGATAACCGGCAACCAGGACCCGGCACCGATCCGGCTGGATCCGTTCAAACGCTGGCCGATGCGGAGTCGCCGAATGGCACTGGCAGAGTGGATTGCCAGCCCCGAAAACCCGCTTACCGCACGAGTCATGGTCAACCGGCTCTGGCACTGGCATTTTGGCCAGGGGATCGTTGTCACTCCCAGTGATTTCGGCATGCTCGGCGATGAACCGTCGCACCCGCAGCTCCTGGACTGGCTGGCGCTGGAGTTTATCAAGCAAGGATGGAAGGTAAAGGCCATGCACCGTTTGATCTGCCTCTCGGCAACCTACCGGCAGCGGTCCAACCTGGAGAATGAAACCGCTGTTGAGGTCGACCCGGACAATCGTTTGCTGTGGCGTTTTAACCGCCGTCGCTTGCAGGGTGAGGCGATTCGGGACAGCGTGCTGGCGGTCAGTGGCAGGCTTAATCCCGAGCACTACGGTTTGCCGATCTTCCCTCCGCTCCCTGGTGATATCGCTGACCGGGTGAAGTACAGCGACAGCAAGTGGGATACCCAGCCGGGTCCGGAGGGTCGAAAGCGGAGTATCTATATTTACCAGCAGCGGACACTGATGATGCCCCTGATGCAGACTTTCGATGCACTGGTCTGTGACGAGTCACGGCCGCGGCGGGCGAGCTCGGTAACCCCACTGCAGGCACTGGCGATGTACAACGGGGAGTTTGTGAACGAGGAAACGCTTCACTTTGCCGAGCGAGTCGTGCGGGAGGCCGGCCCGGAAACGGTCGACCAGGTACAGCGTGCTTTTGAACTTGCCCTTGCTCGACCGGCCACCGATGATGAACAGCAGAAGCTAATCGAGTATGTCGAGAGTCACGAGGATCGCCTTGATGGCCTCCGCGGCATCTGCCGGATCCTCTACAACACGAGTGAATTTATCTATATCGACTAGGACAGCGAGATGAGCAGGCCCGCATATAACAGCCGCCAGGGTGCCGGATCACGCCGGGCCTTTCTCTCTCACGCCTATAATGGCATCGGTTCGTTGGCACTTGGTGCGATGATGGCTGACCAGCTGGTAGCAGCAAAGCCACGCTCCTCTAACCCGCTTGCCGAGCAGATGCCGCACAAGGCGCGGAAGGCCAAGCACTGCATCTTTCTTTTTATGCAGGGTGGTGTCAGCCAGGTCGACTCCTTTGAATACAAACCGGAACTCAAAAAACTGCACGGCAAACCACTACCTCGGCTTCCGAATGTCGCGGGAGAACTGCAGGGTCGGCTCTCCTTTCCCCATGTCTGCGTGGGAAGTTCCTTTGATTTCAAGCAGCATGGCGAGTCGGGGCGGTATGTCTCGGAACTCTATCCCCACCTGGCCGGGCAGGTAGATGACCTGGCGTTTATCCATGGCATCAAGACAGATAACCAGAATCATGGCCCCTCGACGCTGTCGGTCACGACTGGCAGCCAGTTTCCCGGGCATCCTTCGGTTGGATCCTGGGTCAGTTATGGCCTGGGGACCGAGAACCAGGACATGCCAGCCTACGCGGTGATCCAGGATCCACGCGGTGCCCCAGTCAACGGTGCAGCAGTCTGGGCAAACGGCTACCTGCCTGCTGCCTACCAGGGGACATTGCTACGTGGCAGTGGGACGCCGATCCTGAACCTGGCCCGGCCCGGAGGGCTCAGTCGAAAACAGCAGCGAAAAGAACTGGACCTGCTTGGCTGGCTTAACGAGCAGCACCGCCAGGGACGAGCTGGCGACACGGAGTTGGAAGCCCGCATCAGTTCCTACGAGCTTGCCTTTCGAATGCAGACCGAAGCACCNGANGTGGTGGANATCTCGCAGGAGACAAGCGAGGTNCAGGAACTCTATGGCATGAACGATCCNGTGACGGCGGGATTNGGCCGCCAGTGNCTGCTTGCCCGCCGGCTGGTGGAAAGCGGGGTGCGTTACACGCTGCTGGTCCATGGCGTGCAAATTGGAAAGCACAGCTGGGATGATCATGGTGACGTGGCGGGCGGGATGGCTCGCCATTCACGCGAGGTGGACCGGCCCGTGGCGGGGCTGCTTGCGGACCTCAAACGCCGGGGCCTGCTCGAGGAGACGCTTGTTGTCTGGGCCTCGGAAATGGGCCGCACCCCTTTCAAGAACGGGGGCATGACGGACAAGCCGGGCCGGGACCATAATTCCTATGGCCTGGTAATGTGGATGGCCGGCGGAAACGTGAAGGGGGGTGCGACGGCCGGTGAGACGGACGAGTTTGGTCTTCGTGCTACCGGCGATCCCATCCCGATCCGGGATGTCCACGCCACGATCCTGGACCTGATGGGGCTGGAAGACGAACGGCTTCGTTACCTCCATGCCGGTCGTCTCCGGCGGTTAACCGATATCGGGGGGACGGTGATCGACAGGATCATCAGCTAGGCGGGAGTGCTTCTTTTCTCGCGATCGTGCAGGCGCGCGATATTTTCGCTACCTTGGAGGTCATCGTCCATGTAATGACCGACCAACCAAGGAGTGATCCATGAAACGCCAACTTCCCCTTTTCCTGTTTTTTGTCGTGGCACTTGTGAGCAGCCTGGATGCTGCCGGGCCGATTGTTCCCAAGGATGCGAAACTGGAAAAACTCTTCGAGGGAATCACGTTGACCGAGGGTGTGGCGGTTGCCCCGGATGGCATGGTCTACTTCAGCGATATCACCTTTTCCCACCAGGCAGTGCTTGAGACCGGTGCCATTCATGCCGGCCATATCTGGAAATTTAATCCGGCCAACAGCGAGACGTCGATTTTTCGTTCTCCCAGTGGAATGTCCAACGGGATCAAGTTCGATGCGGCGGGGGACATGCTGATTTGCGAGGGGGCCGATCATGGTGGTCGCCGGGTGATACGCACGGACATGAAGACAGGCATGAGTTACATCATTGCCCATAGCTACGAGGGAAGACGCCTGAACTCTCCCAATGATGTCACGATAGATGAAAAGGGGCGGATCTACTTTAGCGATCCGCGTTACCTGGGCCACGAGGCGATCGACCAGGCCGTGATGGGGGTTTATCGTTTGGACCAGGATGGGACGATCCACCGGATCATCTCGGATGCCGGCAAGCCAAATGGTGTATGCGTCTCCCCGGACCAGAAGAGCCTTTACGTGGTCAGCAATGACAACGGTGCAACGGCGATTGAACGGCTGGCGATCGATGAAGAAGCGGAAGGGCCGGTTGCCGTGGCGGAATCGCTTCGCAAGGGGAACATGGCCCTGATGGCATATGACCTCCATGAGGACGGCACCGCGACCTTCCGGGAGACGCTGGTCGATTATTCTCCCGAGGATGGTCCCGATGGTCTGGTCTGCGACGCCGATGGCAACCTGGTCGTGGCGGTTCGGGCGGAGAGCCGGCCTGGTATCTGCTTCTACTCGCCAAAGGGAAAAGAACTTGCTTACCTGGTAACCGAGGTGCCAACCAACGTCGGCTTCGGAAGGGGTGATGACTCGAACCTGCTCTACATCACGGCCGGCCAGAGCCTTTACCGAATTCGCTTGAATACCGATGGATACCAGTTGCCTGCTTCCAAGTAAGGGAAAGGCGTTAAAGGAGAGAGGTTATGAATATTCGATACCAGCCTGCCAGCCGGATTCTCGTCCTGGCCCTGCTCGTGATTGCCGGCGGAACCGCGCTGGCGGAAAAGCCGATCATCCGGCCAGGTGACCGGGTTCTCTTCCTGGGAGACTCTATCACCGCGGCGGGACATTTTGTCAGTTACGTGGAAGCTCACCTGCGATTGCAGGTCAAGGGAGATCCGGTGGAAGTGATCAACCTCGGCCTGCCGAGCGAGGGCTGCACGGGGCTCTCGGAGCCGGATCACCCGTTTCCCAGGCCGAACGTGCATGAACGACTGGCTCGTGCGCTGGAAAAGACCATGCCGGATGTCGTGGTTGCCTGCTACGGAATGAACGATGGGATCTACTATCCCTTTAGCAAGGAACGTTTCGTGAAATACCAGCAGGGGATGCGACAACTCTCCCAGGTGATCAGGAAATCAGGTGCCCGCCTGATCCTGCTTACTCCTCCTGCTTTTGATCCGCTGCCGCTGAAAAAAGCTGGCAAGCTGTTGCCGGCGGGGGAGGAAAAGTACGCCTGGTTTGCAATCTACGAGGGCTATGACGAGGTGATCCGGAAATATGCGGACTGGCTTGCCAGGGAGCGGCGGCTGGCCGACCTGGTGCTGGATGTCTACACGCCGGTGGTTACCTATACCGCAAAGAAGCGCGAGACCAATCCTGATTTCGTGATGTCCCCGGATGGTGTTCATGTCAACGTGGAAGGACACCAGGTGATTGCCCGCGGTGTGGTCGAGGGGCTGGGCCTGGTCTGGGATCCTGCGGTTGGAGGGGAACTGTTTGCCAGTCTCGAGGCGAGGCGAGCAGTGATGCATGCCGCCTGGCTTAGCCACGTGGGACACAAGCGGCCGGGTATGAAGCCAGGTCTTCCCATCGACGAGGCCCGCAGCAGCGTGGTTGAACTGGGCAAGACGATCTCGCGGCTGGTTAACAGTTCGCGGTAAGCAGCGAGTATTTAGAGTCCTGGCCGGGGTGGCTTGACCGCCCCTTTCCAGGGTACCACGCCCTTTGCCATGATCTTTCTCCGGTAGACCTTGTCGGTGGATGTGGCATAGAGCGTGTCGAGCGCTGGGCCGCCAAAGACAATATTGGAGAGCTTGGCTGCCTGGGGCTTGTTGATAATCAGATGCACCCGTCCCAGCTGGTCCAGGACCTGCAAGCCGATGCGCGTGGCGACATAGGTGCGGCCCTGGTTATCGATCGTCAGACCATCCGCCCAGCAGTCCTTGTCCCGATCGCCACGATGAAAATGACCGTAAAGCTGGCGATTAACAAGGCTTCCGTCAGGTTGCACCTGGAAAGAGAAATTGAAACGACCGCGTGAATCGTTGACGAGCAGGAAGGCGTGGTCGAGAGAAGTATGCAGGCCATTGGGGAAATCGATGTCGTCGGCCACGACCCTCTTCGTGCCATCGAGCGTGAAATGCCAGACCTGGTTGTTTTGCGGATCGCTGAAGTAGCCCCCATCTGGCAACATCACGATATCATTGGAGCTGACATCCTCCAGCACGGTTTCCGCTTTTCCATCCTTGTCAAAACGGACGATTCGGCTGGCACCGGACTGGCAGGCATAGAGTTTTCCATCGGCCGCGAACATCAAACCATTGGCTCGCTCGGTGTTGTCGGCAAACAGGGTGATCTTTCCATCCAGGCCAATCCGGTAAATTCGGCTGCTGGGAACATCGGAAAAGAAGACCTCACCGTTGCCATTGACAGCAGGTCCCTCTGTGTACGTGTATCCCTCCCCCAAGAGCTCCCAGTCCTCCCCTGGGATGAGGATGTCGGTGCGGCGTTTTTTTCCTGCCACGGTGGTGATTGGTTTGGGGTAGTCGCGCCATAACCAGCGCATGGCATCGGGCAGGATCGCGGTGGAATGCTTGCCGTTGTGTCCACCCTCCCCCCAGACATGATTGACATCGTAACCGGCAAATTTGAGCGAATGGAGCATCGCCTGGTTGGCGTCCCACCAGCTGCCACCATAAATATCCTGGTCGTTACTGCCATCCTGCAGGAAGATGCGGACTGGCCTGGCCTCGAACTTCCGCAGCAGGGCCGGGTACTCGTTGCCTCCCCGGAGAGAAACAAAAGTTCCCACGGCACTGAAGACGCGGCGAAAAGCATCGGGGCGTTCCCAGGCCGCGGTGAACGCACAGACTCCTCCACTACTGCTGCCGGCAAGCATGCGGTCATTCGGGTCATCGCTAATATTGTAGTCCTCACTGACAGTGGGAAGGATTTCCTCGATCAGGAAACGTGCATAACTGTCTCCCAGGCCGTCATACTCGAAACTGCGGTTAAAACGTGGCTGGGAATTGGCATTCGGGGCCGGCACGACGCCCGGGCTGATAAAGATACCGATCATGGGAGGAACCTGTTTCTTGTGAATCAGGTTGTCCAGAACGGTGGGGAACTTCCATTGCTGTGCCTTGCGCAGTCCATCTTGAACGACCAGCAGGCAACATGGTTTGTTGGCGTCATACTGGGCCGGTACGTAGATCGAATAATCCCGTACGGTTCCCGGGAAAATGGTGCTTTTATCCCAGCGGAAGGGGCCCTTGATCTCTCCCTGGGGAACCCCAGTATGGATCTTCGAGTCCTCACTTAACTTGTAATTTTCTGTTTGCTGGGCGATCGTGGTGCTCGAAATCAAGAGCAGGCCAAGAAACAAGGCCCGGAAGAGAGTGCGGAAGAGAATTGTCATCATTGGTGCCTGTCCGGAATTGGAAAGAGGGAGAAGGAGTATTACCTGGTTGATCATAACGCCTGGTGGGCGGAGGTGCTGGGGCCTACCAGGCAGTATTATGATGGAGAGGATTGGTGGCAAAGACAAGTTCGTGGAGAAGAATTTCGATGTGGCAGGAAAAACAACGTCTTGGACTGGGTGCCTGCTTTCTGCTGGGACTGATGCTCCAGGGTTCGGCTCTGGCAAAGCAACCGGGCCACAGCCCGGTCAAGGTCTTTGTGCTTGCCGGCCAGTCGAACATGCAAGGGCACGGTAAGGTGATGCTTCGGCCGGAAAAAAATGACGGCAAGGGAACGCTGGAGTACCTGGTCAAGAACAAGGAATCAGCAGCCCTTTTTGCTCACACGGTGGATCGTGAGGGAAACTGGCTGACCAGGCCCGATTGCTGGATCTGGTACCTGGAACGGTCCGGGAACCTGGGAGTCGGCTACGGGGCTGGCAAGGACATGATCGGCCCCGAATTCCAGTTTGGTCACCGGGTTGCCGGGGCACTGGAAAACCAGGTCTTGCTGGTCAAGACCGCCTGGGGTGGCAAGAGCCTGGTGGCGGACTTTCGTCCCCCCTCCTCCGGAGGCGAGGTGGGTCCGTATTACAGCCAGATGATCAAGCACGTGCGTGATGTGCTGGCAAACCTCAAGGAACATTTTCCCAGCTACAATGGCCGTGGTTATGAATTGTCGGGATTCGGCTGGCACCAGGGATGGAATGACGGCCTCAAGCAGGAGTGGGTTGACCAGTACGAGGAGAATCTCGTTAACCTGGTCAAGGACCTGCGGAAAGAGTGGAAAGTAGCGGACCTGCCGGTTGTTATCGCCAATAGTGGTTTTGGAGGGTATGAACAAAAGACCGATCGCCGGCTGGGGATCATGGCAGCCCAGGAGGCAGTTCCCGGGCGGCTGAAAGGGGTCACCACCGTGGAGACACGGGGTTTTTTCCGGCCCGTTGAAGTTTCTCCATCCGGGCAGCGATATCACTGGAACCATAACGCGGAAACACACTTCCTGATCGGGGATGCGATGGGCACGGCGATGCTCTCGCTGCTCAAGAAACGACAGGAATAACAATTTTTAGTGAGTCCCTTGGAGGTGCTGGAGCGTGTGGAAAGAAATGAAAGTGACCGTGGTGCTGTTGTTGGGGATCTTTCTGGCTGAACCGCTGCCAGCCGAAAGGAATGAACGACGGCCCATCCAGGTT
>PANG01000088.1 GCA_002708345.1 Planctomycetaceae bacterium | reverse complement strand
AGACGGTCTCGGAATCCGACTGATCGCCTGGTTTTTTCTTCTTACCGCGAAACCAGTTGAGCATGGCAGGAAGGAAGAGCAGGTCGCCGACCAGTGCGGCGGCGATAGTACAGACTGCCATCAGGGCAAAGGCACGGTGCCCCGCCAGGTCACTAAAGAGGACCGTGCTGAAACCGGATACGAGAATCAGGGTGGTGGTTACCAGGACCGTTCCGACCATCGTGAATGAACGTCGCAGCGATTCTTCCACGCCCTTTCCCGCCTGTCGTTCAATCTGGTACCGGGTGAGAAAATGGATCGTGTCATCCACGGCGATTCCCAGGCAGACGGTAAAGGAACAGACGGCGGCGACGTTCAAGGGTTGGCCGGTAAATGCCAGCACCGCGCCTGTGAACATCAGCGGGAACATGTTGGGAATGATGGTCAAAAGACCCAGTCTCAGTGAACGATAGACCAGGGTCAGGACAACGAAAATAATCACCGATGCGGTGCCGAGGCTTTTGACCAGGTCCATCACGATGGTGTAGAGGGCATCGCTGCGGCGGACCGGTTCGCCGGTCAGATGAAAGGTGAATCCCTCGTGCTTCGTATCCAGTTCCTTGAAGCGACTGGAGACTCTTTCAAAGACTGGCTGGTACTTGGCAATACCCAGGTCCTCAACCCTCATCGTCACCAGGGCATGTTGTTCATCGCGATTGTAAAAAGCATTCCGGATCGGCGGAGGGAGAAGGGTAAGGAATGTCATCTGCCGACCGGGATCATCCCCCTGCTGGGGAAAGGCAGCGAGGATGTCATGGAGTGAGAGGGGGTAGTTCAACAGGGTTTCCCCGGCAATCACCTTTTCTGCGTCAATCACCGCTTCCAGGATTCGCGGGGATTGCGGGTCCACCGTGTCATCCCATTCCACCACCGCCTGGGCAAATTCAATGCCGCCAAAAACCCTGTCGCAATGGGCAAGTGCCTGGTAAACCTCGCTGGTTTCCGGTTGGGAATCGCGTGCCATGTCGTCGGGCCGGAGTGTGAAAAGAGTGCTTGCAAGCAACGCCGTGGCCAGCACGCCAATAATGGTCAGGGGCCGTGACCATCGCAGGACAAAGTTAATGAAACCGTCGGCGTGCACCATGCCCCGGGCAATGATGTCCCGTTCATGGCCGACGTGGATGTTCCGAGCCATCGGGGTGGAACAGAGCAGCGGGATGACGGTGACGATTGCGACGAATGTGATCAACACGCCGATGGCACAGGACTCGCCAAAGTCGTTTACAAAACTGTTGTCCGCGAGCATCAGGGAAGCAAAACCAATGGCGGTTGTCAGGGAGGTAAGAGCACAGGCCAGCCCGACCTCGGCAATCGCCGTTCGCGCCGCTTCCAGAGGTGCGGCACCGGCGGCACGGCGGCGACGGATGTGGACCATGATGTGAACTCCATCGGTGAGTCCGACCATGGCAAGCAGAACAGGTAGCACGGTGGCGGTAAGAGGGTTGCCGAGTCCATCCATCATGTTCACGATTCCGAGCGTCCAGAAAACTCCGAGCAGTGGAGCAATCGCGACAATCAAGACAGCCTTGATACCCCGGAAAAGGATCAGGGAAAGTACCACGATTAACCCAAAGGCGATCAGGTAGTACTTGAACTGGTTCCTGTCCAGTGCCGTCTGGAAACCGATATAAAGCGGCACCGGGCCAGTGACACGGACGGCGATGTGCTCGCCTGCGACTGCCGATCGTGCCACCTTGAGCAACTTGTCGGTGACATCGCTGTCGTCGGTGATATGAACCCAGTCGAAAGTGGTGGGCATCAGCAGAGTGCTGCTGTCTTCTGAAATTAATTGGCAATGGACGAGCGGATGGGACTCGGCGCGCCGCCGCGAGGCTTTGAACCTGCCAGGTGTTGCATCGTCGGGAGGAAAGAGCGGCTCGGCCAGGCCGAACATGTTGAGGGTTGGAACCCGGTCCGCCCAGACGATATTCGCAACAAAAGGTAAATCCTCCAGGTGATCGACCATTCTTCGAAGCGCCGTGATCGTCTCGCGTGTGTAAAGATCACCAACTTCTACTACAAGCAGGCAATGGGCGGATGAGAAACCGAAGTCATCATTGACCAGGCGGACCCGGGGTATCTGGTTGTTGTTGGAATTCCCTTCCGGGGTGATACTCGGGGCACGACGGGCAAAAAGTCCGTAATAACCAAGAAGGGTCATTCCAACCAGGAACAGGGCCACCTTGAAACGATGACCGGTGATCAGCTTGGCAAGGAATTCTGCAAATCGCACGACACACAATCCTTGCTCTGGACCGACACTTTTTGGCAGTAGCAGGGTGAACCCGGGTTACCGGTTGAGTCGCCGGAATCGCTCCTGGAGAACTGACCTGCGTGCAGCCGAGAATGCTTCCTTGTAGGTGATGGTCTTGCTGCCATCACGGTCCATCCGCCGGAAGGCAAAGACCGCAAAAGAGTCGGGGACTTCTGCCCGCTCAATCTGTCCATTCTTGTTCTTGTCAAAACGCTTCACCAGGTCCCGGGCCGCGGTGGTTGCCTCTTTTTTTTCTTCTGCCGTCAGTGGACGGTCCTGGAAGACGTTGCCCGGTTTGGACGGGGACAGCGGGACCGCGATTTCCATGAACCCCAGCATCATCTCTTCCCAGGTTTGGTCCCCCCAGCGGACAACTGTCGTTGGATCCGGGTTCACGAGATTCTTCTCGGAATTGTCAAAACGTCCGGTGCACTCGATTGCCATTCCGGCTTTGAGTTCCAGCGGCGTCTCCAGGGCATAAACGTGTTGCCAGTTAAAATCGTAATGGGGAACGTCGAGCAGGATCTCAGACCTGTCACCTTCGGTGAGGGTGAAACGGAATGACTTGCCCCTGAGATGCATGTGCGGTGAAATGGCCAGCAGGCGACTTCCTTTCGGGAAGGTGTCGATCGCCGCATCAATGGGATAGTTATCCACACCCGCGGGAATCTCAAAATCCCGGTTGATCGCCAGCATCGTGAGCACCTGTTCGGTGACCTTTTCCGGATCTGCCAAAAGAAGGCCGATGCGTGTGGTGTCCTGCTGCTCCCTGCCGGTGGGAGTGTAGTGTATTTGAAAGATGAGTTTGGATCCGGCCGGTATGAACTTGGCCTGGTGATCGGGCAGGCTGAGGATCGACTGGCCAGGGACATAGGCAGTCAACCAGCCCGTGCCCTGCGAGGGATCCAGCTTGGGTGGCCGGATGAAGACGATCGCATGGTGAACTACCCGGCGATTGCCAGGGACCACCTCGGCGGCCTGGATCCAGGTGTCCTCGGTAAAACCGGGATCGGCGACAAAGTACTGGTACTCGACCGTTCCCTGGGCGGCCACGGTGAAGGGAATCGTGCCCATTTCCACCACCCGGTCAGGTTTCCGCGGGAGTTGCCAGCCCTCGAGGAAGGTCCTGGGGCGAGGAAGGTCTGCAGGATCGCCCTCCGGTGCACCTCGAGAAACCCAGTCATAAACAAGTTGTTTTTCACCGCTCGTCATCAAACGCTGGTTGAGGAAATGGCCGTACTTGGGGTTGGCATGCCAGGGAGGCATCCGCTGTTGCTGGATGACCTCGGCAATCGTGTCGGCCCAGCCGACTACCTCGTCATAGTCGGTGAGAGAAAAGGGAGCGATGTCACCTGTGCGGTGACATTCGACGCAGTATTTCTGAAAGATCCGGGACACCTGTTCGCTATAAGTGATCGAGCTGGAATTATCCGGCTTGAGGATCCGTCCGATGTGGCAGCCCGTGGCAACGGTGACAGGAACGCTCACCGGTTTGTCAGAAAGCAACTCGTCGATGGCGAGCGTGAGGTATGCCCGGGTGACCTTCTCGCGGACATAACCGACGCCATACTGGTCGTCGATGCGGCCGTGGTAGCGAACGCGGCGATCGTGGTCCAGCACGAAGACCTCGGGAGTCCGATCGGCACCAAGCGTGTCAGCCAATTTGTTGGCAGTGTCCTTAAGGATCGGGAAGGTGATTTGGTGCTGGCGGGCATAGGCCGCAATCTCCGTGATCGAGTCATGCCGGTTGGAATTAACTCCAAGGAAAGTGACCCCGCTCTCCTTGTAAGCAGCGGCGAGCTCCTCAAGCCGGGGGCCGTAAAGACGAGCCAGCGGGCACTCGGTGCCCAGGAAGGCGATCACGACTAGCTTGGAATCGTTCAGATCTTTCAGGGAGTGAGCGGTTCCGAGGAAATCATTAAGGGTGAAATCCTCAAGGTGCCGTCCCACACGTGGGCTCGTGTCTGCGGCCGGGACTGTCCCGTGAAAAAAGCTGAGAAGGAGAAGCACCGAACTGAAAAGAACTTGTTTCATCGACTTATCCATCTTCATTGTCACGAGGCCAATCGCTCGTTGTTGTGATCATACGATCTGCAGGCAGGGCTGGGAAAGGGTGATCAGGTTGATTTCATACCGTCCTCCGTTATCGAAAAAAGGCCGGGGATCACTTGAATGGATACCCGACCCTGGATCGACGAATTAACAGCTGTCAGCTGGAAACCTGGTTGTCCGATGCCACTTCGGGACTCGCCCCCCGGGGCCATCGCACGCGGATTGAAAACCGCTCGTTGTTCTTGGATTGTCGAGCCCTCACAGTTACGCTGACGACATCCGAGGGGGTAATTGAGACGTTCTGGTCACCATGTTCCACGGTGACAGAACCGCTCTTGAGCCCGGCGGCAATTTCTTCCAGGATCGCTGCAACTTTCTCGGTTTCCAGTTGGGACTGGTAAGCGACGTCAATTCGGTGGGATTGTTTTTCTGCCTTACGGTCCGCCTTGCGCTGTTGTTTTTGGAGTTTGCGTTCGTCTTTCGCCTGCTGTTTGCGTTCCTTTGCACTCGTCTCTTCCTTGGCCATGGTCTTTCTCCTTTGGATTCAGGGTGATTTGTGTGGGCAGAATGACAGCCGTGTCCCTAGCATTATAATATGGGGCAGTGGGAGAAAATGAGCGATAACGGGGCTCATTTTGCCGACTCGGTGAACGGAAAGAGTTCTTTCAATTCCCCCTGACTTGGTTGCCTGCCATATTCGCAAATTTCAAAGGCCTCAGCGTATTTCACCTTTTTGCCCTCTTCCACACCGTACCAGCGGAGCAGGGTTTCGCGATAACGGTCGGCGATCCCACCCTGTCGCCGTTGCCAGCTGCGAGCCAGTATCTCCTTGCGCGCGACCGGGTCATGAGCCATTCGTTGCCGTAGCGTCTCTTGCGTGCCCAGGGCCCCTCCGTCGTAGACCTGGGACTCGAGAGCGTCAATCGCATGAAGTTTCTTGTCAAAGACATCATCGATGGAAACGGCTACATCCGGTTTGAAGGGATACGGCTTGCTGAAACGGTCCGGATAAAAAAAGAAGACCGGGTTGCTTGTCAGCCGGGGGATATCGGGGCAGAAGAACGGTACGGTTACCATGAAGGCGGAATCCTGGACCAGGATGCCCACATTACGGTGGTCTGGGTGGTAATCATTGGGTCGGTGGGAAAGGACAATATCGGCTTTCCATTCCCGGATCAGCCGCGTGATTGTGCGACGATTATCCAGTGTCGGTAACAATTCGCCGTCATGAATATCCAGCACCTCGGTGGCGATTCCCATTCGCTTGGCCGCTTCCACCACCTCGGCCTTCCGTCGCTGGGCAAGTGGCCCGCCCGCCATCTGCCAGTGGCCGATGTCACCGTTGGTGACCGAGACAAATTTCACGTGGTGTCCCAACTGGGCCCACTTGATCGCCGTGCCTCCTGCCTGGAACTCGGCATCGTCCGGGTGAGCCCCAAAAGCAATGATCCGCAGCTTCCCATCTGCATCCTGGGCCGGTGCCCCTGTCGTGGCCAGCAGCAGGAATCCCAGCGTCAGCAGGGTGGTGATGTTAACTTGTTTGATCATGGCATCTCCTTGGTCGGAATGGGGGTTGGTTGTTTTTAAGAAAAACGCATGCCGGTACCGGCAGCGATGGTCTAACGAGGATTGAGAATGTCAGAGAAATTGACGGTGCCGTCTGAATCGTGGTAACGGAAAGTGAGAGAGGGAGTTCCTTCACTTCTTTCTACGGTCGCCGAGAGGAACCCCCCCGTCACGTTGAGGTAGCGGTGGTACTCCTTGCGGTAATCCTCCTGCTGCCAGCCCCCGGCGTGCTTGTCACTGGCCGGCCCGCAGGAGTACTCGCGGGTTCCCGTCCGCGGGTCGACGGACATGTATTGCCAGTGCCGGTCGCCACAGACGACCACCATGTTCTGCTGGCTGGCGATGAACTCGCGCAGCTCGTTTCCCTCGTTGGTGAAACCCTTGTTGGCGTGATTGTCGTTCTTGTTGTCCCGGTCGGGCCCCACCAGCGGTGTAGGACTGACCAGGACTTTGAAGGTTGCATCCGACTGCCGGACCGTACGCTTGAACCATTCCTTTTGTTTCTCTCCCCAGATGGTCTTGGCCGGTCCATCGGGGTCGGTGTTGGCGCTACGAAAATCACGCCCCTCGACCATCCAGATTTGCAAGTCCTGGCCCCAGCGGCGGGTGCGGTAAGTACTGCGGCCCATCGGAACCTGATGACGAAAGATCTCCAGGCCCCGGACAAAGGTGAACTCGTGCATGTACTTCGTCTGCATGGTTGCCCAGCAGTCGTTGACCCAGCTGTCATGATCGTCCTTGATGAAGTAACTCGACACCTGCCTGTGAAAGAGGACATTCGTGGGGAGGCTGTAGGTGCGTTGCCAGTGGTAATGGGCAAGAGCTTCCGTCTTGGCCAGTCGGTCGTAGTAGATGATGTCCCCCGTGTGGACAAAGAAGTGTGGTTTGAGCGTGAGCATCGCCGGATAGATATCGTAACCCTGTTCATCATCGCGGTCGTTGTAGGCCTGCCCGGTGGAGACGGTGAANACNACNCGTGCCGGANTCTTGGCCGGCGGCGCGGTCTGGAAACTCCCNTCGAGGGATTGGCCAGNCTCCCTGTTCGGAGAGCTTTGTGTGTCGATCCGGACGTCGTATGTGGTACCGGGAGTTAGCTTCCTGAGCTGGAACTGCTGGGTGAAATCCTCTCCTGGGTCGACTGCTTCCCAGGAGGTCTGTTGCCACTTCTCGACTCCCCGGGGCCGGAACAATACACGCACCTGTCCGGCTGTTCCCGGGACTGCATCCCGTATATCCGAGACCGTGACGTCATCGGGATAGATAATCTCCTCGACCGCTCTTTTTCGTCTCCCCTGGCTGTTCTCCGCATAACGGATCTCTACCATTGGCAGGTCCAGCCCGTTACGTTCGGGGCGAAGCGAGAGCCGAGTCCATACAATTGCCGTGGTGGAGGTGACTTCACCTACTTTGAAACCGGTCGCCTGGTACGGTCCCTCCGCGTGGCAGGGCGGCAACAGGCTTGCAAGTAGCAGGAAGGCAGGAAGGAAAGCAGGACAGGGGGAGATTTGTTTGTACATGAAAGTCAGCCCTCGCAGGATATCGTCGTGCTATATGGTTGCCGGTACTGAACGATATAATGGCATTTGACGGCCTGACCTTCTAGCCTACAAAAACAACTTCGATGATGAATTTTTCGCTCGACAAATCTCACCAGTTACAGGCCCGTGCAAACCAGTCGCTTGGCGGCGGAGTGGGGCACGATCTGCGGTATGCCGACCCGGTACCGATCTATACCACCCATGGAAAGGGAGGTCGGAAGTGGGATGTCGATGGAAACGAATACGTCGACTTCCTGATGGGTAATGCGGCCCTGCTGCTGGGCCACGCCGACCCGGCTGTGGTGACGGCGATCGAACAGGCAGTCGGTGATGGGACCCATTTTGGTAACGACCATCCCCGGCACATTGCCTGGGCAGAACTTGTTTGCCAGCTGTTGCCCTCCGCCGACCGCGTCCGTTTTGTCAACTCGGGCACCGAGGCTACTCTTCTTGCCCTTCGCCTGGCGAGGGCTTTCACGTCCAGACAGAAAGTGCTGCGGTTCGCAGGTCACTTCCATGGATGGCATGATGACGTGGTGCATGGATTTGAAATGCCCTTTGACCGTCCGGTCACGCTGGGAGTGAGTGGCAACGAGACGCGGGGTATGGTGACCCTCCCGGATTCAGATAGCGTGGCAATCCAGGCGGAACTGGCTGGCGGAGACTACGCGGCAGTGATCGTGGAGGTCACTGGCGCCTCCTGGGGTCGCGCTCCGCTCCCCGCGGGACTGCTGGAAATGCTGCGGGAAGAAACACGAACGCACGGGGCCGTCCTGATTTTCGATGAAGTCATCTCCGGTTTTCGTTTCAACCCGGGGGGTGTGCAACAGCTTTCGGGCGTTACGCCAGACCTCACATGCCTGGCGAAAATACTTGCCGGGGGCATGCCCGGGGGTGCGGTGGCGGGAATCGCCGAGGTGATGCAACTGTTTGACAAGAGTGGGGATGCCGAGAAGGACCGATATGGACGCGTCGTTCATTTTGGCACCTTCAATGCTTCACCCCTGTCGGCAGCTGCCGGAATTGCCACGCTTGAAAAACTGGCCGATGGTGCGCCGATCCAGCAGGCCAACCAGCGAGCAGCTGAGCTCCGCGGTGAAATAGCGACTCTTCTTGCAAGGCATGATGTGGCCGGTTTTGTTTATGGAGAGGCGTCCCTTTTTCACGTTTACTTTGAGACCGATCCGGATCGGCTCGGGGAGATTGGCAGTGCAACAGATGTTCCGACTGCTGACCCCCGCCGGCTCAAGGGAATGCCTGCTTCGCTGGTGAATCGCTACCAGACGCTGCTGCGACATGCCGGGATTGACCTGATGAGTGGTACCGGGGGGGCGTGTGCGTCCTGCCACACGCCGGAAGATATCCAGCGGGCGACCGCCGCGTTTGAGAGCACCATTCTCTCGCTACTGGACGAGGGTCAGATCCAGCAGGTTGGATGATCCCCGATTAGCGACGTGAGTTGCGACTGTTCAGCGGCCGGATCCACGATACCTGGGTGACGAGGTTATTGATGGAAGCAAAGGAGATGTGGGCGTTTGTCGCGTAACGGGGAGAAGCGTTGGCCGGGAATGTTGCCAGGGTTGCATCGCCGACGAGAAAGACGTTGAAGTCCTTGGAGAGATTCTCGTAACCCGCCGTGGTGGCGCAAAAACACATGTCGGTAGCATAACCGGTCAACAGGATATGCCGGATGCCATGCTTGTCCAGAAACGCCTTGAGCGGTTCGTAACCTTCCTGGTCGAAGATCAGAACATCATCCGGGTGCACGGTCACGTCAGCAGTTATCGGAACCGGGACATCCCAGAATCCCTTTCCGTTGTAGTGGTCGCGGGCACTGAGGCCGGGGAACTGGCGGAAATAATCGATCACGGGACGATCACTCGAGAGTGTCAATTTCTCAACGAGTGGCGCTCCCTTGTAGGGAAGCTTGCTGAGCTCGGCAGAGAGTTGCTTCTTTGCCTCGGCCCGTTCCTCCGGCGTGGGCCGGTAATCAAAGGTGCGGTACATTTTCTTGCGAATCGGATCCGCCTTCCCGATCAGGCTGTACATCACCAGCGAGACATCGCCGCGCATTCGTTTCAGGAAGGGGTCGATCACCTTGCGGGTGTGTCGGGCGGCGAGGTGGTTTTTTGTCGGAGTGCAGAAATCGCAGGCGCCGGCCGGTTCGGGAGTCCTCCAGCCCTGCCCGTCGTCGATGCCCCAGGGATGGACCATGATCACCGCCGTCCTGTCAGCACGCAGGTGGTTTGGCATTTCAATGATCCCGCGCGCGTTATAGGAGAATCGCCAGGCGCGGACGCTCAAATCGGCTCCCTCATCATCGACCAGTCGCGGTGCCTCGTATCGCCTCACTTCCTCAATCGGCTGGACAAATTGCGGATAATCGGCCAGCAGCGGTTGCGCATCCTTGAGAAGTTTAAGCTGGTTGTGGTAAACCCGAGTGGGCTCCTCGGCAGAAACGACCGCCAGGGAAAATGCCATGCAGATTGTCAGCGCCAGCGGGAAAAGGAATGTGCTTGTTGTTTTTCGCATGGCTACTGGTCCTCTCGGATGGGTGAAATTCGGGTTGGGAGCGGGGGCTAGGTGGCGGCGCGTTTGGCAATTGTACTCAAACCCACGATCTCGGCCTTGTCTCCCGCCTGTTTGACCAATTCGCAGATCAGCTTGACGACTTCAAAATTCGGATCCTCAACGTACATGATAGATGGATGGCAGAGCAGATCGAAAACTCCCTGGTTATCGATCGCCCATTCCACGCACTGCTGAATAGATTTGAGGAAATGGGAGAGTTTCCAGCGGCTGGTGCGGAAGGCTCCCACGTCACTGATCGCACTCATCGGAACTTCCACCAGGCCAGTGGGATAACGGTAGGGCTGCGCATCGGTGAGAGCCTTAACGATCGAATCGAAGATCGCCTCGGTTGGCTCCTCACCTGCCTTGCTGCTCTTGTGGCGAGGGTATTTTGAACTGACCCAGTTGAATCCCTCGTCCAGCAATAGTTGCTGGATGTCCTCGCGACCATTGAGCGCCAGGTACGAGCCGCCCGGCGTACGGAAGCCATCGGCGTCGATCCCGGCACGCTGCTTCATGGCAAGGGTCGTGATGCGAATGTTCTCGCGGAGGATCTGCGGCACTGTCCGGCCGCGAATCAGCCAGGGCGAACGCTGGAAACGAAACTGGGTCTGTTCCGGCTTGGTGGACCAGACATTGACATGGTCATAAGTATGGTTGCCAACCGGATGGCCCATCTCGTTGATTTGTTTCAACCAGTCGATGTTGGACTGTTCCAGCACGCGACCGACACAGAAAAAGTGGATCAGGCCGCCAAGGTCCTTTGTGATGCGGGCTGCCTTGAGCGAATAATTCTTGGTCGGCTCGTTCAGGTTGCCCTTCTGGAAATCCCACTCCAGGACGTCCCGTGTCGGATACATCCGGCTCATTTCCAGGTCCAGGGTAATGGCAATCTGCGCCTTGGTTGCTGGCGCCGCTGCCGCGACACGACCAGTGCCGACGGCGGCAAGGGTGGACGCAGCGAGTCCCTGGAGAAGTTGGCGACGGTGAAGCTGGGCCATGGTGATCTACCTTAGGATGAGTTCAGGGAATCAGCGAAGTCGACGCAGGGGGATTCGGGTGATGCCGACATCCTCCTTGTTAATGGTGTAGGCCACGTAGAAAGATCGTTTCCACGCAAGGGCATGAGGATACTGCCAGCCATCAAGTTTGTGCTTTCCTTCAAAACGCATGCTGGTTGGCTCCGAACGAACAAGAAAGGCGCGGTCGAAAAGGAAGCCGTCTCGACTGAGGCCGATGACCAGCTGCCTGCGATCAAATTGTGTCGCTGACGCATTGTTGATGATGTAGGCGCCGCCAGATGGCAGGTTTCCCGCGGCGATGCGGGCGGTTGAATCCGGATAGTTGGTTTTTTCAGGGATGGACCAGGTGTGTCCGTTGTCGCGACTCGTACTGGCATACAGCATGCCGGTGTAATTTCGAAACAGCAGCGTGGCCTGCTTTCCCTTGTCGGTAAGAAAAAGGCCCGGTTCCGTGTAACCAAAGTCCATCAGGTCCGGGGGGGTGATAAGGACCTCTTTCCAGCTGCCCAGCCCGGAAGGGTCATCACTGGTGAGAATCCGCATGCGTCTTTCTGTCCGGGCGGGATCGACGTACTCCCCGGCCAGCAACAGGCGGCCATTGGCCAGCGGACGCGGCCCCTCGATGTAAAATCCACTGGTGATTCGCTGGCGATCAGACCAGTGCACCCCGTCTCGTGAGTGGATCGCATAGAGCGCTGTTTCGGGATGGAAATTGGTGCCGCCGGTCACAGTAAAATAGGCCACCAGGGTGTCGTCGTAGACATGGAAACCAGCAGCCACGCAGATTTCGTTTTTTTCCCCGGTCAGCAACAGGGGGGGCTTCCAGGTTTCCCCATCTGCACTCCAGCTCATCAGGATACGCTGCCCGGGTGAATCCTCGTCAACCAGGCCGTTGCTCCAGATCATGAAAAGTCGTTGCTGGAAAACAACGAGGTTGGCGTGGTGGCAGAACTTGTGCGTTTTCTCGGTAGCCTTGTAGAGCAGCGTCTGTGTGCCCTCGATCGTCTTGAGTCCGAGTCCATCCGCCTGCTGGAGGTCGAGCACGCTGTCAGCAAGCTGGATTGGGGGATCGGCAATGGCAGGCGCAGCGGTCAGCGTGAGGAGGAGAAGGGGGATGGTGAGTCGCATCAGCAAGTCGCTCCGGAGGGGTATCGATTATCACAAGCAGGCGTGAGTTGATTATAACTATTGAATCTGCGGCAGGACAAAAAGAACACGGCCCCCTCCTGATTTGATTGCGAGTCGAGTATGGACCAGGATGAAAAAAAAGAACTGAAATCCCGTTTTGATGAACAGGGATTTGTCGTCGTGAAGGATTTTCTCGACCGGGGGGAGTTGCTTGAATTGTTTAGCGAGGTCGATCGGTATATTCAAGAGGTGGTGCCAACGCTGAGCAGGGAAAAGGCGTTTTTTCAGGATCCGGGTCGGCCCGAGACGCTCAAGCAGTTGCAATGCATGGATGTCGACCCTTTTTTTGAACAATACCGGTTCCACCCTGCCTGGAATGGGCTTGCCGAGACGCTGCTTGGTGAACCGGTAGAGCCGATCACGCCCGAGTGGTTCAACAAGCCCCCGGGGACTGATCACGCCACTCCGCCGCACCAGGACAATTACTATCTCTGTTATCAACCGTCGCAGGTGGTCACTCTCTGGCTTGCAATTGACCCGGTGGATGAAGAGAACGGCTGCCTTCGTTATCTTCCTGGAACGCATCTTCATCCACTCAGGCCACACAGCCAGACATCAGTGCTGGGTTTCTCCCAGGGGATCACCGATTACAGTGACGAGGATCGTCAGCAGGAAATGGCGGTGCTGATGGAACCTGGTGATATCGTGGCACACCATGGGAAGATGATTCAC
Organism: Planctomycetaceae bacterium; assembly: GCA_002708345.1. Next base: position 8,089 of record PANG01000088.1, on the reverse strand, counting down.
CGCGCCGATGCCAACAACTCGGATGATCGCCAGCGGAGAGCGTATGCCACCGTTTTTCATGCTGCAAGTTGCACTAAGGACAGTGAGATGCTGGCCCGTTACCAGGCGCAGCTGAAGGTCCAGCACGATCGGGTCAACCACAGTCCATTATCGACAGGACAGGAGTGATGGGCGCGGATCCGGCGAACGAATCGACAGAACACGACATTAGCCAGGAGCAGCTGGTAACGCGACTGTATGCCGAGGCCGAACTGCTTCACCGCAAGGGACACACGCTCTCGGAGATTCGCGATGGGATTCTCAACGCCGGCCTTCACCAGGACGACGCTGACCAGATGATCGATACTTTGTCGGGGTATCTCCAGCAGAAGGATGGAGAGATTGCCCGGCGGAATATCTTTTACGGTTCTCTTTGGCTGCTGGGGTCGATCGGTGCTGGGGCAGCGATATACACGGCAGATCTCTCCGTTGGGGCGTGGCTAGCTGCAGTGGTAGGAGGTATTCTCGGGCTGACGCTACTGCTCCGCGGAATCATACAACTGCGAGTTGAGAAATCCTGAGGGGAAAGATCTTTGGTGTGGCCGGCCGGCATGCGTTACGATGATCGGCAATCCCTCCGGCCGGGAAATTGAAGCACAGCGAGATCCGCACGATCCGGTACAAGGAGACAAGAGATGGAAGTGATTGCCAGGCGAGAATTGCGTGGTTGGCGATTGGTTGGATGCCTGTCGTTGGTGTTTTTCCCACTGATCAGTTCTTCGCTTTCAGGTAGGGAGCCACAACGGGTGAGCCTGGCGACCGACAGTTACACCTGCCGCTGGACCGATCAGCTGATCACGATCGATGGAAAGGGAGACGAGCGAGCATGGGAAAAGGCAGAGCTTATTGACTCGTTCGCTGTCTCCTGGTTGCGAGGATCCGAACGAAGGTCACCCCGGACAAGAACACGTTCCCGCTTGCTGTGGGATCGCGAGTATCTCTACTTCCTCGCCGACATGGAAGATGGGGACCTTTTTGCCGATATCGATAAACATGACGGAAGAACCTGGCTCAACGATGTCTTTGAACTTTTCTTTAAACCGTCCGGTCAACACGAGGGTTATTACGAGTTCCAGGTAAATGCTGCCGGGACCATGATGGACATGTTCATTCCCCAGCGAACCCCGACGATGTTCCTGGATTATGTTGACAAGGGGGATTTTCATTTTGCCACGCACGTTATTCTCAAGGGAACTCTGAACAAGCGGGATGATCGAGACGAGGGGTGGCAAGTCGAAGGCCGTATTCCCTGGACCGATTTCCGAAGTGCCGGTGGTCGGCCGTTATCGGGTGAAAGCTGGCGGTTTGCTCTCTGCCGCTATGACTACGACAGGACATTTTCCGAGCCAGACCTTTCCAGCAGTGCCCCGCTGACGGAAAGGAACTATCACCAGCATGAAGAGTACGGGGAGTTGGTGTTTGCCGGGCCCGATCGGGACACGTCCCGGGCGTACGGCGTGGCTCCTTTTCAGCCGGTCAGCAGTTCTCGTGTAAAAGGAACGCCCGATCCACCCCTTCCCTACGACGTCGTGAGGGCACTGCCGCAGTTGAAACTGACCAACCCGGTTTACGTGGAAAAGGAACCTGGAAGCACGCGACTTTTCATCATTGATCAGGATCCCGCCGGTGGGCAGCGCGTCGGCCGGACAACGGGGGATGCTAACAGTGACGAGGTGGAGACACTGTTGAAGACCGGGGACGTGGCCTACAGCCTGACATTTCATCCAGATTATCAAACAAACGGATATTTCTATGTCGGAAGTGATGGGCCATTAAGCGAGGAGAACAGTGAGAAACATGTGCGTATCACTCGACACACGATCTCCCGTGATGCGCCGGGTAAAGTGATTGATAGCCAGGTGATTATTCACTGGGCTTCCAACGGCCATAACGGGGCAGCGGTCACCTTTGGCCATGACGGGATGCTTTACATTACCTCCGGGGATGGAACCAGCGACTCGGACACCAACCTGACCGGACAGGGCCTTGATCACCTGCTTGCCAAGGTGCTGCGGATTGATGTGGACCATCCCGACGAGGGGAGAGCCTATTCTGTACCGGCGGACAACCCATTTGTTGACCTGGAGGGTGCCCGTCCGGAAACCTGGGCTTATGGTTTCCGAAATCCCTGGCGGATGACAACCGATTCCCGTACGGGGCACATCTGGGTTGCTCAGAACGGACAGGATCTCTGGGAGCAGGCATACCTGGTCGAGCGGGGAGCAAATTACGGATGGAGCATCTACGAGGGGAGCCACCCGTTTTACCTGACCCGCCAGCGCGGCCCCACGCCAATCCTCAAACCGACGCTGGAACATTCTCACCTGGAAGCCCGCTCGCTGACCGGGGGAATTGTCTATTACGGGAAGAGGTTTCCCGAACTGGAGGGTGCGTACATCTACGGGGATTATTCCACCGGGAAGATTTGGGCGGCACGTCATGACGGTGAGAAGCTTCTCTGGCACCGAGAGGTAGCGGATACCACGCTCCAGATTGTCGGTTTTGGCACGGACGGGGAGGGGGAACTGCTGATTGTCGACTACAAGGCGGGCACGGAGGGTGGATTCTATACCTTTGAAGCAAACCAGCAGGCGAGGAAAAATAGCCGATTTCCCCAGCGGCTCAGCAAGAGTGGCCTGTTTCAATCTGTCAGGAACCACCAGCTTCACCCCGGAGCGATTCCCTACGATGTGAATGCACCGCTCTGGTCCGACGGGACGTTCAAGTCCCGGTATGTCGTTCTTACCGATGACGGCGACCGGATTGGTTTCTCGCCTGATGGAAACTGGTCCTTTCCGCCAGGCACGGTGCTGGTCAAGTCCTTTGCCCTTGAGATGGAAGAGGGGAACCCGGAATCGCGCCGCTGGGTCGAGACGCGATTTATGCTCTTTGAAGAAGGAGAGTGGGTGGGTTATTCCTACCAGTGGAATGACCAGCAAACCGACGGCGTGCTGGTCGCTCGTGATGGAACTGAGCAGATCTTCCAGGTCCAGACAGCAGCGGGGATGCGGAAACAGACGTGGCGGTACCCGAGCCGTACGGAATGCATGACCTGCCACAGTCGGGCTGCAAATTATGTCCTGGGTCTGAAAACCCGGCAGCTTAACCGGGACTTTGATTATGGGAACGTGGTCGACAACCAGCTGCTGTCGTTTGAACGACTTGGGGTACTCGAGGTGGACTGGGGAGGGCAGGCTGGGGCGATTTTGCGTGGGCAATTGCAGCGGCAGGGGGAAAAAGAGGAGGTGATTGCGGCGCATGTCGAGCAACTTGGACAGGCCTCGTCCCAGCGAACAGTTGCCTTGTCGACCGTGCTGGCACACGATCCAGGCGAGTACACACGCATGGTTAATCCCTATGATGAGTCGCAACCGCTCGAGAAGCGGGTGTCGGCGTACCTGGAATCCAACTGCGCGCAGTGTCACGTCGGTGCGGGGGGGGGAAACGCCCAGATGAACCTGCTCTCCTCGGTCGGTCTGTCGGGGATGAAGATCGTGGACGTGAAGCCGCTTCATGACAGCTTTGGCATTCAGGACGCTCGCCTCGTTGCGCCAGGGGATCCGTCGCGTTCGGTTTTGCTGGAAAGGGTTTCACGCCGGGGAAAAGGCCAGATGCCACAACTGGGAACCACGGTCGTTGACCAGCGGGCGGTGAAACTGCTGCGGGAGTGGATCCTGCAGCTGGAAGAAGTCGAGGAGACTGGTGCGGAGGATTAGACCGGAGAGCTAGGTGAGGTTCTCTGGATTGAGTCCTTCCAGTTCAGGCAGCACGAATCGCCCGTCCTTGCGGATCACCACGTCGTCAAAGATGATCTCCCCTCCACCATGCTCGGCCCGCTGGATCATCACCATGTCCCAGTGCACCTCGGAACGGTTGCCATTGTCTGCCTCGTCATAGGCGTTGCCGGGCGTGAAATGGAAGCTGCCGTCAATCTTCTCATCAAAAAGAATATCGAGCATCGGTTCCCGGATCAGGGGGTTAAAGGCAATCGCGAACTCGCCCACGTATCTCGCGCCCTCGTCACTGTCCAGGATCTCGTTGAGTTTATCGGTATTGTTGGACGTTGCTCCCACGACCTTCCCTCCCTTAAATTCCAGGCGGACATCACTGAAGATGGTGCCGTGGTAAAGGGTGCGGGCATTGAAGTGGATATGTCCCTCAATTGAATCCCGTACTGGTGCGGTGAAGCATTCCCCGTCGGGAATATTTCGGTCTCCGGAGCAGGCGATGGCCGGAATGTCCTTGATGGAGAAGCGAAGGTCGGTGTCAGGCCCAGTTAGCCGAACGCGGTCGGTCCGGTTCATCAACTCCCTGAGCGGTTCGATCGCCTCTCCCATCTTCCGGTAATCAAGGCAGCAGACATCGAAGTAAAAATCCTCGAATTGCTCGCTCGACATCTCCGCTTGCTGGGCCATTGAAGCTGTGGGCCAGCGGAGGACAACCCATTTCGTGTTTGGCACCCGCTCCTGGAAATGAACCGGCTGGAGCCAGTGGGTCTGGTAAAGCTGCATGTTGTCGGAGGGGACATCAGACATCTCCGCGATGTTTGTGCTCCCACGCATGGCAATGTAGGCGTCCATCTGTTTCATCAGCGACAGTTCCACCTCGCCCGCCAGTTGCATTTGTTCGGCAGTTGCCTCGCGATAGAGCTCCCGCAGGACGCGGTTGTTCTTGAGTGTGACAAAGGGAACACCCCCTGCTGCCCGGACGGCGCGGACAAGCGCCACTACCATTAATTCGGGCAGGTCGAAGGCCTCGATAAGAACCTTCTCGCCCTCCTTGATCTGGCAGGAATTAGTGACCAGTTTCCCGGCGAGTTCCGCGTAGCGTGGATCAGGCATGTTACCAGGTGTTCCATGAAATAGATGAGGTCAGGCCGGCCACATCGCGCGGGGCCGGTACAGGAATGCCCGTTATCGTATCAGCAGGCCTCCCGGGCTTCTACCGGTCAGTCAGGTGCTACCAGTGGCGTTCGTATCCATTACAATTCTAGCCAGCCAGCCGGATCACCAGAGCTCGGGAAGGGATTGCAGAATGTACAGCGGTGAGGAGATGGTCGATCTGCTCCTTGAGCTGGGTATTACCCACGTCGTCTGGATTCCAGATAGTACGTTCGGGGAGTGGGATGATGCGTTCACGCGGAGCGATCAAGTCGAGCTTGTGCAGGTCTGTCGCGAGGGAGAGGCCTGGGCCATCGCCGCGGGGCTTTACCTGGGGGGGGCACGACCGTTGGTGGTGATCCAGTGCACCGGGATGTTCGAATCGGGGGATGCGTTACGAAACGCGGTACATGATTATGGTTTACCGTTATTCGGTATTGTGGGTTACCGGAGTTACCTGAACTCGGAGACTCTTCCTGGGGACACCTGCCTGCGTTTCACTGAACCGATTCTGGCTGCCTGGGATATTCCTTCGGTGTTTATCGACGAAGTTGCAAAGAAGCCATTGCTTCAGGAGCATTACCGAAGCTGCCAGCAGGGGGGGCATGCCGGTATCGTGTTGATGGCGGAGGGACGTGCCTGAAAAGTCACAAAAAACTCATGGCTTCAAACTCAATACACTCCCAGATGCTGCTTCCCGAGGCCCTCCGGGTATTGCAGGCACACAGCCAGGATTCCGTCGTGATCTCCACGATGGGGGCTGCCCGGGAGTGGGCAAAGCTGGATCCTTCCCCTCTCGATTTCGTCTATGTTCCCTCAAGCATGGGACAGGCTCCGTCCCTGGGACTAGTGGTGGCACTGGCGCAGCCGGCACGGCGGGTGATCATCTGCAACGGCGATGGATGCATGTTGATGAACCTGGGAAGCCTGGTCACGATCACCGCTGCGGGGGCGGAAAACCTGGTCCTGGTGGTGGTGGAAAACGGGATCTATGAGGTTACCGGGGGCCAGGCAACGGCGGCTGCGGCAGCCCGACGAGAGGATGGAGAATCGCTTTGTTTTGCAGACATGGCACGAGCCTGTGGTTTCACGTCGGTTTTTGAATTCACTGCCCTGGATGACTGGGCGGCACGTTGTCAGGAGGTCATCAACCAGCCGGGCCCGGTCTTTATCTGCCTGCAGGTGGAGGGAGCCGAGGGGGATGTGTCACCGCGTTCACCGGGCCCTGCCAGTGAACGTGTAGCCCGTTTCATGGAAGCACTCCAGCTCTAGGGTGCGTCCGGTGGTGTTTGCAGCTTCTCCTCGACTTCTGCAGCAAGCAACTCCACGATCAGTCGCTCATGCCAGTTGTTGCCGAGTCTCCCACTGGTGAGAGCTGGCAGGTCATCAATCCGGACACGTGACAGTTCCATTTGAGCGGCAGCCTGGTCGCGCTCCCCATCGGCAATCATGGCCAGCATCCTGACAAGGCGAAGGGCGGTGAGCAGGTGGGTGTTTCCCGGTCGCCGGGACAAGAGGCGAGTCACCAGGGTGCGACTGGACGAATTGTTTCCTGAGCGATGAAGTGCCAGGCCAAATCCAAGATAGGATTGCAGGTTGGCCGGATTTCCAACCACGCTGCGGGAGGCCAGCTGTAGGGAGAGATCCAGGTTGCCGTGGCCGCTTGCGGAAAGGCAATTCGCGGTTGCCGTCCGCGGAGCATCATAGGGATTGAGTGGATCGAGGGAATCGATCATCTCGTTGTATGTCTCCTTGTAGATGTCGTTGTGACCCAGGAATGCTGCCAGGCATGCACGCTGAAAAAGAGGCAGCGAATAGGATCCCCTGGAGAAATCGGGCCGGGCCCGGCGATGACTGGATTGAAGGTCCGCAAGAGCGGCCTGGTAGTCTTCCAACTCGACATGAACGCGGGCACGCTGCATGTAGAGGTAGTATTGGACATATGCCTGGCTTGTCTCCTCGAGCAGTCCGGTGATTAACTCCAGACGCGATTCCCAGAATGAAGCGGGGACGTGGGTCCCATGGCGCTGGTTCCAAACGAATAACAGTCTCTGGGGTGTCGAAGATAAATCAGGGTAGCGGGTACTCACCTGTTGAAGTGCCGTGGACGATTCCTGCGGGCCCAGAGGTATCGGTAAACCCTGCTTGTCGAGGCGATGGCCGCTGAATGCGGAAACCACAAGGGCCGCGGCTTCCGGGGAAATCGCCTTGCCGTTGAGCTTGATGAAACGGATGGTTCGTCCGGCCAGGATCATGAGTTCCTGGTCAGATGGATGAAAACGAACACCGACAAGGGAGGGGCCAACGTCGATCGGAATCATCAAGGGGAAACCGCTGGTGGAACTCCAGAGTTGGACCCTGCCAGCGGTGGTGGCGGTTGCAAAGAACCGGCCGTGATGACTGAATTGCATATCACGGATGGGATCTGTATGCCGGAATGGCGAACCGATGGTTTTCCCAGTCGTCGTATCCGACAACCGTACCGTACCGTCCGTACCGCTCGTCAAAAGAAGGGAGCCGGACGAATTCAGTTCGGCGCCGGCGACGGGATCCCGGTGCACGAATGGATCGCCAACCGGGTGGCCCTTCTCAATATCCCAGAACTGGACATGGGAACCATTGCCGGTGGCATCCCTGACATGGAGAAGGACGCGGTGACCATCGGGATGCATCGTCATTGAGCGAATAATCCCCTTCACTGGAAGGGGATTGCCGACCGTTTTTCCGCGCTGGACTTCCCAGGCCTGGACGAGGCTGGTTGTCGGTTTAGTTTTTGCGAGGCTGGCGGTAAACAGCAATGAGTCGGTTGGATGAAAAGCAAACGCCGTGACCGGGCCGGGGAGTGGCCCGAACTGCTGCAGCTGGTCACCATCTGCGGCATTCCAGATGTGAATTGTGCGATCCGTTGTAAGTGTCGCAAGCTGGCCACCATCCGGGCGAAAGATGACCTTCGTGGCTCGTATGTTGGCGGTGGAAAGTCCGGAAATCGATTCACCGCTGGTGGCGTTCCAGAGATGGACCGTCCCTGTGGTGGTGGCGGTAACAATCCGGTTGTTGCCTGGCCCGTAGACGACCAGTCCAATAGAGGCTTGGTGATCCAGGGAAAAGGCCGGGACGATTGGTGGTTCCCGTCTCCAGACGATGGCGTTGTGTTCTGGAGTCGCGGTGAC
>PANG01000087.1 GCA_002708345.1 Planctomycetaceae bacterium | reverse complement strand
CCTACCGTCTCGGCCGCCTGCAGTGCAGTCAGGTGGTTCATTCCCAAGCCCAGGATTCCGGTCGAACCGGCCTGGATCATTGTTCGTCGTGTGAATTTCTGGTGATGAGGGACCACGATTACATTCCCAGGTCGTTAGGGGATTCCTATTGATTAACCTACTCGTCTGTATCGGCAATCTCAACAGTAATTTATTACCGGCCAGAGGATAACTGGCGGTGAAGGCTGTTTTGTGCCCCACCGTTGGGTGGTGTGGTAGCGGGTTCGTCAAGGATTGGATTTCAGGAATACTCTATTATGCCATCTGATTACCGCGGCTGTCAGCCGTATCGAGAAGCCGTCACCCTGCTGCAACGCGCCGACAGCTGCTGGACATGTTTATAATGTTGGGCAGAAAGGCCTCGCCCACTTTCTCCTCACGAACGGAAAGAACGGGATCAAGAATTCCATGAACCAGTACTCTTTGATACTTTCCATGCTGCTGGGGCTTTCAATGTTACCTCCCGTCACGACTGGCGCCGCCACGCTCCAGGTGTCGACTTTCTCGGTGGATATCACCCCCCCGCTGGGTCGGCCCGTGGGGCTGGGGTTCATTCCCCCGCTGACGACGGCCGAGCATCCGCTGCTGGCACGCGGACTGCTGCTGGACGACGGCCGGCAGCGCGTGGTGCTCTGTACCCTGGACTGGATGGAAGTTCATAACGAGTCCTATGATTTCCTTCGCGAGGTGATTGCCGAGGCAGCGTCGGTGTCCTCGCAGCGCGTCTTTGTTCATGCTGTGCACCAGCATTCGGCACCCGCCATCTCGACTGCTGCCCAGCGCCTGCAGCTGGACAAGAACGACCCGCGGCGCGTTGCCACGGCCGAGTACCTGTCTGAAACGGGCCGCAGGATTGCAGGTGCCCTTCGCGAGTGCAGAGGTGACCAGCAGCAGATCACGCACCTTGCCAGCGGCAAGGCGATAGTCGAGCGAGTTGCCTCTAGCCGCCGCTTGGAAAAAGCGGATGGCTCTATCCAGGGTCGTAGCAGCAGCACCAAAGGGTCAGCGGAACTGAGGGAGCTGCCCGAGGGACAGATCGATCCGGTGGTCCGCACGGTAGGACTCTTTCAAAGGCAGCAGGCCGTTGTCTACCTTCATTATTACGCCACGCACCCGATGAGCTTTTACGGCGACGGTCGTGCCAGTTACGACATTCCAGGGATCATTCGCAAGAATCTGGAAGAGAAAACGGGTGCCTTCCATCTGTACTTCACCGGCTGTGGCGGGGACGTGGCGATGGGGAAGTACAACGACGGTTCGGTCGAGGCGCGGCAGCAGTTGACCGGTCGTTTACAGCAGGGGATTGAGAAAAGCATGGCCAGCCTGCAGCGAGTTCGGCTGGGAATGGAGCAATATCACTGGTCGGTGGTTCCGCTGACACTCAACCGGCGGGAGGATATCGCTTTTGGTCGTGAGGCGAACGAGCAGATCCTGGCGGACGATGAGGCGAAAGAGTCTATTCGACGAAAGGCCGCCATCACGTTGGCCTGGCTGGATCGCAACGAGGCTGGCAAGCCCGTGGAGATCAGCTGTCTCTCGATCGGGCATGTGCAGCTTCTTCACCTGCCGGGTGAACCATTCGTCCAGTACCAGCTGGCCGCCCAGCAGATGCATCCGGGTCGCTTCATTTGCGTGGCGGGTTATGGCGACTGTGGCATGGGCTATATCGGTGGTGACCGGATCTTCACCGACCGCGGCGGTTACGAGCAGACCTATTCGTTCTCCGGTCCCTCCCAGCAGCGGATGCTGGAAAAAATCCGGCAGGCTTTGCACAAAGAGTAAACTCTTTTGCTACGTGAAGCGGCCTGCCCGCAGCTACCATAATCGTTAGAGATAAAATCATGAAACGCCTGATCTTTCCCCTGCTGCTGCTTGGTTGCTGCTTTGCCAGCTCCCAGGTTGACGCCCAGCGACCGGAATCGTCGAGGACATGGAAGGATATATCCGGGAAATTCACGATCCAGGCCACCTACCTCTCGGCAAGTGATGGAAACGTGGTGCTGCTTCGCGCGGATAAGGAGCAGACGACCATCCCGCTTGAACGGCTCAGCCTGGCAGACCAGGAGTATGTCAGGAACCCGGCAGTTCCCAATAACCTCAAGTGCGTTGACCTTTCAGATATGAAGGGTGATCTGCCACTGGAGGCGATGGGGACCACGCAGATCCTGCGCCGGAGCGAACCCTGGGAGTACAGCACCTGGACCGTGGAGGCCAGGAAAGATGACACGGTTGGGTATCCCTCGGTGGTTCGAAACGACCGTGGCAAGAATGCGGATGGGAAGTACTATCTCTACTTCGCGCACCACGACCCCACTTCCGGGATCGGTTGTGCTATTGGTGACAAGATTGAGGGTCCTTACCAGAAGTTAAAGCAGATGGATCCAGGCCGTGAGCACAGCATGGTGCTTGTGAATCCTCATGCTCCGGGCAAGAAGGGGGATCCCTCGCATTACTCCAGCCCGTCGGTGGTCTGGAACGAGGAAGAGAAACTCTGGTTCATGTATTTCCATTACTACAACCATTTCCACAGTGCCTGGGAGAAGCACCCGGACTTTCCCGGGGGTGGCAACCAGATGACGGCGCTGGCGACTTCTCCCGACCTCTCCTCCCACGAGTGGACCATTGCCAAGGACAAGACAATTGGCCAGGTCAGCGTGCACGACATTCTTCCCGTGATGCCAACGACCAGGGAGGAATGGATGTATGGGACGTCGTCCTATCACAGCATCCAGCGGCTCCCCAGCGGGAAGTGGCTGGCCTTCATGCGTGGTACCGACAACGTCGGCCTTTGTAGCGTCGGTTTCGCTCTCTCCAACGATGGCAGGAAATGGGATTTCTTTCCACGGAATCCGAGGATTCGTCCAAAGACCGGTGTGGATGCGGCACTTGGTATTTACCGGCCCGGTTTTATTGGTTACCTGGGACTGGATTCGGCCGGCAAGCATCGTTACCTGGTTGTCTGGGCCGAGAGTCGCAAGGGGGCGGATGTTCCACGAGTACGCTATGGATACACCAACGACTTCATCACCATCACACCCGATCCGCGGGGATTCGCCAAGTGGAGTGGAGGTGACGGATTGATCAGCCCCTGGCGAGAAGGGGATAAGCTTTACCTGTTCGCCGCCAAGAAGCTGCACGTGTTGAAGATCCCTGGTGGATTCCGGTAACGCCCGTTTACTGGGCAATCAGCTCGATCCCGCAGAGCAGCGGTTTGCCGGCATGGGCCTTGAGGTTGATCTGCAGTCGACCTTCCGAGGCGACAACGTCAAACTCGCGGACCACGATTTTCCGGGCCCCTTCTGCCTCGCGAACAACGTCGAACTTCTCCAGCACGGTTTTTCCCTGCAGCAGCACGTCGAACACCCGGTCTCCCTGCTGGAGCGGTTCCGGTTCGGCGAAAAAGAGCCGCACCTTGTAGTTGCGATCTTCTGCCTCTTTCGAGGTTGTCACGACCAGGCTTTCCAGGTCCTGGCAGCCAGAGGCAGCGACCCAGGCCAGCCCCTCTCCGCGAACCTGGCTGGAATGGTTGCGGAAATAACTGGGAGTGCGGGGAAACGTCTGCACTGTGACATCGGGAGAGGGACCACCGACATTGGGATAGTCCAGCCACATGGTACCGCTGCTGGCAATCCGGTCCCCCGGGGCTCCCAGGTTGATACCAAGGCGGTCGACCGGTGTCTCTCGCTTTTCGTAGGCACTATAAGTCCAGAGCTCGACGTCCGGGATATGCACCAGTGCCAGCGAGGTGAAGAGGTTGTAGCTGCAGGAGCAGCCATGGGCAAAGTTGGGGGCATTCAGCACACCGTTGGCCGGGATCAGGCTATTTCGGCAGCCGCTACGAAATCCCTCGAGGCGTCCGGTCGTTCCTGATTCGATGTCCAGGAAACCGGCCGTGGCTGCACGGAAGGTAACCAGGTGAGGGCTGGCGATGGCATAGTTGCAGTGATGACCATCCTTGGTGAACTGCCATGGAATTTCCTCGCCCGTGATCGGGTGCTTCTGCTTGATCGGCTCGCCGGTTTTCAGGTCATAGGAAAGTCCCGGGCCCCGCTGGTCAATGATCCGGTCCTTCCAGAGGATGACCCGGTCCCAGAGGTTCTCCGGGTGGCCCCTGAATCCCTTCCCCTCGGCTGTTTTCTGCCAGAGTGCCTTTCCCGATTTACCAGAACGTGCCTCGATTCCCTTCTTGTTCGAGCTGATCAGTACATCGGCATCCTCCGAGAAGCCAACCCAGGTGACAATCTGATTGGTCACCTGTTCCCAGACCTGTTCTCCGGTACGGGTGTCAATTGCCTTGAGAACCCGGTACTTGGATGCCTCGGGAACCAGTCCCTTTCGCTTCCAGTCGTCGTAAAGGTGGCTCAGCGCACCGTCAAAGTAATAGACTTTGTCCTTGCCGATGGCGACCAGTGGACAACTGACCGTGGCTTCATGGCGCCAGTAAGGATCGCCACTGGTACGGTCAAATGCCTGGATGGCAACCGGCATCTCCTCGCCATCTTTTTTCTCCCAGATCGTCGCTACCAGCAGGTCGTTGCTGATTCGCATGCGGCCCCAGCGCTGCTCGCTAGAGGGAAGCGTGAGCTCCTTGACCGTCTTGCCCGTGACTGGATCAAGCAGCTTGCAGGAATTCCCATCGGACAAGTAAATGTAGTCGCTGGCAACCACGTAGTGAAATCCAACGCGTACTTGCTCAAAGAAGTTGCCCCGGCGGCCAGGACTGGTCCCCTCCGGTAGCTTGATCTTCCAGAGGACGCGTCCGGTGTAGACATCAATGGCGGCAAACACCTGGGGACCCTCGATGAACATGCGTCCGTCAATGACCGCCATGCTCGGTGCCCAGTAGTGCCGGTTGTAAAACAGCTCGCCAGCCGCGGCTGGACCACCAAACCAGAGTACCCCCAGGGGTGCCTTGACCAGCTCGTCACTGGAGGTCAGGGAGTTNGCGGCATCCCCATACTCGTGGGTCCAGTTGGAGGANCCGGCCAGTGCCCCGGCGCGGGTGATCCGGGTGATCCCGGATTCCCACTGCAGCTTGGCTTCTGGCAGCCCACCCGCTTCCACGATTTGCTCGATTCGCTCGTGAACATTCTCTTCGGTGGGCAGGTAGGCATTTCCTCCGTAGGGCCTTAATGATCGGTAGAGCGCACCCAGGTCCCCGCGGTAGGGCTCCCCGGCAACGATCACGCCAGCAAAGTAGACAGGCAGCTGGGCGGTACCGGGTTCACCGACCTGTGCGGCCAGGCGTGTTCCATAGAGCCCTGCTTTTTCACAGCGCTCGCGCAGTGCAGTAACCTTCTCGGCNCTTGAGTCCATCACCAGCAGCCGCAGCTGGGTATGNGCGAGCAGCTGGTCTACCAGTTCACCGCTGCCGATTCCGGCAACCAGGCAATANGCCTCAAGGTCACTTGTTTCTGCCACCACCTGCCTGGCCAGTGCTGCCCAGGGACCATCCGCCGGAGGAGCCTTGAGGGCNGTTGNCTCCAGTCCAAGGTTGGTCACTCCGGCGCTGCGGGGCAGGAAAGAGTAAAGCCTGCTGGAGGCTGAGACGACAATCAAGCGGCCATTGGCAGCGATCATGCTGCGCGCCGGGGAATCAATTGTGGCATGCCAGATGACCTTGGCCGACTGGGTATCGCCAGCTGGCTGCAGGGCAAAAATCTGCTTGCCAATGTGGCCGTAATACCGGGTACCGGCCTGCAGGTGAATTTTCCAGTCTGCTGACGTTTCCGAAACCGCCTCGGCTAGCTGGCCACGTGTCATCTTCCAGGCAACCGGCAGGATCTGGACTTTCTGCTTNTTCCCCTTGCGATCGACCACTTCCACGAAGGTCGGGTTCTTGGCGTTCAATCCGACAATCTCATCCCCCCGGGTACCGACCACTCCGTCCGGGCCGTTCACCGGGCGATGAACATCGCTTTTCAGAACACGTTTTTCTGGAACGTTGTAGACCTGGTTNCCATGAAAGATGAAATCGCCAAGAGCGGTCACATGGTAGTCGGTCTTGCCGCCATAGCTGAGCGGCAGCATCTGGTCGCTTTCAAGATCCAGGCAGGCGCTGATGCCTCGGCCACAGGGGAGATAGACACGACCACCGGCCGCGACCGCGTAACCCTGCGGGGTGAGCGAGTTGAGCGTACGGGACTGGAAGCCGGGAGCCTTCTGCTGATTCGCTGCGACCGGGAACTGGTAGAGCAGGACTCCCTCGAACGGCCAGACGCCGGCGGTGAAGTAAATCTGGTCGTTATAGAGGACCGGTCCACCACGAATGGGCCAGACCGAGATGATCCGCTCGCTGCCGATTACCTTGCGCGGGGCTGGGCGTGCCGCCTTGCGCCAGAGCAGTGTGCCGCTCTCGGCTTCAACGCAGTAAATGAAACCATCATCCGCGCCAAAATAGACCTGCTGGTGCGCCACAACCGGGGCAAAACGAACCGGGCCGTCGGCAAACACCTTCCATCGCACCACGCCGGTGTTTGCATCCAGTGCGATCACGGAATCGGTGGTTGGCGAGGCGATAAAGACCAGGTTGCCCGTGGAGACCGGTTCCAGCGTGGCATCAAAGTGAATGCGAGGATCCTCCGGCCAGGCCAATTGCGGCGCGGCCAGCTGGCGGGTCCAACGCAGNGTGAGGTCAGAGGCAAGTTGATCACTGCTGGAGGCACTCCGGCCCGCATCGTGACGCCACATTGGCCAGTCCTCGGATCGGCCCTCGGAAAAGATGACGGTCAGCAGGCACAGGGCGAGGATGGTGAACTGGATCTTCTGGCGCATGACGGGTTTCCCGGGAGAGTGAGGCTGGCAATCTGGCCGAAAGGCGACCACGTTGATGCCATTGATGATAATCTTCCTGAACACGGCGTGCACAGATTTCTCGTCTTTTCCCCCGCTCTGGCTTCTCACTTCCTCGTCNAATAACGGTGGACAAGGGAAGATCACGGTTTCTTGATTTCCTGGGCAACGTGGCAGAAAACACAGGAACGGGTCAACATCCGTGGATTCACCTGGTGTTCTGATTCCCGGTAGGGAGCCAGTTCCTGGTGACATTCAAGGCAGCCCATTTCTCGCTCGACCACGATCTGGTGGGAGTGTTCGAAGTGCCAGTAGCCCTCGCGTGAACTCTCGAGCAGTGTATCGAGAGCGTGGCATTCCCGGCAGCTGTCGGAATCCAGGCCCGTGGTTTGCACGCGAGAGGATTCCAGGGTTCGTGGTGGAGGGCCAATCTGCCGTGGACCTTGCGCCAGGATCGCCTGGGCGGCAACCCGGCCAGTCAGTACGCAGGGACCGAGGAATGTGCCTTCCAACGCTGCCTTGCCATTAATGCCAGCCAGCCCGGTGAGCTCGCCGACGGCAAANAGTCCNGGGATNGGNTNTTTNTTCTTGTCCAGNACCCGGCAGGCNAGGTCGATCGAGACNCCTCCCATGCTCTTGCGGGTCAGNGGNTAGGCCTGCATGGCGTANTAGGGGGGNGTNNNCAGGGNAGGGGANGCNNNGTTGTTGTAGTCNCTGCGNTCNGGGCCGAAGCGANCGAAGTCCTCGTCCACACCCGCTTCGACCAGCCGGTTGTACCTCGCTACGGTTGCCACCAGCTGGTCCACTGGCAGGCCGCTGAGCGTGGCGAGTTGTTCGAGCGTGTCAGCCTTCTTGACCAGCTCCTTGTTCTGAAGTATCACCCGGTCGACTTTTTCGAAGTCAGACCACTCCGATCCCGAGACCACGAACTCCTTTCTTGTTGCTTCATCGAACAGGAACCAGAGCGTGGCTCTTTCTTGCCGCAGCAGGCGGGGCATCACTTCCCTGGCCCAGTTGTGCAGGTTGGCAAACCGTTTCCCTTGCGGGTTGACGATAATCCCCCACATGTTGGCTGCACTGAGTCCCCGGTTACTCCCGGGTGAGCGAGGATCGGGGATCCCGGTAAAGTAATTCCACTGGAAGTCCATGTTCACCAGTTCCCCGCCAACCTGGGTAGCCAGATGATGACCATGGCCAACCGAGTTGCGCCCGGATCCAGCCAGGATTCTCTTGGGGAAGGCAAACTCCTCTGGCCAGAACTCGCGGACCATGTCCAGGTTGCTCTGGAACCCCCCCGTTGCCAGTACAACGTGCTGTGCCTTTAACTCGACCTGCTTTCCCGTTCGCAGCTGGAGTGCTTCCACGCCGACCACCCGCTCGTCCTCGACCAGCAACCGGGTCACCTGCGAATCCCAGGCAAACTGGATGTTCGCGCGTGCCAGGCAGGCATGGTAGATCGGAGTGACCAGGCCGATACCGCGGCCAGCAGGCTGGTGAAAACGGTCGACGGAATTTCCCGGGGCTGTTTCCACACTCTCAAACGTGACACCCAGTTCCGAGAGCCAGTCATGGATGTCTGGAAGCGAGCGGTCAACATAAGCACGGACCCAGGGCTCGTTGGCTCCCTCCCCCCACGTGATGAAATCCTCGTACGCCAGGTCTGCTGAATCCTCCAGCCCCAGTTCCCGCTGAAGTGGAGAGTCAATGATCGAGATTCCCCCCTGGGACATCACAGCATGTCCCCCGTAAACCGAGGACATGTCAACGATTGTGACCTCCACTCCTCCCCGGCCCAGTTCCAGGGCCGTGGTCAGTCCGGAAATGCCTGCCCCCACGACAATGACCTTCTGCGGCGGAATTGAGCGAGTGGTGTCCACTTTTGACACCTTCCCTTCCGGGGTGCCGGGCTGGCATCCGGCGAGCAAGGAAAAAAAGGTTGCCGCGAACAGGGTTGTCCTTGTGATCCAGGCCATGCCAGTTGGGATGTGGGTGGAGAGGAAGGTTGTGGAGCAGGATTGCAAGTATAGCCGGAACAGGGGGGTGGTGTTTCCGTTTTTAAGCAGGGTAGACGAGCCACTCGAAAGCGAGGAAAATTCTTATAGCTCATGCCATGATCACCTGTTTGCGAAATAACTGGAAAATGCTGACTCGACTTGCCCGTGGAGAAACCGGCCGCATCAAGGAAGTCCTGGGCGAGGACAGTATCGCCATCCAGTTAATGGAAATGGGACTGGTTCCGGGCATCGATATCTGCCGTGTTGGTTCCGCTCCCCTGGGGGATCCGCTGGAATTTGAACTTCTTGGTTTCCGGCTCAGCCTCCGCCGCCGGGAATCAGAACGGGTTATCCTCTTTGACGACTGACTTTTCCCCTGCCTGCCCATGAACCAGCTCACCATTGCCCTGGTTGGTAATCCCAACACGGGGAAATCATCCCTCTTTAACGCGCTGGCTGGCCTGCACCAGCAGGTTGGCAACTACCCGGGCGTGACCGTGGAAAAGAAGGTTGGCCAGGTTCAGTTTGAGGAGACCTCGCTAACGCTGATCGATGTTCCCGGCACCTACAGCCTTGTTGCCAACTCGCCGGATGAGCAGGTTGCGGTCAGCGTGTTGCTTGGCAGCCAGCCAGGGACGACCAGGCCTGACAGGATTCTCTGTGTAGTGGATGCAAGTAACCTGGCTCGGAATCTCTACCTGGTGACCCAGGTGCTGGAGATGGGGTTGCCGGTGATTGTTGCCCTGACGATGGTCGATATTGCCGAGCAGCGGGGCCTGGAAATAGACATTGCCGGGCTTTCCGAGGCACTTGGGGTGCCGGTGGTTGCCACACAGCCAAACAGGAAAAAAGGAATTGCTCCTCTCAAGGAGGTGCTCGTTGCCGAACAACCAGATGCTGTTGGGGTGGTTGCCTTTCCCGATCTTCTCGAGCACCAGGTCGAGCAACTGGCCAGTGGCGAGAAACTGCCGGCACCGCTACAGGATCCATTCCTTGCCAGGCGACTGTTGCTCGATGCCACAGGCTCGATCGCGGAAGTGGCAGCAGTGGAGATGGATGAGGATGCCCGGCGGGCCGTCGAGGATGCCCGCCAGAGAGTGGCAACGGAAAACCCGGTCCACGGGCTCGAGCCGGTCGTTCGTTACGGATGGATCAAGCAGGTGGTTGACCGGCTGGTGGCGATGCCGGAAGCGGCCGGGGAAACCTACCAGGGAAGGCTGGATCGCCTGTTAACTCACCGGATCAGCGGCACGTTGATTTTTCTTGTCGTGATGGGACTTCTTTTCCAGGCGGTGTTTAGCTGGGCACTTCCCATGATGGACGTGATTGATGGTAGTTTTGCCTGGCTGGGAAGTACCGTGGGCAGCTGGATTCCACCCGGTGCTTTGCACTCCCTGGTGGTGGATGGGGTGATTGCCGGTGTTGGCTCGGTGGTGATATTCCTACCGCAGATCATCATCCTATTTTTCTTTATCGGCTGGCTCGAGGGGTGCGGCTACATGGCGCGGGCTGCCTACCTGATGGATCGATTGATGGCCGGTGTGGGACTCAGTGGCAGGTCTTTTATCCCGCTGCTCTCCTCCTTTGCCTGTGCGATCCCGGGGATTATGGCGGCGCGGGTGATCAAAAACCCACGTGACCGCCTGACGACCATCCTGGTGGCTCCGCTGATGAGTTGCAGTGCGCGGCTGCCGGTCTACGTGTTGCTGACCGCTGCCTGCATTCCTGACCAGAGAGTGCTTGGAGGCTGGCTGGGCCTGCAGGGACTGGTCCTGTTCTCGATGTATGTGCTCGGCGTCGTCGTGGCGATCATTGTCGCTTTTATTCTCAAGACGACATTGCTCAAGGGGCCCACGCCGCCATTTATCATGGAGTTACCCGGTTTCAAGCTGCCCAACCTGATTGTCGTCAGCCGGCGAATGCTCTCGCAGGGATGGGATTTTGTTCGCCAGGCAGGAACCCTGATCTTTGCCGTCACCGTGCTGGTCTGGGCAGCAGGCTACTTTCCCCATGATCCAGAAGTGGAATCGCAGCTGAAAGAGAGTTACCAGCAGAGGTTTGACCAGCTGGCAGACGAGGGAGAACGGGCAGAGCTGCAGGCTGAACTGGATGCAGCTGTGAGTGGCGAGTACCTTCGTAACAGTGTCCTGGGAAAAATGGGGCAGACGATCGAACCGTTCGTGCAACCGCTGGGTTGGGACTGGAAAATCGGCATCTCGGTGATTGCCTCCTTTCCCGCCCGCGAGGTGGTGATCGGTACGATGGGAGTGATCTATAATCTCGGTGGTGATACGGATGAAGAATCCGCCACCCTGCGGGACCATGTGCGGACAGCACACTGGGATGGTGAGCCGGACCGGAAAGTCTTCACGATTCCCGTGGCACTGTCGATGATGGTCTTTTTTGCCCTCTGTGCGCAATGTGCATCCACCCTGGTCGTGATGAAACGGGAGACGAATTCGTGGCGCTGGCCGCTGTTTACCTTCGTTTACATGACCGGGATTGCTTACCTTGCAGCAATGCTGATATACCAGCTGGCATCTCGCTTCTAGGATCCGGACCAAGATCATGAATGTCGATCTGCAGACAGTCGTGGCCACCGCCGTTACCGCCGTGGCGGTGATCTACGTTGGATTGCGTGGCTTTCAGTTTTTTCGTTCCGGTGGAGCTGGTGGTTGTAGTGCATGCCCGTCCTCGAGTTGCGCTCCGGAGCCGGAGCAGGCGGTTCATGATATTCAGGTTCGCATGTCACCGGTCGAACCGGTTCCCGACGGAGAAACGGAGCGGGTCTCCTGATCATGAAGAGAACAACGTCCCGGCAGATCCTCCTGCTGGCAGTCAGTTGCTTTCTGGGCGGGTGCCAGCGTTCCGCGGAGCAGGCACCAGGCAGCAGCCAGGAACTCCTGGCGGTTTTCGGCAACCAGCAGGTGATCGATACGGTGCAGGCGGCGAGCACGGTCCGAGCCTACCGGCTGGCAGATGCGAGTTTCTACCAGGATCAACTCTCCAGCTATGACCGTGCTGGTGAAGCGGTTGCCGTTTCGGAGGCCGATCGGCTGCAGTTGCGTGATCTCCTGTTGGATGAGGAGAGCTACGAGCTGGAAATGGCCAAGGGGTGTGAACCAGTTTTTGGCGTGGGAGTGACTTTCACCAGTGGGGAGCATCGCGTCGACGTGCTGTTCTGTTTCGAGTGTGATATTCTCGCGGTCTACCAGGATGGCAGGGGGGTCGAGGACGAGGATTTTGATCCTGCCAGGACTCGCCTGGTGAAGCTGGTGAAGAAGTTCTTTCCGGCTGACGACGTGATCCAGCAGCTCAAATGACGAGCTGGTGTTAGCGGCGAAGATCGTCGATGGAGAACTTCGAGAAAGTGATCCGCTGGTATCCATCGCACTCGTAGACGATTCCTACCTTGCCATCAGGCAGGACTGCCAGGCAGCTGTAAGCAGAAGATGGCTCGTAGAGCAGCCTGCTGTGTGGCCACGTCCTGCCACCGTCCAGGCTTAGCCGCACCGTCATCTTTTCCCGTCCTGACTGGGAGGCCGGGTTGGCAAACAGCATCCACTCCCTGCGTTCACCCCGCCGGTACGAGTAACGGACCAGGCTGGCCTGGCAGGTCGGTTCGATCAATGCACTGTCCAGACGCATCTGGGACCAGTGGATCCCACCATCGTCGCTGGTGGCGATAATTCGCTGCTTTGCCAGTTCCGGCTCTCCGCCACTTCGTGCCAGGTGATTGCGGGCATTGATGATCAGCGATCCATCGGACCGCTCGGCCACCTGGCACTCGTTTGAGTGGTCCCCGAGTGCACCTCCCAGTTGCCAGCTTGTTCCATGATCGTCACTGTAGATCACGTGAGATCGGCTCGGCCCACCACGGTCTTTTGTCTGCCGATGATCGCAGGGAATCACCAGCCGGCCCCTGTGCGGGCCATGCCGCAGCTGGATGCCGACGCCTGGGCCGGTCGCGTACCAGCCCCAGGCTGGCTTCTTGACCATCTCGGTAATATCGGTCGGGAGAGCCCAGGTTTTTCCCTCGTCACGGCTGTGCGTGAGAAGGACCCGGTCATTACCACGGTTCATTGTCAGCCAGACAATCCCCGTGGAACGATCCACCACCGGGCAGGCATTGCCAATCGTGACGAGAGCATCGCCCCCCTCCTCGTGGACCAGTTTTATGGCGCTCCAGCTTCTCCCGCCATCGCTGCTCCGCCGCAGCAGCATGTCGTTATCCCCGTCATCGGTCGAGCTGGTCTTGCGGCCCTCNCAAAAGACCAGCAGGGTNCCCCGCGTTGTGACCACCATGGCGGGGATACGGTAAGTGTGGTAGNCACCCTCACCAGCGACGAACAGGTCATGCTGNGNAGCNGGATCCGCTGCCCNGACTCCANTCGGNTGCCCGGCACCAAGAACGATAGCCAGGGCCAGGAGGATNCGGGGNGAACGGCGTGCCAGGTACATGGTTNTTTCCCGNGAGAATCTAGGGGAGGGCGGCCTGCGCGGTCGGCNGGCTCAGGGTTGTGCCTGCCGTGCCTTGAAGGCGGCCTTGGCGCGAACGGACTGCGCGTCGGATTCCGGGACGACCGTCTCCCATTCGATTCCGAGGTTATAGCCAGTCTGGATATGGGCGTTGTGGGACTTCACCTGGGGTNTGAANTCCNTNAGTGCCTTTGCCAGNGNCTGNTGGATCTNGTCCGNCGATGNGCCGGCATCGAGCTGCCNNATCACCTTGCCAGAGACCCCGTAGGTNCCAGGCTCGACGATCAGNATGGCCGAGGANTCACCAGCTCCTGCCAGNGGCTTGAGATCCTTGCGNTCGGTGGTCGAGCCATAAACGAACTGCCCGGCAAANNCCTCNCTCCAGGCCAGCTTCAGCAGGCTGCNGTCGACCTTTGCCAGCTGGTCCCTGTCAGCCGCCACGGTCACCACCAGAGGCCGGTTGTCGCAGGCTGCCGTGTTTAGCGCCACGTCCACCTTGTGGACCAGCGGCAANTGNGGATCGGAAAGAGCATTCTGGTTGGCTGTTGGATANTTGGCCGCCATCAGTCCCATGCTGGATGCCATCACCGTGGCATTGGCAAAGGCAAAGAAGGGGCCACGACCTGATCGAGTCAGTTTTGTTTTCCCGTCCGGCGCCAGCACACAGAAGACAGTATTCGGGAGTGTTCCGGCCCGGACTCTCAGGATCCCTTCCATGTACTCGTATTCTTCCTTGTTCTCATAGGTCAGCAGGCGGATACAGACAAAACTACGAGACGCTTTGACAACGCTACTATTTACCAGGTAACTCCTGATATTCCCCTGCATGCCCGGTCACCAGACGCCGGGAACGCCCAGGCAGGCGGGGGCTCCCGAGACGAGCAGTATGGGCCGGCCGCTCCGTTTCGCCTCGGCCAGGCCATCGGCCAGGTTGCCATACCAGGCGATTCGGGGAATCGGGTTNTCCTCGGCATGGACAAGTGTCCCGGCAGCAAGCAGAAGCGAGATCGCAAGGAGTGTTCTTTTCTTCATGATGTGATTATCCGGCGGCGTTTGGCAGTGATGTCAGATCTANCCTAACCGTGGTTTCTCCCGGCTGACTAGATAAGTATTAAACACCGCGGGGGAAACGAGGTTCTGATTTTTAGCTGAGCCCATCCAGTTGCCAGCGATCGACCTGTTGTCCCTGGGAATGCCAGATCTGGTCACGGGTGCCGGGAACGAAGTCGAATCCTTCCAGGTGCATTGTCGATTCGGCGATCGGCCAGCATCGTTGCGGTTTGTTTTCCTCACCCGGCACCAGCTTTTCGAGGTCGAACTCGTAGAGTCCATCCATCTCGCCGAAGGTATGGATCGTGTAAAGTCGCTTATCGCGAATNACCAGCCCCTGTGAAAAGTGCATCGGCTTGGGGTAACGAAAGATCGCGTTGCGGATGAGTTTCTCTCCCTTGATCTCGTACCGGTGAATTCCCAGGTCCGACAGATCGCCAACCCAGACATGGGTCCCGTCAAAAAAGACCGGGTCGATCCAGGTGATATCACTGGTGATGTCAAACTGGCGAACGATCTTCAGGTCGCTGGCCNTCAGCTCGGTGACCATCGATTTACGTGTCCCCTTGCTGGTAAGCCAGCCTCCCCAGATCGATTCCTGGTGATGGCTGATNGCGCCGATATGATCAACTCCCTCAAGCGGGATGGAGGTCGAGTCAACGAATTTCCAGTCGTGGGTAAAACGGTGCAGCAGGCCCTTTCCACCGCCGTTGGTAGCGGCGAAACAGTGCTTCGTCCCCACTGCCAGTCCCTGGACTGCCTGCTTCCCCTCGGGAAGGAGGTGCTTGCCAAGCAGCGTGCACTTCTTTTTCTCGATCGGGTCCGCCACTGCGGCTGTGGCAAACGACGGCAGGAGCAGGGAACCGATTGCGACGTCNCGAAGAAACTCTCGTCGATGGATTGGCATGGTTTACCCGTGGTGAGAGGTGAGAAGTTACCGGTTAGAGGTTACCGGTCTCTGCCNTCAAAAACCAGCTCAGGCAGGTGCCATTTTCTGCTCGGCCCGCTCNGCNATGATCTCCCGCTGGATACTGGCAGGAACGCGNCGGTAGGTGTGCAGTTCCAGGGTGAAGGTTCCCTGTCCNTGTGTCAGGCTGCGCAGGTCCGTGGCATAGCCAAACGTTTCTGCCAGTGGAACCTGGCCACTGATCAGGATTCCCTTGCCCAGGATGCCGGTGGTTCCAATGATGCCGCGTCGGCTTGACAGGTCACCGGTGATTGCCCCCTGGTATGACTCGGGACACTCGATTTCGACTTTCATGATCGGCTCGAGCAGCACCGGCTTCGTTTTCTTGAAAGTCTCGCGGAAGCACCCCCGGGCGCACGTCTGGAAGGCCTTGTCGCTACTGTCGACGTCGTGAAAGGAACCATCGTCGAGTGTCGTCTTGAGTCCGATCACCGGGAATTCGGCCAGCGGTCCCTTGAGCAGGCACTCGCGAAAGCCCTTCTGGACTGACGGGATAAACTGTTTCGGGACGCGGCCTCCAACGACGTTCTCCTCGAACTCGAACTCCAGTTCCGATGGCTGGGGAATAGGCTCGAAGTTGCCGACGATATGGGCGTACTGTCCGGATCCCCCGGTCTGCTTCTTGTGCTTGTAGTTGTACTTGACTGCCACGGTGGGGGCCTCGCGGTAACTTACCTGGGGAGGGCTTGCCTGGACCACCACCTGGTACTCGCGACGGATCCGTTCCAGGTAGACTTCCAGGTGGAGTTCTCCCATGCCGGCGATCAGGATCTCGCCGGACTCCTGGTCACTACGGACCTGGAATGTCGGGTCTTCCTTGCGAAAACGGGCAAGCGCCTTGCCAAGCCGGTCTGCATCATTGCGGTTCTCCGGATTGACCGCGATCGTGATCACTGGTGGGGGTACGTAGATGCTCTCGAGCGTGCAGTAGTCTCGCTCCAGAGCATAGGTGTCTCCACTCGCCGCATCGACACCCATGACGGCGACAATATCCCCGGCCGTGGCCTCGTCGATCTCGACACGCTTGTCCGAATGCATGCGGTAGATGCGGCTGAAGCGTTCCTTCCGGCCGGTCCGCTGGTTGTAGTAGGTTTCTCCCTTGGAAACCGTTCCCTGGTAGATCCGCATGAAAGTCAACTGGCCAAAGGCGTCGTCCACCAGCTTGAAAGCCATCCCCACGAAGCTGTCGCCGGCATTGGCAGTGAGTGCAACTGGCTGCTCTGGGTCGTCGCAGCGACTGGCTGTGATTTTTCGCTCCAGGGGAGAGGGGAGGTAACGGATGACGGCGTCGAGTAACGCCTGGACCCCCTTGTTCTTGAAAGCACTCCCCAGGAAGACAGGAGCAGCATCAAGTTGCTGGACCGCCTGCCGGGTCACCTGGTGAATGAGATCCTCGCTAATGTCCTTCTCGTTGAGCAGCTGCTCCATCAGCTCGTCACTATACATTGCCAGGCGTTCCAGCATCGCTATCCGGGCAGCCTCTGCCTCCTCCTGCATGGAGTCAGGAATTGCTTCCTCACGGAGGCTCTCACCATGCTCGCCGTCGAAGTAAAGTGCCCGCATGGTGACCAGGTCGATGACCCCCTCGAAATGTTCGGCAAGGCCAATGGGCAGTTGCATCATGATCGCATCCGAGCCAAGCTTTTCACGAACTTCCTCGGCCACTCGTAACGGATCTGCACCGGTCCGGTCCAGCTTGTTAATGAACACCAGGCGAGGGACGTGGTATCGGTTGATCTGCCTGTCCACGGTCAAGGACTGGGACTGTACTCCCCCCACTCCACAAAGGACCAGCACTGCACCATCGAGCACTCGCAGGCTCCGCTCCACCTCGACCGTGAAATCAACGTGTCCAGGAGTGTCAATCAGGTTGATCGAATGGTCTTTCCAGGAGACGTTGGTGGCCGCGCTGGTGATCGTGATCCCACGTTCCTTCTCCAGCTCCATGTGGTCCATCGTCGCCCCGTCGCCGGCGCCACGGACTTCCTGCATCTTGTGGATCCGCCCGGCGTAAAAGAGGATTCGCTCACTGAGCGTCGTCTTGCCGGAATCGATATGGGCGGAGATTCCGAT
>PANG01000086.1 GCA_002708345.1 Planctomycetaceae bacterium | reverse complement strand
CTGGAAGTCTACGACCAGATTCCAGCAGAGTTACTCGAACACGTCGAGGATGTGCTGTTGAATCGTCGCCCGGATGCCACCGACCGCCTGCTTGAACTGGCAACCACTATCGAACAGACCGGCCCACGGGTGGTCCAACAGGACCTCTCCTGGCGTGAGGAAGGTGTCAATGAGCGACTCTCTCACGCACTGATCAAGGGTATTGACAGTTTCATTGAAGAGGACGTGGAAGAGGCCCGACTCGCCAGCACACGGGCACTGGATGTTATCGAGGGGCCGCTGATGGCAGGCATGACGGTCGTTGGCGACCTCTTCGGTGATGGCCGGATGTTCCTGCCCCAGGTGGTCAAGAGTGCCCGGGTGATGAAGAAAGCGGTCAACGTGCTGCTCCCCTACATGGATGCCGAGTCCGACGAGCAGGAGACCGTCTCCAGCCGTCCCAGGATCCTGATGGCAACGGTCAAGGGGGACGTCCACGACATTGGCAAGAACATCGTTGGAGTGGTACTGGGCTGCAACAACTACGAGGTCATGGACCTGGGAGTGATGGTCTCCTGCCAGCAGATCCTGGAAACCGCCGTGGCCGAAAAGGTCGACATGATTGGACTCTCGGGGCTGATCACGCCAAGCCTGGACGAGATGATCCACGTGGCAGGGGAAATGCAGAGGCAGGGGTTCACTCTTCCACTGCTCATCGGTGGAGCAACAACCAGTGCACGGCACACCGCGATCAAGATCGCCCCACAATACGAGTCACCCTGTTTCCACGTGATCGATGCCTCCCGCTGTGTCGGTGTTGTCGATCAATTGATGAGTGAGAAACATCGCCAGGGCATGATCCAGGACAACAGCAGCCACCAGCAGGAACTCCGGGAGAGTTACCAGCAGCGGAATATCACGCTGGTCCCCTACGAGCAGGCACTGGCAGAACGCTTTACCACCGACTGGGCGACCGTCGATATCCCGCAGCCGGAATTCACCGGCACCCGGGTACTGAAGAACATCTCCCTTGGGGAACTTCTCCCCTTGATCGACTGGAACCCGTTCTTCATGGCCTGGGAATTACCTGGCCGGTATCCCGCCATCCTGCAGGATCCTGGCAAGGGCGAAGCTGCTCGTGATCTGCTGGAGAATGCCCGGCAGTTACTCGATACGATTCTCGCCAGTGACCAGCTCACCGCGCACGCCGTTTACGGTTTCTGGCCCGCTCTTTCCGAGGGGGATGACATCGTCGTTTACGAGGATCCCGATTGCCAGCATGTCCTCTGCCGGCTTCACACGCTTCGCCAGCAATGGCAACGGAGTGGACAGGATTGCTATCGTTCCCTGGCAGACTACATCGCGCCGGCCGATACGGGGCGAGTTGATTACATTGGGGCTTTTGCCCTGACAGCCGGGATCGGTGTCTCGCAGCTGGTGAGCAGGTTTGAGTCCCAGCATGATGATTACAACGCCATCATGGTCAAGGCACTTGCTGACCGGTTGGCCGAGGCACTCGCCGAATGGCTTCACCGAGAAGCTCGCAAGGCCTGGGGTTATGGCCAGCAGGAGACTCTAAGCAACGAGGAGTTGGTTGGTGAAAAGTACCGTGGAATTCGACCCGCCCCGGGTTACCCGGCCCAACCCGACCATTCCGAGAAAGCAACGATCTTTGAATTGCTTGATGCAGGGACGCAGGTCGGACTGAGCCTGACAGAGAACTTTGCCATGCAACCGGCCGCCAGTATCTCGGGGCTTTACTTCGCTCACCCCGATTCCCGCTACTTTGCCGTCAACCGGATCGACAAGGACCAGCTGGCCGATTATGCCCGCCGCAAGTCGATCTCGATCGAGGATGCCCGCCGCTGGCTCTCGCCAATCCTGGGTGACTGAGTAGCAATAGGCCGGATCAGTCAATTGACAGAATGACCGGGATCACTACGATGACCGCTAAAGAGGTGGCTACCCACCAGGGTGACACTTCCATCGCAGCAAGACCTGGAATCAGGGAGGAT
The DNA here is from genome assembly GCA_002708345.1 of Planctomycetaceae bacterium. Next base: position 21,114 of record PANG01000086.1, on the reverse strand, counting down.
CCTAGAAACATGACCCAGCTAACCGCAGCCAGACAGGGCGAGATTACTCCGGAATGCGAATACGTCGCCCAGCGGGAAGGCATTCCCGTGGAGACGATCCGGGATGAAGTGGCTGCGGGCCGGATGGTGATCCCCGCAAACACAGTCCATTTAGAGGGTTGCCTGGAACCAATGGCGATCGGCGTCGCTGCCAGCTGCAAGATCAACGCCAATATTGGTAACTCCGCTGTCACAAGTGACAGTGACGGCGAACTGGAGAAGCTACACACGGCAGTCCATTTCGGCGCCGATACCGTGATGGATCTCTCGACCGGCAGCGACATCGATACGATTCGCCGCAACATCATTGAAGCCTCCCCGGTCCCGATCGGGACCGTGCCGATCTACCAGATGCTCGAGGAACTCGGGGGGGAAATCGAGGAGATGCGTGCAGAGCATTTCCTCGACATGGTGGAACACCAGGCGAAGCAGGGGGTCGATTACATGACGGTTCACTGCGGCGTCCTGCGGGAACACCTGCACATGACCGTCAACCGCGTGACCGGGATTGTCAGCCGGGGTGGCTCGCTGATTGCCAAGTGGATGATGACACATGGCAAACAAAACCCGCTTTATGAACACTTCGATGAGCTCTGCGAGATCATGCGACAGTACGACGTCACCTGGAGCCTGGGAGACGGCCTACGTCCCGGTTCGATTGCGGATGCGAGTGACGAGGCGCAGTTTGCGGAGCTGGAAGTGCTTGGAGAACTGGTGCATCGCGGTCGTGAACTGGGAACCCAGGTGATGGTGGAAGGACCGGGTCATATTCCCATGCATGAAATCGAGATGAACATCCGCAAGCAGGTGGAGATCTGCGATGGGGCGCCGTTTTACGTGCTCGGCCCACTGGTCACCGACATCGCACCGGGTTACGACCACATCACCAGTGGTATTGGTGCGGCACTGGCGGGCTGGTACGGGGCAGCCATGCTCTGCTACGTGACACCCAAGGAACATCTCGGCCTGCCCAACAACGATGACGTCCGCCAGGGAGTGATTGCTTACAAGATCGCTGCCCATGCTGCTGACCTGGCACGCAATCGCCCGGGTGCCCAGGATCGGGACGATGCACTTTCCAGGGCCCGTTTTGCCTTTGACTGGAATGAGCAGTTCCGCCTGTCGCTTGACCCGGAAACGGCCCGCGAATTTCATGATGAGACCCTGCCGCAGGAGAGCTTCAAGAATGCTCACTTCTGCAGCATGTGCGGTCCCAAGTACTGCAGCATGAAGATCAGCGAGGATATTCGAGAGATGGCAGCCAAGGGTGACCTGGTACAGCTCGAGAAGGACGATTGACCGATGCTCGGGGCAACGCTGGATGCCGCTGCATACCTGGAACGGCTGCAACAAGAAGTTGGCCGCGTTTCAACGGACGATCTCTGCCGCTGGTCGAATCTCCTCTTTTCTGCCTGGCAGGACGGAAACTCCGTCTACATTATCGGCAACGGGGGTTCTGCCACCACTGCCAGTCACATGGCGGAAGACCTGGGCAAGAGCACGCTGCTGGAGGCCGATCTGCGTGACGAGTCGCTGCAGCGGCTAAAAGTTCTGAGCCTGACCGATAACGTGGGCTGGATCACTGCCGTTGCCAACGACCTGGATTATGACCAGGTCTACGTCCAGCAACTGATGAACTATGGCACTCCCGGCGACCTGCTGATCGCCATCAGCGGTTCGGGCAACAGCGCCAACATTCTTCATGCCGTTGACTGGGCAAACCGCCACCAGCTCATGACATTTGGGTTGACCGGCTTCGATGGGGGGCTGCTGAAGCAGAGCCAGCAGGATGGTCTTCACGTGGAACTGGAGGACATGGGGATGGTCGAGAGCATCCACCTGTGCCTGTTCCACTGGGTTCTTAACGACCTGTTTGCCCGCATCAACAAGGCCGGACGTTACGGGGACGGGTGAGTTGCCATGTCCTCCTACCTGGGAATCGAGATTGGTGGCACGAAGCTACAGCTCGGTATTGGCAGCGCCGACGGCACTCCACTCGATGAACTTGTTCGCCTGGACGTCGACTCGCGGGAAGGAGCCGCGGGAATTCTCCGAAGCATCGAAACAGCCGGTCAGCAACTTTGTCAGCAACACCCGGTCGAGGCGATTGGCATAGGTTTTGGCGGGCCGCTGGACGCTGAGAGCGGGATTATTACCTGCAGCCACCAGGTCGACGGCTGGGAACAGTTCCCGCTTCGGGACTGGTCTGAAGAGAAACTCGGCTCTCCAACGGTGCTGGGAAACGACTGTGACCTGGCCAGCCTGGCCGAGGCACGACTGGGAGCAGGAAAAGAGTACCAGCGACTCTTCTACCTGACCGTGGGAACGGGGATTGGGGGTGGACTGGTGATCGATGGCGAGCTGCAGGGACGTGGCCGCCCGGCGATCTCGGAAATCGGCCACCTCAGGCCGTCGCTCACGTCGTGTCATCCAGACCAAACGGTCGAGTCTCGAGCAAGTGGTCCCGGGATCGAAAGCAGAACCAGGGAGCTGCTGGCAAGCAGTGGGCCTGGCAATCCGGACGCTGAGGAGTTGCTCGAAGCGTGCCAGGGGGACACCGGCCGACTGAAAACAAGGGAAATCGCACTGGCCGCCGGGAAAGGAAACCAGGTCGCTGGCCAGGCCATTGCCGAGGCGGCGGAAACGCTTGGCTGGGCCATTGCCCAGGTCGTCACGCTGATCGCTCCGGAGATCATCGTGGTCGGCGGAGGAGTCTCCTTGATGGACCCGCAGCTGCTGCTGGAACCACTCAAAAAACAACTGGAGACATTTGTCTTTCCACCCCTCCGTGGAAGCTACCAGGTTGTCCCTCCCCGGCTGGGAGAGGATGTCGTGGTTCACGGTGCCCTGGTCCTGGCCGCCGACTACCGGAGCTGATCCTCGCTGGCCAGGGGATAATCCAGGATCGACAGGTTTTCTGACTTCTGGATTTCCGCCAGCCGCCGCCAGGCCAGCGTGAGGGCCTGTTCCTTCTGGCTGACCATCTCCGGATCCAGCAGGGACTTGTCAAAATCTCCCTCGACCCGGACCGGCTCGAAATCCTCATCCACGATGAACTGGGCAAGTACCGGGTTACATCGAATATGCCTCTCCGGTGCCAGGTGCAACAGTTCCGGGTCGAGCATACCGACCACGTAACGGAGGTAGAGATCACTCTCGACAATCTCCTCGACATCCTGGCCACAGACATCACACAGGTAACCCTCGTCACACTTGGCCATCGTGATGTTGTTTCCCGGCCTGGCTATCAAAGGCCAAGCACATCCTCCATGGAATAGATGCCGGGTGGCTGGTCCACCACGAACTTGGCGGCCTGAAGGGCACCCAGTGCATAGCAATCCCGGCTGGTCGCCCGCACGGTCAACTCGATCGTCTCCCCGGGCATGCCAAACACGATCGTGTGCTCCCCGGGATGGTCACCCACTCGGAGGGCATGGTAGCCAATTTCATCCTGTGATCTCTCACCGGTGATTCCCTCGCGCCCGTGCACATGTCCCGACTGGCCCATCACCCCGGCAATCAACTGGCCAAACCGCAGGGCAGTACCACTTGGTGCATCCTGCTTGTAGCGATGGTGTTGCTCGATAATGTCAACATCCACACCGGCAGGAACCTGCTTGAGAACCTCACCGGCCATCACAGAGAGTTTCATCGCCAGGTTGACAGCCAGGCTCATGTTGGGAGCCCAGACAATCGGGATCTCGGTGCCCGCCTCCTGGAGCAACTGCTTTTGCTGGTCATCCAGGCCCGTTGTTGCCATTACCAGCGGGAGCTTCTGCTGCTGACAGGTACGGGTCACCTGCTCGGCAGCCTCGGGGACGGAAAAGTCGATGACAGCTCCCACTTCCACGTCCAGTTTTTCCGTGAGCGGCAGATCTGCCTTTTCGACACCTGCCACCAGGCCCGCATCGTCCCCCAGGCGTGGATGACCCGAGAATTCCAGCGCAGCGACCAGTTGCAGGTCACTATCCTGACTCGCCAGCGCCACCAGCCTCTGTCCCATGCGACCGGCAGCACCATTTACAGCAATCGGTAATACCATCGGTTCCTCACATCCACTCATCATGGCCCTGGGAGACGGTGATCCAGGCGACCGGCCCCACCTCTCAACTGTGTACGGTCAGGACGAAACCGTCAACTGTAGAGGCGGATTGCCTTGATGATCTCTGCCAACTCGTTGCCCACCGAAACCGCACGATTGGCATAAGATGCACGACGCACACCCCGGCTTCCCAGTACCTCGTTAAACTTGTCCTGGTCGGTGGAGTGGTAGGCCACCGTGGCGGTCGGATCCTTGAGCAGGTGGCCGGTAAGAACACAAGCGACCCGGTCCCCCGGGGCGATCGTACCGTCCTGCCGCAAGCAGCGAACACCGGCAACGGTGGCCGCGCTGGCTGGTTCACAACCAAGTCCACCACTGGCAACCTGTGCCTTGGCATCCATGATCTCCTGGTCCGAGACGCTGATCACGACACCGTCGCAACGATCCAGTGCTCGCAGGCACTTGACCAGGTTGACTGGCCGGTTAATCTCGATCGCGCTGGCAATCGTCGATGCCTTGCGGTTTTCCACATCCAGCATGGCGTAATAGTCACTCACCGCCGCGTGGTCCACATGGCCCTTGTTCCAGCGAAGCCCCACGCCGTTATACAACCTGTCGAGCGTGTCTGCCCCTTCGGCATTGATCACAGCCATCCTGGGAATCCGGTCAATCAGTCCCAACTGGTGCAGTTCGTCAAAGGCCTTCCCAAAGGCACTGGAGTTCCCCAGGTTGCCGCCCGGCACGACGATCCAGTCGGGCACTTCCCAGCCAAGTCCTTCCAGCACCCGGTACATGATGGTCTTCTGTCCTTCCAGCCGGAAAGGATTGATGCTATTGACCAGGTAAATCCCCAGCTCCTTGCAGACCTCCTGGACCCGCTGCATGGCATCGTCAAAATCCCCACTGATCTGGACCGTGAGGGCACCGTAATCGAGTGCCTGGGCGAGCTTTCCAAAAGCAATCTTGCCGCTCCCCACAAAGATGACCGCCTTCATCATGCGGGTCACCGCCGAGTACATGGCCAGCGAGGCACTGGTGTTGCCGGTCGATGCACAGGCAGCCTGGGTGGCCCCGATCGAGCAGGCATGCGTGAAGGCGGCTGCCATGCCATTATCCTTGAAGCTCCCGGAGGGGTTCATTCCCTCGTACTGCAGGAACAGGCAACCCGGTTGCATACCGACATACTGGCCCACCCGGTCGGCTCGCTGCAGGATCGTCTGGCCCTCTCCAATCGTGACAATTTTCTCAGCCGGAACGAACGGTAACAACTCGTGGAACCGCCAGACGCCACTGAACCGTACCGGGTCCTGGCGATCCGACCAGAACTTCTGGAAATCCGAGAGCTGGCCAGGGAGGGGAACACGGTCCCAGTCGTAGACGATGTCCAGCAGGGCTCCACATTTCGGGCAGGCCACATGGACCTCTTCCACCCCGAAAGTCTCACCACAGTCCGGGGCAATGCACTTCTGCAAACCCAGGTCCGTTAACGGTACAACACTGATTGCCCTGGCTCCCTCAACTTGAATCGACAGCCGGAATGTCTCCCCGATAACCGTTCACCGGGAGTCATCCACCTCTTCGAGTCAGTCTATTCCAGCACCCTTTTTTCTTCAAGTTCGCACGACCCGATGCATGCATGGAGAAAAGCAGGCAGGCAGACTGTTTCTGGGCTTGAATGAATCGGGGCGGCGAATTACCGTTTGCTGCACGGCGGCCGGGAAACGACCCCTGGCATCGCCACATCCCACTCCCTTCGACTTCGAGCAGAATGCCAGCGATGAATCAACCGGAGATTCTCAACAACAGCCAGTTTCGAGGGCGACTGATCCTGTTTCTCTGCATCGCCGTCGCAGGCTGCCTGCTGGATCTCTGGACCAAGCAGTCGATGTTTGACTGGCTCAAGCTGCCAGGGGACCCAGACTCCAGGATCTACTGGGTGATGGAAGGTTTCTTTGGTTTCCAGACCTCGGTGAACCAGGGCGCGCTTTTTGGGCTGGGCCAGGGATTTACCATCGTGTTCCGCCTTGTCTCACTGATGGCCAGTGTCCTGATCGTTGTCTGGATGTTCCGTGGTGCCGGGGAGAGCCTGCTGCTGACGATCGCGCTGGCGCTGATTACTGCTGGCGTTCTCGGCAATCTCTATGATCGCTTTGGCCTCTGGCACGAGGCGGAGATCGCAGATTATTACCGCAATGGGGTGCGAGACTGGATTCTTTTTCGTTTTGGTTCTTACACCTGGCCGAACTTTAACCTCGCGGATAGCTTCCTTGTATCTGGGGCGGGAATGCTGATCGTCGAGGCGATCTTCCATCCCGTTGAAAAATCCGTCGATGAAGCGGATAGTTAAAAAATAGAGTTTTCCTGAGCGGACTGATGATGCCCAATCCTCCCGATCCACGTCACGCACTGGCCATCGAGATTGCCAGGCAGGCGGGCCAGTTGACACTCGAGTATTTCCAGGATGCTTCACTGGTTGTCGAGCAGAAGGAGGACCAGTCCCCGGTGACACGGGCGGACCGCGAAGCGGAGCACTTGCTTCGCAGCGCAATCCAGGATGCCTTTCCCGAGGATGCCATCCTGGGAGAAGAGCTGGAGGACCAGCCCGGGAGTTCTGACTATCAATGGATCCTGGATCCGATCGACGGGACGCGGTCATTTATTAGCGGAGTCCCACTCTACACCACCCTGGTCGGTGTGTTGTGCCGACAAGAACCAGTGATCGGAGTGATCGCAGCACCTGCCCTGGGAGAACTGCTGCACGCGGCGTCAGGGCAGGGGACCTGGTTCGAGCAAGCAGGGAAAGCCGCATGCCGTGCCCAGGTCTCGGAAACCCACTCACTGGAGAAGGCCTGTCTTGTCACCACGCAGGTCGATTCCTTCGACCACCGCACGGCGACTGACGCTTACCGACAATTTGAAGCCGCTGCCGCCATCACGCGGACCTGGGGTGACGGTTACGGTTACATGCTGGTGGCCACCGGCAGGGCAGACGTGATGGTCGACCCGCTGATGAATCTCTGGGATGCTGCCGCGATTGCACCGGTGATCGAGGAAGCCGGCGGGATCTTCTGTGACTGGCAGGGGGAGCAGACGGTCGAGCATGGAGAGGGACTGGCCACAAACCCCGGGCTGCTTGAGCAAGTGCTCTCGATTACTCGTCAATTCCCAGCGCCGTGCTAACAGCCTTGTCCAGCTTATCCAGTCCACGGTCCCGGTCCACCTCGTAAAAGCCGACGTGGTAGTGCACGACCTTGCCTTCCTTGTCCAGAACCAGGAACAGGGGCAGCCTGGCTCCCGCCGCGCGGGGATCGCCAAGCACCTTGCGGAGGTAGAACTCGTTGTCAACCAGCACCGGGTAACTGACATTCATGAAGGAGACAAATTTTCGGGCACTCAGGAGCGTCCGTTGTCGCAGGGCTTCATCTTCAAGCTTCGCATCGGCCACCACCCCGAAAACCTTCAGCCCCTTGGAGCTGTACTTTCGATAAAGGAAGTCCAGGTAACCAACCTGCCCGTAAGGTTCCCTCAATGGCTTGTCCTGGTACTCCCAGAAGTGAAGTACGACGACCCCCTCATTGAGCTGCTGGTCGGAAAACTCGCTGCCACGCAATGCCTTGAAACCGGTCTTGGTAATCTGCTTGCCCATCGACCTTTCCTGCAGCAGGGCAATCCCGCCACTACGACCTTTTTGATCGAGAGTATCTTTTTTTGCCCGCATGGCAATTGCTGAGAGCGGCGTATTAGCAACCGATCCGGTCGCCTTTTCCAGCTCGGCTCGCAGCAGCTTGAGCTGCTCCTCGTTCCAGCTCAACTCGGTACCCCGTGCCCCGTCAATCAGTTCATCTCGCAACTTCAGGAGATGGTAGTAGGCGTTCACTGATTTCTTCAGCAACTCACCATCCAGTGGCTGCTGTTTTTTCAGCTGCAGCGTCAGTTCATGTTCTATTCCCATCCCCAGGAAGACGGTCTCGGTGAAGCCAAGCAGGTGGTTTGTTTCCGGTTGCAGGTAAAGCGTCCGCTTGACACCAAAGTTATTGAAGGCAATCAGCTGCCGGGCTTTCTGGTTACGAAATTTCTGCTCGGGGCCAACACGGTACCGGATGGCTCCCTGTTGCCAGGTCTGTCCTTCCTTCAGCGTCCCTGCCACTTGCAGGTAGGGGACGATGATGGATACGGCATAAGCGGTTTCCTCGTGCTGATAGGCAAAGGCAGGTTGCGAGAGCTCGGCGCGGTCACCGCCAAGCACCCGTGGAGCCTCTGGATCGGCCTTCCAGTCCAGGCGACCAAGCTGGTAGGGCCAGGGGAGGGTGGTGGCCCCCTGCTCGTTCACGACCCAGTAAATAACTGAATTCCCCCCGGAGGCGGGAACCACGGTCAGGGTCATGTCAAACTGCTTGCGTGTGGCCACCGGATCACCCTGGTCGGCGATCATCGTCCCTTCAAAGGTCAACTGGAGACCCGCTTCCTGTGCCACAAGAGTCGGAAAGGAAATAGCCAGCAGCAGGACGACAAGAACAGGCTGACGGACAGCTCGGGTGAGAGGGCAACTCATCTTCAATGATCCAACCTTATCTATTACAAGAAAACTCCCCGGAAAGAGACGGCCCCCGGGGGAAAACCGTGATCCCGTTTCACTGCCAGTCCAGTTTAACTTGTTCAACCGCGCCTGGCGAGAGAGAGCAGGATGTATCCCTTTGCAGCTTATTGCCGAGGGACTATACTATCGACTTGTTAGATGGCGATTTTTGGCCGAGAGTGCCGGAAGAAAGAACAAGGGGATCGTGATGGCTCGTGTCTGCCAATACTGTGGAAAACGGACCCAGATGGGAAATTCCGTAACAACACGGGGTAAACCCAAGTACCTGGGTGGTGTCGGTACCAAGATCACAGGTATCACGCGGCGGAAATTCAAGCCCAACCTGCAAAGTGTGAAAGTCGTGTTAGAAGACGGGTCAACCAAGTCTGTCCGTGTCTGCACCCAGTGCCTGCGGACCGGCGTCGTGGAACGGGCGGTCAAGCGACGGGCCTTTGAGTTAACCTCCTGATCCATCGCTAGAACCGCCGGAAACGTTAAGATAGGGTGACCGGCGCGGGGGATTTCCAGGCACCAGGCAACTGGTGTTTTTTTTTGCCCCGTGATTCAAACTGACAAGGGAGGTGGTCAGATGCCCCTGTCCCGCAGTGATGTTGAAAGAGTCTCCCTGCTCGCCAGGTTACAGCTTGGGGAGGAGGAGCTTGACCGCCTGACAGAGCAATTGAGCCAGATTGTCCAGTACGTGGAGCAGTTGTCTGAACTGGACACCGAGGGCGTCGAACCGATGGCTCACACCCTGGACCTCCAGGATGTTGTCCGCCCCGACGAAAGGCGTCCCGGTTTGTCTCGCGAGGAAGCCCTCGCCAATGCCCCACGGCATGATGACGAGTGCTACCGGGTTCCGGCGGTACTCGGAGATTGAACGAGCCACGCATTCCCAGGGCGTCGACATGGACCTCGAACAGACTTCCGCAACAGACCTTCTCTCGGAGCTTGGTTCCGGCAACTGCAGTTCCGTCGAGTTAACCGAGGCATGCCTGCAGCAGGTCGCCCGTCATGATGACACGATCGGTGCCTTCCTGCAGGTGGAAACCGAATCGGCACTCACCAGGGCAGCATCGATCGATCAACAGCGGGCCGCAGGCGAGCCACTGGGCCCGCTGGCCGGCCTGCCAGTCGCCGTCAAGGATATCCTCTGCAGACGCGGAGTCCCCACCACGTGTGGGTCCCGGATGCTGGAAAACTATCTTCCTCCCTACAACGCGACGGTCATCGAGCGGCTCGAAAACGCCGGAGCGGTGATTATTGGCCGCACCAACATGGACGAGTTTGCGATGGGGAGTTCCACGGAGAATTCCGCTTACCAGCTGACTCGAAATCCCTGGGATCCCGAGAGGATTCCCGGTGGAAGTAGTGGTGGGTCTGCCGCCTGCCTGGCTGCCTCGATGGTACCACTCTCGATCGGTACCGATACCGGCGGTTCCATTCGCCAGCCCGCTGCCCTCTGCGGCGTCGTGGGGATCAAGCCGAGCTATGGCCGGGTAAGTCGCTATGGCCTGATTGCCTACGCCAGCAGCCTGGACCAGGTGGGACCGCTCGCCAGGACCGTGGAGGATGCGGCACTGCTGCTGGAAGTGATCGCCGGCCATGATCCGCGGGATTCCACCTCGGCGCCGAACGAGGTGCCCCGTTACAGCACGACGGTCAGGGAACCTCTCGAGGGGCTCCGTATCGGCCTGGTAAAAGAGCATTTTGGTGAGGGACTGGACAATGAAATTGCCTCGGCCATTGAACAGGCTGTTCGAGTTTACGAGTCGCTGGGGGCATCGGTCCACGACATCTCGATGCCGCATGCCGGCTACGGAGTAGCAACCTATTACATCATTGCGCCCTGCGAGGCCTCCAGTAACCTGGCCCGCTACGATGGAGTGCATTACGGCTATCGAACCGACACGGAAGCGATGCTCAAGGAACTCCAAGCGGAGCGGCAGCTCCTTTCCCCACAGGAGGACGAGGGCAAGCTTGATTCTCCACTGGTTCGGATGTACCGGCGTTCACGCGCCGAGGGACTGGGGGCAGAAGTCAAACGACGGATCATGCTTGGCACCTATGCTCTTAGCGAGGGCTATTACGACGCCTATTACCTCAAGGCTCTCAAGGTGCGACGACTGATCCGTGGCGATTACGATGCTGCCTTCAAGCAGGTCGATGTACTGGCAGGACCCGTCACCTCCTCACCCGCTTTCCGCTGTGGCGAGAAAACCGATGACCCACTCTCGATGTACCTGGAAGACCTCTACACGGTCACGGCAAACCTGGCGGGTGTCGCCGGCATCTCGCTTCCCTGCGGATTCACCAGCAGCGGACTCCCGATCGGTTTGCAGCTCCAGTCCGCTCCCTTCCAGGAAGAACGGCTGCTGCGGGCAGCCGCCATGTACCAGGCGGAAACCGACTGGCATACCAGGAGGCCCCCCCTGGCATGACATCCGCAGAATATGAAATCGTGATCGGACTGGAAGTCCATGTGCAACTGAAGACCGCCAGCAAGCTGTTCTGTGGTTGCAGCACGGAATTTGGCGCAGAACCCAACACGCAGACCTGCCCGGTCTGTATCGGCCTGCCAGGCGCCCTGCCGGTGCTGAACAGCCATGCCATGGAACTGTCGTTGCGTACCGCTATTGCACTGAACTGCGAGATCCCCCGCTTCACCAAGTGGGACCGTAAGAACTACTACTATCCGGACCTGCCAAAGGGCTACCAGGTCAGCCAGTTTGATCTGCCGATGAGCCAGCGTGGCTGGCTCATGATCAGTGACCCGGAGGGAGAATTCCCGGAAACGAAGATCCGCCTTATCCGCGCCCACCTTGAGGAAGATGCGGGAAAGAGCATGCATGATGAAGAGGCGGGCAAGGGAGATAGCCGAATTGACTTGAACCGGACCGGCACCCCGCTACTGGAGATTGTCAGCGAACCGGATATCCGTTCTCCCGAGCAGGCCAGGAGCTTCCTCTCGGAAATGAAACTGCTGCTCGGCTACCTCGATGTCTCTGACTGCAACATGCAGGAAGGGAGCCTCCGCGTGGACGCCAATATCAACCTGCACATTCCCCAGCAGCAGGAGATGATCGCGACCCCTATCGTGGAAGTAAAAAACGTCAACAGTTTCCGGGCCGTGGAACGCTCGATGCACTTCGAGGCAGAACGACAGTACCGCCGCTGGCAGGAGACGGGTGAGCGACTGGGAGATGTCCCCAAGCAGACAAGAGGATGGGATGAAAATGCCCAGGTGACCCGCGCACAACGGCACAAGGAGGAATCGAGTGACTACCGTTATTTTCCTGATCCCGACCTGGTCCCGGTGATCGTTCCCGATGAGCGAGTTGCCTCGATCCGGGACCAGCTGGGAGAACTGCCCGCCGCCATCCGCGAACGCCTCGAGCAGCAGTACTCGATCAGTGCCTACACGGCAGATGTGATCGTGAACCAGGGTCGCCTGCTGGTGGATTACTTCGAGGAACTGGCAGGACTCTCGGGCAACGCGGTCCTGGCAGGCAACTGGATCCAGCAGGACATCCTGCGGATGCTCAAGGAAGAGGAGATGACAATCAGCCAGTTTGCCGTCTCTGCGGTTTCGCTGGCTGAACTGCTCACGTTGGTAGACACAGGACAACTCGATCATTCACGCGGACGCGAAGTCCTGCAGGCAATGGTGGAGTCCGGGGAAGGTGTCGAGCAGGCAATTGCCAGCCTCGGCATNGAGCAGGTGGATGANGAGGCACTGGANGCCCTCTGCCAGCAGCTGGTGGAAGAGAGNCCAGCGGTTGTCAAGGATGTCCAGGCTGGCAAGCAACAGGCGGTCGGGGCNCTGGTTGGCAAGGCCCGGAANTTAAACCCCAATGTGAACCCGGGCCGGATTCGGGAAATCTGCCTGGAGTTNATTTCCCGGATGCCCNGGAGCGANCAGAANCCCGNGNACTGACAGGGCCTGGAGGAGATGAAGNATGGCAGACCAGCGGCANAGCGATCTTGATCGGCAGGTGGTCTGGCATGCTTTCACCCAGATGGCAGATTACCAGCCCTTCGTCATCGAGCAGGCGGATGGCTGCGAGTTGATCGATACCGATGGGAATCGCTACCTGGATGGCGTCAGCAGCCTGTGGTGTAATCTCCACGGGCACAACCACCCGAAGATCAATGCCGCCATTATCGAGCAGCTCCAGCGGGTTGCCCACGTGACATCGCTGGGCGTTTCCAACCCGACCACGGTCCGACTGGCAGCCCGGCTGGTAGAGATTGCCCCGGACGGTCTGAATCACGTCTTCTTTTCCAGTGACGGTGCCTCCAGCGTGGAGGTGGCGTTGAAAATGGCCTTCCAGTACTGGAGACAGTGCGAACATCCCCAGCCAGAAAAAAACCTGTTTGTCGCCCTCGGGCGAGCTTACCACGGTGACACGCTCGGCAGCGTGAGCGTGGGGGGAGTTGCCCGCTTCCACCAGATGTTCGCACCCTTGCTGTTCGAGGTGATTCACACCAGTATCCCGGACAGCTACCACCTGCCACCAGGAGTTTCATGCGAGGACGCCTGCGACCATTACCTTGCCGAGCTGGAGCAGATTTTTGCAGACCATCACCAGCGGACGGCTGCCGTGATCATTGAGCCGCTGGTCCAGGGAGCTGCGGGCATGGTGATGCACCCGCCCGGCTACCTGGCCGGGGTTCGGCGCCTGGCCAGCAAATACAATGTCCTGATGATTGCCGACGAGGTCGCTGTCGGCTTCGGACGCACCGGGACGATGTTTGCCTGCCAGCAGGAACAGGTCTCTCCCGATCTGCTCTGCCTTGCCAAGGGATTAACGGGTGGATACATGGCGATGGCGGCAACTCTTGCCAGCAGCGAGATCTTCGATGCGTTTCTTGGTGATCCATCACGGACCTTTTTTCATGGACACACCTATGGAGGCAATCCACTGGCCGCCGCAGCGGCGTTGGCCAGTCTCGAGATCTTTGAAGAGGAACAGACACTCGAGCAGCTTGCTACCACGATCAAACACCTGGAAGACTGCCTGCAGCCTCTTCGGCAACACCCCCTGGTGGCGGATGTTCGGCAACGTGGGATGATTGCCGCGGTGGAACTGGTGGCGGAAACGGCAGAGGGGAAACCGCTTCCCACGGCGGGTCAGTCCGGGGGGATTGTCTGCCAGCATGCGAGGCAGCTGGGAGTCTGGCTCCGCCCCCTGCGTGATATCCTGGTCGTGATGCCACCGCTGTCGATAAATCGTGAACAGGTTAGCCAGCTTGTCGATGCCCTGGCCGCGGGTATCGAGCAACTAGCATCTCAACTCCAGCAGGCGGAACAACAGGAGAGCCGGTGATGTCATCCAGGTCGCCACGATACCTCCTGCTCCAGGGCCGACTCCTGGAGGATCCCATGCGACTCCAGGAAATCGACTGTTTCGCCCATGCGCTCGGCTGTGACGAGACAGATCTTACCGCCCTGGATCTGCTAAGAGACCGCCCCTCGCTGGACCAGGTAGCCGCTTTCGACCTGGTCCTGATCGGTGGCAGTGGAGAATACTCGATTGCTGGCGAGGAGGACTGGGTGGAGTACGTGCTGGAGATGATGCATGGACTCTCGGATCGCCGGATTCCGACTTTCGGATCCTGCTGGGGATTCCAGATCATTGCCCGTGCCCTCGGAGGGACTGTCGTCACCGACCCTTTGCGGGCCGAACTCGGGACGCTTCCACTCACGCTGACAGAAGAGGCGAGGCGAGACCCGGTTTTCGGGGACTGTGGGACTCCGCTGCTGGCCCAGCTGGGACACCAGGATATCGTCACCTCCCTTCCAGAGGGTGCCGTGCTGCTTGCTTCCAGCGAGCAGGTGGAAAACGAGGCATTCTGCTTCAGCGATCGACCGATCTACTGCACGCAGTTCCATCCCGAGCTGAGGCGGAACGATTTCCTGGAGCGTTGCCGGACCTATCCACATTACGTGGAGACGATCGCGGGGGTTCCCGTCGATGAGTTTATCGAAACCGTCAGGGACACACCCGAGGCAGATCAGTTGATCCGTCGTTTCGTCGATCACGTGCTTGCCTGACCTGGCAGGCGGCCATCACTGGGCCGCAGAGAGGCTGCCCGAGGGTGAGCCACTGATGAGGGCGCCAGCCGGCAGTGGGCGGCCGGCACAGGCAAAACCCCGCTGGTGCAGCAATGTCTTGATCTGCTGGAACTGGATAAAGCTCTCCGGGTAAACCCAGATCGTGACAGTCGTTCGCTGGGAGGAAAAAGAACCGAGTGTCTGCAGGAACCGGGATCCCTCCTCCATCGCACTCGCGACTCCTTCCCCCATCGTCGGATCAACGGGGATCAACTCGAACTGTTCCAGTTGAAGCCCCTGTCTCATCCGAGGGCCATCGGTCGTGTTGGCCAGGTATCTTCGCACTCCCAGCTGGTAACGCATGCGAAAGCCACCAATCGGCCCGATCAATTCTGTCAGTTTCCCTTCCCCGCTGAGGTTCCTGGCCTTCTGCTGGGCATCCTGCTTGAGCCTCTCGATAAGCTGATCCCAGGGAATATAAGTAATGCGTCCCTGGAAGAGTCGAAAGTGAATCTCGGTACCAAAGACGGTCTTCGCCATCGGGGTAGGGCGGTGTTGAATCACTTCTGGCTGGCTCTGCATCTGCTCGACGGTGCGGCGAGCCTGTTCCAGGTCCTCGAGCTGGTGTTTCAAGTCGCCCAGCATCGCCTGCTTCTGGAGCTTCTCCTGCTGGCTGGTATCGAGATGGCTCTCCTGCTGCTGGACAAGCAACTCCAGCACCCGCAGTTCCTGGAACACCTTGTCCCTCTCTTTTTCCCGGTAAGCAATCTCCATTGCCTGACGCTGCAGCAACTGCTCGATACGCTGAATATCCTCCCTGATCCCCTCTGCCTCGAACCTCGCGGACTCGACATCGACCGGTTCCAGCGAGGAAGTCTGGGCACGTTGCTCATCAACCGCACCATCCCGCGCCCGGACAGCGACCACCATCACCAGGATAATCAGCACGCCGACCAGGTTGGCGACGATATCGAGGAACGAATCATGGCCCTCCCCCTGCACCGAACTATCACGAAATCGCCTCACACGTATCTCCCTAGCGGTATTGCTGTACCAGGATCCCACTGTTCTTCATCAGCCGGCTGAGCTCGGCAAATCGCGTTGCCCCACCTGGCCGCACCTCCACCTTCAGCACCGGTTTCCAGTAGCCACCGGCCACCGCGATTCCCCAGCTTTCCATGTGGTCCCAGATTTCCGAGACAAAAGAATCAATATTGTCTTCCAGTACACCTTCCAGGTGAACAGTACGGATCCGTCCTCGCTCTCCCCGGCGGGGGACAATAATCAGTCGATCCGCCTGGCAGGTAACATAGACCGGGCGAGTCACACCGGTGCGTTGCTGGTTCTTGCGGGGCAGGGCCCAGCCGAATTCACGTCTTTCAATGCCACCTGCCTTGAGCTGTCGCGCACCTGCTTTCCCTGGATCGACTGGCGCTTGCACCTCGGTCCCTCCCTGCAACGATGCCGGGCGTTGCCGCTGGGCGCCAGTGCCTGGAGGACTCCCCAGCTGGCGACCCGCTTTCTCATGCCCCCGGGAATCATCCCAGCCTCCACCGGTCAATCCAAACTGGCTGGGCATGGCCGCTGCCAGTTGCTGCTGCCGCTGCCTGGCATCGCGGATTGTCTGTTCAAGTTGACGTGCCAGCGTGGGGTTCGCTGTCGGATAGGTGAGCTTGATATCACTGTCTATCAGCTCATAGCCGAAAGCGTCCTCCCAGCTCTTCATTGCTCGCCGGGCAAGTGCATAACTGATAACCGAGTCGGGGCGCACAACAAGCAGGGGATAGGGATCGCCGTAGGCCTTGCGTCCCGCCCTGGAGACCAGGTATTCCCGGATCGTCCGCAGGCAAGCATCGAGTGGATTTCCGGGACCCGAGAGCCTGGAAAGATCTGCCAGTGGCACGAGTACTCCCTCCGGCTGGATCAGGACTCCCCGCGGAGTACATTCAAGATAGACCGGGTATCTCCTGGTCCCGTTGGGACCGTCGTAGGGGACGATCGAGAACGACTGTTCGGATGCTGCCAGTTGCCCTCGAGCCAGTTCAAGGGCCTGCCTGGCATGCTCCACTTTCCCTGCCAGTTGGCTCATCTGACGCTGCACCACCTCCAGTTCCTCGGCGGGTGAAGGGTTCTTTTCCAGCAGCTGCTTGCGAGCCAGGAGCTGTTGCCCGGCCAGCTCCAGCTCTCGAATATGTTGCTCCAGATGTCCCAGTGCCAGGCGAGCGTCTGCAAGATCCCGTGTTTTTTCGTCACGACTCTCTGTCAGGACCTCGCTTTGCCAGCGATAGTCGTCCCGTTCCAGTTGCTTTTGCTGGTGCTCCTGCTGCCACTGGCTCTCCAGCTCCAGCTGCTGATCCACAACAACGCGGGCATCCACCTGGGCCTGCTGGACACCAAGCACCAGCAACACGATCATCACCCCCATGGTACAGATAAGTACTGCCAGGAAGGGAAACATCGTGGGACTGACTCTCGATCGAGCTCTTCGCCTGCGTCTCATGCTGCCCGCTCATCCGCCTTCTGCCCGTCACCCTTTTGGGGCAACGCGCGTGAAGCTGGGAGACCGCCGAGCCGGGTAACCAGCAGCTGGATGGCTGCTGACAGGCTGGTGACCGCCTGTTCAAAATGCCCGGCATCAACCAGTTGCTCCAGGTTATCCTGCAACACCGTTTCCAATTGAACGACATCTGCTGTACTGGCCATCAGCTGCTCGAGTTTTTCGAGCTGCCGGGAGAGCGATGACTGAAGGGTTAGCAGCTGTTCCCCGTTCTGATCGATCGCTTCCTGTACCGGTTCCCATTGCTGGTGTGCTTCCTTGGCCAGGGAGCCCTGGAGCGCATCTGCCAGCGACTCGCCGGTCTGCTTTCCAACCTTTTCCCATTTTTTACTGACCTCATCCATGCTGCGTTGCCAGAGCTCAGACTGCCGTTCCACCAGCTGCTCGCTCGCATCGATCACGGCAGAGCACATGCGTTCGACCGATACCAGGTGAGGATCATGAGCGGATCCCGCCTGCTGGAAACGGCCTACCAGTTCACTGTCGGTTCGGCGGTCAACAACGGAGAGCAACTGGGTTTCACATCGTTCCACCAGGAACTGCAGGAACATCAGGAGAATGGACAGCGAGAGTGCCAGGGCGGTGGTGTCAAAGGCAACGTAGAGGCCCGAGAGCAAACCCTGCATTGCGACCTGTAAATCCCCACCGAGCTGGCGGGTTGCCAGGTCACCAAGTGCCTGGGTAATCCCGATCACCGTCCCCAGGAAGCCCAGCATCGGGGTGGCCCAGATAATGATGCGAACCAGCGAGTAGGCATCATGCTGTCGATCAGCATCCATGTCCGAGAGGTATTTCAAGTCGTCATCCAGGCCGTCAGCCGAACCATTTCGACGGACACTGTCGATCGCCTGGCCAAGTCGGCTGCCGAGATAACCGTGTTGGGCTCCCGCCGGAAGTGCCTGGATCTCCGAGAGTAACGGGCCGGCCTCGGAAACCGGTTGCCTCCCACTGGGAATCGGGGAGAGTCTCGTTTTACCAAGCCAAAAGAACTGCCCGGCAAGATTAAGAGCCCTGAACAGCAGGGCTGCCAGCCCAATGAAGAACATCATCGTCGCCACGTAGGCAACCGGGTGACTGGCAAAGTACCTCTCCAGCAACGGGGCCTCCAGGGAGCCCTTGAGCAAGATCGCGTAAAACCCGATCCCCAGGAAGGTACCAATGCATATCGGCCAGCCAAGAGACCCCATGATCATCCACAGAGAACTCTTCTGTTTCCTGGTATTCAAGGTCAACGTCCTTATGATCGTGCAACGCAGTGAAGGAGGAGCACAGGCGCAGCGCACCCATACACCCCGATGATCGGCATAATCGTTAAATTTTATCCAGTTTTTCTGGACTCAAACGGCTCGAGATCAGCCGCAAAGCCTGCTGGAGGGGAACCAGAGCGTTCCCAGGTCAACCCGAGTAGGTGGCATAGCAGCGAGGGGTTTCCCAGAGATCCACCTCGACGATCGGAAACCCGGCCTGCTGTGTGAAATCAAAGATCAGCCTGGCGATATTCTCGGCTGTGGGGTTGTCATCGATCAGGAAAACCGGTTCCTTCATCTCCTGGAAGATCGGGACCACCGGGTCTTCTCGATTCAGGATCATCCGGTGGTCAAGGTTTTCATCGATCCAGCCGGCAACGATCTTCTTGACATCGGCAAAATCAAAAACCATGCCCCTTTCGTCTAAACTCTCCGCGGCAATCTTGATCACCGCACGGCCATTATGGCCATGAAGAAATCGGCACTTTCCGCTGTAGTTCAGTAAGCGGTGGCCGTAGCAGAAGTCAATTTCACGTGAAATGTGGTACATGGTGACAATATCAAAACATCTGGCATGAAAGGACTTGCGATCCACTTTAGCAGCTTGCCAGCGGTTCTTGAAGGGAAGTGGCTCATCGATCTTGCCCTCGCCACCGATCGGTCGCTAGACTAGGCGACCGCCTGGAGAAGACCAGCAGGCACGCAACCCCATGGAAAATGGATCACGGGAGTCAGAGAATGCCGAAAACAGCTTGGAGTTTCATCATCCTGAGTGCTTTCCTTGCCGGACTTGTCCTGGCCAGTCTGCAATCGTCCCCGGTGGCCGGGCAACGACTGAATTCGTCGGTAGATCCAGTTCCCCACCAGGCAGAACTGATTGCCATTTCCCATCCGTCACAGACAGGTCAGCAACTGACAATCGTCGATCCCCGGCTGCGGGTAATCTGTGTTTACCAGGTGGATCGCTCCAGCGGTCAAATCTCGCTCAAGAGCGTCCGCAATGTCCACTGGGATATGATGATGGATGAATTCAATGGTATGAGCCCCTCTCCAAAAGAGATCCGCGCGACAATTCACCGGTAATCTCTCATTTTTCCCAACCGGATTAAGCCGTAAATACCGCAAACTGGTAAATTTCGGCAATCAGAAGTCCGATTCGAATGGTGGGGCTCCCTTTGCGCAGCCAGCGAATCGAGACTCACTTTGTTCGCGTTTACCAGGGACATGTGACTACAATAATGCACTGGTAAATGCACACTCCATGCCCTGAATAACCAGTTCTGGAGCCTAACATGGCTGACCTGTTGAACCTTGAAGAAGCAGCCCAACTCCTGAATGTCACCAATGATGAACTGGTGAAATTCACGGAGGATGGTGACATCAAGAGTTACCGCGACGGTGCCGACACAAAATACAAGCGGGAAGAACTGGAACAGTTCGCCACGTCCCGTGGAATCCCAATGGTCGACAGCGACCTGCTGGACCTTCTGGATGATGATGAGGAGGAACAGGACGCCTCGGATGCCACGGTTGCCGGGGATCCGTTGGGGCTGGATGATGACAGCTTCAGCTTGCTGGATGATGACATGGAAGGGGATGGCGAGGATTCCGTACTGATTACCAAGCAGGATCTAAGTGCCCTGGAAGCGGCCGCTCCGCACGAGGCAGAGGACCTTTCCGCCGACTCCAGTGGCGATCTGGAACTGGCTGACGATGACAGCACAGTCATGGCACCCATTGATGATTTGGGATTGTTGTCCGATGACATGAACTTCGACATGGATGACGACAGCACGATCATGGCTCCAGGCACGAATGTCGAGTTCGGTAATGCCGACTCGGACGATGACACCCAGCTTGGTGTGGTCGACAACTTCGGTGTTACCGACGGTGACCTGGTGCTGGGCGGCATGGACAGTAGTGACGTGACGCTCGGTGCCGCCGACAGTGGCATCACGCTCGGGAGTCCATCCGACTCCGGCATCCTGCTCGACGGTGAAGCCGTCGACCTTACCGACTCCGAGTCTACCCAGCTGGAATTGCCAGGTGCCGCTGATGGTCTCCTGATCGAGGACGATAACAAGAGTTTCAACCTTGGAACCCCCGATGGTTCCGAGGAGATGTCTGACAGCGGCTCCCAGGTGATTGCCATCTCCGATTCGGTTGCCCTGGATAATACAGGAATGGAACCGGTCGCCTCCCTGGACGAACTTGGTGGTTCGCTGGATCAGTTGGACGAAATCTCCCCCGGGGAGAGTGTCGTCCCTGCCGGCATCGCACCTCCGGTGCCGGTTGAACTCGGTTACTCGGCCTGGATCGTGATGTGCCTGATGATGATCACCCTGGTACTTGTCCTGACTGGCATGATGATGGCCGACGTGGTCAAGACGATGTGGAGCTGGAACGAGGGAACCAACCTTTCCAGCAGCGTGATCATGGATACGATCATCGAGATGTTCAACATGCGGCCCGGCCCCTAGAGCAGTTCTTACCGCGGACGGTTTCTGTATCGCCGCGGGAAGACTATAATCTCAGGTAATAGCATGTGCAGGCTGTTCCCCCTGGGGAAACAGCCCGGACCCTAGCCCTCCCTCC